>NZ_FPAQ01000054.1 GCF_900116405.1 Halomonas saccharevitans | reverse complement strand
CTTCACGCCAAAATCTCCGATTGCCGGATGGACCGCTTGCACAAGCTGTCCCGCAGTATCGTCAACGAGAACCAAGTGATCTGCGTCGAATCCCTCAAGGTGAAGAACATGCTGCGCAACCGCTCGCTGGCTAAGTCGATCAGCGATGCAGGGTGGGGCGAATTTGTGCGCCAGGTGGAATACAAGGCGACCTGGGCGGATCGACAGGTATCGGCCATTGACCCGTGGTATCCGTCGAGCAAGCGATGCTCCGCCTGCGGGTACGTGATGCCCGAGATGCCGTTGCAGATTCGCGCCTGGACATGCCCCGAGTGCGCCGCAGAGCACGACCGTGACGTGAACGCTGCGGTCAACATTAAAGCCGCCGGGCTGGCGGTGTTAGCCCTTGGAGAGAATGTAAGTGGCATGGAGCTCGTCTCCGAGTCCGGTTCTCGGTGAATTGGGAATCCTCTTTCTTAAGGGAGAGGAGTAGTCAAGGCAGTCCCTGGCAAGAGCGGGGGGCGGCAGTTGCCGGATAAGCCCCACGCGATGGTGCGGGAAGGTGTCGGGTGTCATTCTGCCGCGTCGGGTTGCTAAAGCGCCCTGCGGGCATCGTCGAGCAGCCGCTGGGCGGCGTCGACCTGCTGTTGCGCCGCCTCCCGGGTGGTCGCGTCGCCCTGGCGTTCGGCGTGGGCCAGCTGCTGGCGGGCTCGGCGCAGCGCCTGCTCCGCCGCCTTGACGGCCATCTGCCGCTGGCGCTGCGGCGTGGGGCCGGCCGCCGCCGTGTCCGCCGAGCGCTGGCGCTGCTGGATCAGCCGCTTCTGGCGCTCCAGGCGCTTCTCGCGGGCCTGCCTGGCCAGGCGCTGCTCGCGGGCCCGATGACGACGCCGACCCAGCGCGGCGCGGCGCGCCAGGTAGGCGTCGCGCGCCGCATCGCTCTCGGCGGCCTCCCAGGCGGGATGGGGCAGCAGGTCGATGCAGTCCACGGGACAGGGCGCCACGCAGAGCTCGCAGCCGGTGCACTCGTCGGCGATGACCGTATGCATCCGCTTCGCGGCGCCGAGGATGGCATCCACCGGGCAGGCCTGGATGCACTTGGTGCAGCCGATGCACTCGTCCTCGCGGATCCAGGCTACCAGGGGCGATTGGGCCGGCTCGGCGAGCGGCACAGGCTCGCGTCCGGTCAGCTCGGCCAGCCGGGCCACCGTCGCCTCCCCGCCGGGCGGGCAGTGGTTGATCGCCTCGCCGTCGACGATCGCCTCGGCGTAGGGGCGACAGCCCGGCTGGCCGCACTTGCCGCACTGGGTCTGGGGCAGCAGGGCGTCGACCGACTCGATCAGCTCGGCGCGAGAGGCGTCAGCGGTTGGCGTCGCCACGGTCGCTCAGCTGACCCGCTGGCCCGGCTCGGCGCCGGCGTCGGGGCTGAGCAGGGTGATGCCATCGTCGTTGCCGGCGGCGAGCACCATGCCCTCGGAGACGCCGAAGCGCATCTTGCGCGGCGCCAGGTTGGCCACCATCACGGTCAGGCGTCCCTCCAGGGCCTCCGGGGCATAGGCGGCGCGGATGCCGGCGAACACGGTGCGGCTCTCGCCGCCCAGGTCCAGGGTCAGCTTGAGCAGCTTGTCGGCCTTCTCGACGTACTCGGCCTTGGCGATGCGGGCGATGCGCAGGTCGACCTTGGCGAAGTCGTCGAAGGTGATCTCGTCGGCGATCGGCGTCTCGGCCAGGGGCCCCTTGGCGGCCTCTTTCAGTTTCTGTTCTTCCACCAGATCCTCCTTCGATGCTTCCATCATGGCATCGATCTTGTCCCGCTCCACGCGGGTCATCAGCGGCTTGAACTTGGCGATCTCGTGATCCACCAGCAGGGCGTGGCGGCTGTGCCAGTCGAGGCTCTCAAGCTTGAGGAAGTCGCGGGCCTGGTCGGCCATCACCGGCACCACCGGGGCCAGGTAGACCATCAGCTGGCGGAACAGGTTGATGCCCACCGAGCAGATGTCGAGCACTTCCTGCTCGCGGCCCTCCTGCTTGGCCAGCACCCAGGGCTCGGCCTCGGCGATGTAGGTGTTGGCCTCGTCGGCCAGCTCCATGATGCGGCGCATGGCGCGGCCGAATTCACGCGCCTCGAACTCATCGGCGATCTCGTCACCGGCGGCGATGAAGCGCGCGACCATGTCGGGCTCGCTGCAGTGGGCGGCGAGTTGGCCGCCGCCGAGCTTCTTGACGAAGCCGGCGCAGCGGCTGGCGATGTTGACCACCTTGCCGACCAGGTCGCTGTTGACCCGCGCGGCGAAGTCCTCGAGGTTGAGGTCCAGGTCGTCGACCCGCGAGGTGAGCTTGGCGGCGAAGTAGTAGCGCAGGTACTCGGGGTTCAGGTGGTCGGCGTAGGTCGCCGCCTTGATGAAGGTGCCCCGGGACTTGGACATCTTGGCGCCGTTCACCGTCACGAAGCCGTGGCAGTTCACCGCCGTGGGGGTGCGGAAGTCGGCGCCGTGCAGCATGGCCGGCCAGAACAACGCGTGGAAGTAGACGATATCCTTGCCGATGAAGTGGTAGATCTCGGCGTCGGAGCCGGGCGACCAGTACGCATCGAAGTCCAGCCCCTCGCGTTCGCAGAGGTTCTTGAAGCTCGCCAGGTAGCCGATCGGCGCGTCGAGCCAGACGTAGAAGTACTTGCCCGGCGCATCGGGGATCTCGAAGCCGAAGTAGGGAGCATCGCGAGAGATGTCCCACTCGTTGAAGCCCGACTCGAACCACTCCATCAGCTTGTTGCGGATCTGCGGCTGGACATGATCATCGTCGATCCAGGCCTTCAGGAAGTCGGCGAACTCCGGCAGCTTGAAGAAGTAGTGAGTGGAACTCCTCACCTCGGGGGTGGCGCCGGAGATCGCCGAGACCGGGTCGATCAGCTCCGCCGGGGTGTAGGTGGCCCCGCACGCCTCGCAGTTGTCACCGTACTGATCCTCGGTCCTGCACTTCGGGCAGGTGCCCTTGATGAAGCGGTCGGCCAGGAAGAGCCCCTTGGCGGGGTCGTACATCTGCTCGATATCGCGGGTGGCGATGTGGCCCTTGTCGCGCAGCCGGGTGTAGATCAGCTCGCTGAAGTGGCGGTTCTCCACGGAGTGCGTCGAGTGGTAGTTGTCGAAGGCCACCCCGAAGCGGGAGAAATCGGTCTGATGGGCGCGCGAGACCCGCTCGATCAGCGCCTCCGAGGTGATGCCTTCCTGCTCCGCGCGCAGCATGATCGCGGTGCCGTGGGCGTCGTCGGCGCAGACGTAGTGGCACTCGTGGCCGCGACTCTTCTGGAAGCGCACCCAGATGTCGGTCTGGATGTACTCCAGCAGGTGGCCCAGGTGGATGTCGCCGTTGGCATAGGGCAGGGCGCTGGTGACCAGGATCTTGCGCGGAGCGGTATTCGACATGATGGCTCAGAGGTTCCCGTAGCGTGGTACATGGCGGCCGACTCGACGCCTGGGCGAAGTCGAGGCCGCCATGCGAAATATCCGTGAAATCAGGGCTGGGATTGTAGCATCTTCGTCCCCCACTGCACCCGCCTGGCGGTCGGCCATTGAGGGGCAATGATCGTCTCCTGTCGGCGCCGGGCTGGCGGGTTGATCGAGCTAGACTGAAGGAGAAGGCCCGTGCCCTCTTCTGCTGCTGGCGCGCGGTCGCCCGTCACACGTTGTCTGACCCACGGGCAAGGGATGGCAGTATGCGAATCGAGCCGCGGCATGGGAAGCAGGCGCTGCTGGCACTGGTTATGCTGGCGGGGCTGATGGCATTGGGGCTCTGGGTCTATCAGGCGGGGTGGATCGATCCCGTGCGCCTGGAGCGCTTGGGCTTGAGGCTGGGGCACTGGGGGCCGTTGATGCTGGCGGGCGTGATGGCGCTCACGGTGGTGGTGGGTCCCATTCCCACCATGGTGGTCAGCGTGGCGGCGGGCATGATTTATGATCCCCTGCTGGCCTTTGTGCTTAGCATGACCGGGGCCCTGACGGGCGCCGGCCTGAGCTTCTGGATCGCCCGGCTGGTGGGTCGGCCGGTCATCGAACGGCTCCTGCATGGGCATGTCGCCCTGTTTCCCGAGTGCCCGCAGCACATTCTTTTCAGCATGGTGCTGGTGGCCCGGCTGATTCCCGTCGTCTCCTTCGCGCTGATCAGCTATGCATCAGGGCTCACGGCGCTCTCCACGAGCCGCTTTCTGGTGGCGACGGCACTCGGCATGTCGCCGATGACTTTGATCTACGTGCTGGCCGGGAAGGGGATCGCCATCGACAGCGGCTGGGCGATGGCGGTGGGGCTGGCGATCGTCTGCCTGCTGGTCGCGCTGCCGAAGATGGTCGATGCCGGCTGGGTACCGCTGCCGGCGAGCTGGCGCGCCTTCGTCGATCATCTCAGGCATCCCCACTAGCCATCTCTTCTAGCCATCCCCTCGAGCCATCCCGGTGAATGCTTCCTGCTAGGCATCCCTGAAAGCCATCTTCCACCGCGGCGACGCGGCCGGCCGTCGCGGCTCATCCCGTCGCCGCGAGGCGATAGACCCCGAAGTGATCGAGCCCCCGGTCGGCCAGGTGCAGGGCCTGCATGCGACTCATCACCCCCTGGTCACAGTAGAGCAGGTACTCGCGGTCGGCGGGCAGGTGCTGCGCCTGGTCCTGTAGTTCGTAGAAGGGGATCTCCAGGCAGGGCACGTCGGCAAGTTTGAGCGGTGTTTCCTCGCACTCGTCGGGCCTTCGGATGTCGATCACGCTGACCGCCGGCATCTCGGCGAGCCGCGCCGGGCCATCGACGACGGTCACCTCGCCGGGCTCGCACGGCTTATCCCCCAGCCGATTGGCTCGGGTCACGGTGGCGGCGTCGACGGCGGCCTCCAGCACCGAGAAGTCGAAGGCGGCCTCGGCGGCCATCACCTTGTCGGCGGGGGCACGGGTGTGGGGGCGTCGCGATATGACGCCGCAGTACTCCGGCATCTGCTCGGCGAAGCGGGCGGTATCGATGCGCCGGGCGGTGTCGATGATTTCCTGCTTGTCCTCGGTGACCAGCGGTCGCAGGATCGGCCGCTCGCTGGCGGCATCGATCAGCGCCAGGTTGGTGAGCGTCTGGCTCGAGACCTGGGCGATGGCGTCACCGGTGACCAGCATCGGGATGTTCGCACGGGCCGCGATGCGGCTGGCCACGCGGACCATCATGCGCTTGAGGATCACCCCCATCAGGCCGTCGGGAATGCTGCGCAGGATCTCGGCGACCACGCCCTCGAAGGGCACCGAGGTGAAGTCGACGTTGTGCGAGGCGCTGTAGCGTTGCCAGAGGTGATGGGTCACCTCCTTGACGCCCGCCTCATGGGCCGGCCCGCCCAGGTTGAAGAACAGATAGTGCGTCTTGATGCCGCGGCGCAGCATGCGCCAGGCGGCGACCGGCGAATCGAAGCCGCCCGAGACCAGCGCCAGGGCCTCGCCCTGCACGCCCAGCGGGTAGCCGCCGAGGCCGGGGCGGCGCGAGCGGATCAGCTGCAGTCGCTCCCCGGTCAGCTCCACCGATACCACCACCTCAGGATGCTTCAGATCGACCCGCGCCGAGGGTTCGGCCGCCAGCAGGGCGCTGCCGAGGTGGCGTTCCAGATCCACCGATGAGAAAGCATGCTCGCCGCGTCGCTTGGCGCGGACGCGAAACCGGCGACCGGCGATCGCCGGCGTCCAGTGGGGCACGATCCACTCGGCGGCCTCATCGAGCGAGACGCAGGAGACCTCCTGAGTCGCCAGCACCTCATTGATGCCGGGGATGCGCGTCAGGCTCTCTTCCAGCTCGTGTTTACGCTCGGGGGGCAGGGACTGTGGGAAGCGTACGCGCAGAGCGTCCCAGCTGGCCTTCACGCGCACGCCGGGTTCCAGCAGGCGCAGGGTATTGCGCACGTTGCTGGCCAGGCAGCGGGTCATGTGTTGACGCACGGAGCGGGACTTGATGGTGATTTCGGGGTGGAGCTTGAGCAGATAGGTCATTCGAGGGGAGCAGCAGTGACGATGTGGCCGGCATTCTACCAACGTCGTGTACCGCTCGCACGGCGCAGCCTCGCCTGGGGAAGGTACCTTACTGCCGCGCCCGGCATAAGGCCGGGCGCGATCACGCAGACACCGTCGGGCGACAGGGCTCAGTAGAGCGCCTGCTCCTCCCTGGCGACTTCCTTGAGCAGCTCCAGGAATAGCCGGTCGGCCTCAGAGTGCTCGGTGGGATCCTCGGGGATGTGCACGCTGGTGGTTTCGGAGATCTCGTTGGCGATCCGCGCCATCACATCGCCGTCGCCCGCTTCGGTGAGCTGGCGCCGGGTAATGTCCAGTGACTGCTCGAGAATCTTCGGATCCTGCAGAAGTTTCTTGATGAAGCCCCGCAGCTCGTTGATCACGCGGGTCTTCTGGATTTCCGATGAGGCCATGACGTTCTCCTTGGTGTAACCACGCCGTTTCGGTGACGGTCAGACGATACCACGTTTGCCGCCGTGCGTGACGCTAGGCCGCCTTCACTCGTGCCGCCTGGGTACGGCATGTCTTCGTGTCGCTCAGGCGGAAGGTGGACAAATGCCGCTGCTAAGTTACTATTGATTACAAACCGACACATCATGCAAAGGCATGAAGCGTTTAACGCCGTTGCTTGCTCGACTTTCCTGCCCGGCACTAACGTTGTGCGATGGCCGTAATCCGCGAGTGGCAAAAGGCGTCAGTCGGCTTGCTGAAGATGGGTAAAAGCCGTCACGACAACACCACTACCTCATCGCCCGGCATGTTGGTTCGCTTTCGCACATGCCACCGCTCCTCTAAAGGGAATGCCCATGAAATTCATCGCCGATGCTGTGCCACTCGTCCACGCCCGCCGTCTCGTCGGTTCCGTCGTCGTGGGCGCGTCCCTGTCGCTTGCGCCGATCGCCGCGGCGGTCGCCCAGTCGCTGCCCCAGGGCCTGGCGGTTCCGGGGAGCACCGACCTTCGCCGGGTCGTGCAGCAGGCGATCTCGACCAACCCTGAAGTCATGGCGGCCTTCAACGGCTTCCAGGCCGCGGGTAACGATATCGGCGTTGCGCGAGGCAACTACCTGCCGAGCGTCGATGTGGCGGCGGGTATCGGCCTGGAGGACCGCCAGCTCGATGAGCGTGGCAGCTACGATACCAGCTACGCCGAGCTGACCATCACCCAGATGCTCTGGGACGGCCTGGCCACGGCCAGCGAGGTCGAGCGCCTCGATCGTGCCGAGCTGGTGCGCTACTACGAGCTGCTGGGGGCGAGCGAGGAGGTGGCGCTGGAAGCGACCCGCGCTTACCTGGACGTGCAGCGCCGCCGTGAACTGGTGCGTCTGGCTCAGGACAACTACCGCGAGCACCTGCGGGTCTACAACCAGATCGAGGAGCGGGCGATGTCGGGGGCGGGGCGACGCGTCGACCTGGAGCAGATCAGTGGTCGTCTGGCGCTGGCCGAGTCCAACCTGCTGACCGAGGCTTCCAACCTGCACGACGTGACGGCGCGCTTCCAGCGCATCGTCGGCGGCCTGCCGGCCGAGAACCTGGCGCCGGTGCCGGAGATGGACGAGCGCCTGCCGGCGGATGTCGGCCGGGCCGTCGACCTGGCCTTTCAGGGCAATCCCGAGTTCCACGCGGCCATCGAGAACATCGAGGCCTCCCGCGCCGAGCAGCGTGGGACCCGCTCGGCCTTCCAGCCGCGCCTCGATCTGCGCGGCCGTACCGGCACCTATGAGAACAACGACGGCAGCTACGACGGGGTTGCCGACGGCGAGCATCGTGATCGCCACAGCATTGAGCTGGTGGCCAGCATGAACCTCTATCGCGGCGGCAGCGACCGTGCCTCCTTCCTGGCCGCCAGTGAGCGGGTCGAGCAGGCCGTCAACCTGCGAGAGAAGGCCTGCGTCGACGTCCGCCAGACCACCCAGATCGCCTACAACGATACCCAGCGACTGCGCGAGCAGCTGCGCTACCTCAACGAGCATCGCCAGTCGATCGACCGGGTCCGCGGGGCCTATCAGCAGCAGTTCGATATCGGCCAGCGCACCCTGCTCGACGTCCTCGACAGCGAGAACGAGTACTTCGAGGCGAGTCGCGCCTATGCCAATGCCCAATATGACGTGGCGCTGGCCGATGCACGCACCCTGGCCGCCATGGGCCAGCTGATGCAGACGCTTGAGGTACGTCGCGACGACATGCCAACGCTGGCAGAGCTCGGCAGCGACGGGGTGGCGATCAATCCCGACGTGATCTGTCCCGCCCAGGGCCCCCAGGGCTTCACCCTGGCCGACTTCACCGGCGGCATCGAGGCGCCGGCTCGGGCACCGGACGTGACCCTCTCCGCCGATGCCCTGTTCGAGATCAACAGCGCCGAGCTGAGCGGCGATGCCCGCGCCGAGCTCGATGCGCTGGCCGCCGAGATTCGCGGCATGAACAATTTGGCCCGGGTGTTCATCGCCGGCCATGCCGACATCACCGGCTCTGATGCCATCAACGACCCGCTCTCCCGGGCACGTGCCGACAGCGTGGCGCGCTATCTGGCCAGCCAAGGGGTCGAGCGAGGGTTGATCGAGACCCGCGGCTATGGCTCCCGCCAGCCGGTGGCTAGCAACGCCACGGTGGACGGACGTCGCCAGAACCGTCGCGTCGAGGTCACCCTGGAGCGTGTCGGCGAGAACCTGGATCTCAGCGGCCTCGATAGTGATCTCAAGGCCGGTTCACCGACACCAAGTGGTGAGCTTGCCGCCGCTTGGCGCGACGCTCAGGGCCTCGCCGGTAGCTATGCGGTTCGCGGTTGACCGGACGACCGGGCGGAGCGCGAGCAGGATAAGGCATGCTGTAATGCCCCGCTCCACCGTGAACGCGGTGGGGCGATTTGACGTATGAGGTGGCTGTGTCACAGAAAGAAGAGCTGGATCCGGGCCCGGGGCCCTCTCGATCGGCGGTGCGTGATGAACTGCTCGAGTGCCTCCAGACTATTGCTCAAGTGCATGATCGTGCGGCCACGGCCGAGTCGCTGATCGCCGGCCTGCCCCTCGAAGAGGGGCGCCTGACGCCCGGCGTCTTCGCTCGCGCCGCGTCTCGCGCTGGGCTCACCGCACGGATCACCGAGAGCCGCCTGGTACAGCTCAACCCCGCCCTGTTTCCCGCCGTGCTGCTGCTCGAGCCGGGGCGCGCCTGCGTGCTGGTGGCCCTGGACCTGAAGGCGCGGCGTGCGCGGGTGATCTTCCCCGAGCTGGGCGATGCCGAGACCGAGGTGAGCCTGGACGGCCTGCAGCAGAGCTTCAGCGGCCAGGCGATCTATGTGCGCCCGCGCTTTCGGTTCGACGCCCGTGGGCCCGAGGTCAACCGCCAGCGTTCGCGTCACTGGTTTTGGGGCGTGATCCGCGAGAATCGCAAGCTCTATCGCGACGTCATCGCGGGTTCGGTGGTCATCAACCTCTTTGCGGTGGCTATGCCGCTGTTCGTGCTCAACGTCTACGACCGGGTGGTGCCGAACCACGCCACCGAGACGCTCTGGGTGCTGGCGGCGGGGATCTTCATCGTGCTCTGCTTCGACCTGGCCCTGCGACTGATGCGCAACGCCTTCGTCGATCTGGCGGCCAGTCGCGCCGACGTCAAGCTGTCGTCGTCGATCATGGCCCGGGTGCTGGGGTTGCGCATGGAGGCGCGGCCGGCCTCCACGGGGTCCTTCGCGGCCACCCTGCAGTCCTTCGAGTCGGTGCGGGCCTTCATCGGCTCGGCTACGGTGGTGTCGCTGGTCGATCTGCCCTTCGTGCTGATGTTCGTGGGTATCATCGCGCTGATCGGTCCGCCGCTGGTGATTCCGCTGCTGGTCGGCATCGTCTTCGTGCTGCTCTATGCCATGGCCGCCCAGGGCAAGCTTCATGAACTCTCCGAGACCACCTGGCGGGTGGGGGCCCAGCGCAACGCTACCCTGGTGGAATCGGTCTCCAGCCTGGAAACGGTCAAGTCGTTGCGCGCCGAGAGCCGTATCCAGGGCAGCTGGGAGAAGGCCTCGGCCTTCCTGTCGCGCACCTCCGCTCAGCTGCGCCTGGTCAGCTCCTCGGTGTCGAGCGTGGCACTCTGGGCCCAGCACAGCGTGGCGGTATGCGTAATCCTCATCGGGGTCTTCCAGATCATCGAAGGTAATCTGACCCAGGGCGGGCTGATTGCAGCCTACCTGCTGTCGTCTCGCGCCATGGCCCCGATCAGCCAGGCGGCGGCGCTGCTGGCGCAGTATCACCAGGCTTCCACTGCGCTGCAGTCCCTCGATGAGGTGATGGAGCGCCCGGTGGAGCGACCCGAGGGCAAGGCCTTCATCGATCGCCCGGTGGTGCGCGGCGAGATCCGTTTCGACAAGGTCTCGCTGCGCTATCCCGAGGCGGAGCGCGATGCCCTGCGCGACGTCTCATTGACCATTGAGCCGGGTGAGCGGGTGGCGCTGCTGGGGCGCGTGGGCTGTGGCAAGACCACGCTCAACAAGCTGCTGCTGGGGCTCTACCAGCCCACGGCGGGCGCGGTCATGATCGATGACGTGGACATCCGACAGTTCGATCCGCTGCAGCTGCGCCGCCACATCGGCTACGTGTCCCAGGACGTCAGCCTGTTTTACGGCTCGCTGCGCGACAACATCCTCGCCGGCGGCGGCAGCGACGGCGTGGATGACGAGGCACTGCTGCGGGCGATCAAGTTGAGCGGCCTCGACGGCCTGGTCAACGGCCACCCCCAAGGCGTCGACCTGCCGGTGGGCGAACGCGGCCAGATGCTCTCCGGTGGCCAGCGCCAAGCCGTGGCCATCGCTCGAGCGATGGTCCACGATCCGCGCATCCTGCTGCTCGACGAGCCGACCAGCGCCATGGATCACGCCAGCGAGGAGGCCTTCAAGGCCAGCCTCAAGTCCTACGGCCAGGGCAAGACCCTGGTGATCGTCACCCACCGCACCTCGCTGCTGTCGCTGGTCGATCGCATCCTGGTCATCGATGGCGGCAAGGTGGTGGCCGACGGGCCGCGGGACAAGGTGGTGGAGGCCCTGCGCAAGGGACAGATCGGGAGGGCCAGCTGATGACCGAGTCTCGCAAGAGCGCCGAGCAGCAGGGCTTCGAGGCCATCGGCCGTTTCTCCGAGACGGGCGGGCGACCGTTTCGCCCCTTCATCGATCGACTCTTCGCTCGCCGCGTCAGCGCGGCGCACCTGAATCGCGACTGGGCAAGCGACGCCGACTGGGCGCGGCTGCAGCAAGACCCGATCCGAGCCCGGGCCTTTCTCTACGTGGTGGTACTGGCCGTGGCGGCGCTGCTGGTCTGGGCCTGGCTGGCGCCTATCGACGAGGTGACCCGCGGTACCGGGCGGGTTATCCCCTCCAGCCAGCTGCAGCGGGTGCAGTCCTTCGACGGTGGGGTGGTGCAGGAGATCCTGGTGCGCGAGGGCGAGCGCGTCGAGGCCGGCGAACTGCTGATGCGCATCGACCCCACACGGTTTCTGTCGACGTTCCGCGAGAATCGCGCCACGGCTCAGTCGCTGCAGGCGCGCGCCGAGCGCCTGAGGGCGCTGGCCACCGGGTCGTCATTCACGCCCGCGGACGCGCTCTTCGAGCAGGCCCCGGCGATCGTGGCCCAGGAGCGTGCGCTGTATGAGAGCGGCCTCGACAAGCTCTCCGAGGAGCAGAGCATCCTCGAGGAGCGGCTCGCCCAGCGCCGCGCCGAACTCGAGGAGGCCCAGTCGCGGCGGGATACCGCGGCACGGGAGCTCGGCATGGCCAGTCAGGAACTCAATCTCACGCGGCCTCTGCTGCAGTCCGGCGCCGTCTCCGAGGTCGAGGTGCTGCGACTGCGGCGTGATGTTTCGAGGGCCAGCGGCGAGCGCACCCAGGCGGCCGCTCAGGTAGAGCGCCTGCAGTCGGCGATCGATGAGGCCCAGGCCCAGCTTCGTGAAGTGGAGCTGAACGCCCGTAACGAGTGGCGAACCGAGCTCTCGCGGACCCTGGGCGAGCTGGCCGCGCTCGATGAGTCGAGCGCCGGGCTCGAGGATCGGGTGCGCCTGTCGGAGATCCGCTCGCCGGTCGACGGCGTGGTGCAGCGCCTGGGGATCAATACTCTCGGCGGGGTGGTACAGCCCGGCCAGGAGGTGGTCGACATCGTACCCACCGACGATGCCCTGCTGGTGGAGGCGCGCATCGCCCCCCAGGACATCGCCTTCCTGCGGCCCGGCCAGCCGGCGACCATCAAGCTGACCGCCTACGACTTCGCCATCTACGGCGGCCTCGAGGCCGAGCTCGATCACATCAGCGCCGACACCATCACCGACGACGAGGGCAATACCTTCTACCTGGTGCGGGTGCGCACGCGAGAGGATGCCCAGCGGCACCGGGAACTGGAGGTGATTCCGGGCATGACGGCCCAGGTGGACATCCTGACCGGCAAGCGCACCGTGATGCAGTACCTGCTCAAGCCCGTGCTGCGGGCCTGGGAGAACTCCATGGGAGAACGTTGATGACACAGCTCTTCGTCTGTCACGGGCGTGACGATATCCCGCGTTGGCAAGCCGCTTTCAGTGAGGCGCGCCTCGTCAGTCGCCAGCAGGCCCGTGCTCAGGCAGGGGAAGGCGACAGCGTATGGGTGGTGAGCCATATCGAGGCCTGGCCAACCCTTGTCACCCTGCTAAGTGGTCGGGGGGCCATCGTCAAGGTGCTGAGCTATGCGCCCGACCCGCTGGAGGCCCTGCGGGCACTCGACGCCGGCGCCCGCGGCTATGCCCATGCCCTGTCACCTCCCGAACTTCTGCGCCAGATGGCGCTGGTGACGAGTCACCGGGGAATCTGGGTGCCACCCGAACTGCTGGCTCAGGTCATGGGCAGCGCCTACCGGGCCCTCGGTGGCGAGTCGCGACAGCAGGACGAAGTCCTGTCGGAGTTGACCGAGCGCGAGCGGGCCGTGGCGCTGGCTGTCGCGGAAGGCCAGAGCAACAAGGAGGTCGCACGCCGGCTCGAGATCACCGAGCGCTCGGTCAAGGCCCACCTCGGTGCCATCTTCCGCAAGCTTGGCGTGCGCGACCGGCTGCAGTTGATCCTGAAGCTCGGTCAGCGGGAAACCGCCTGACGTTTACCTTCCCTTACGGTTGAGGTCTGATTCGGCCGCCTCGAGTCATGCCGACTGTCAGCAGGCCGAACCATGGCCATCGGTACAATAGTGTGGCCTTCACGGCTGCTCTAGTGTCTGGGTATCAGCCGTTCTTCCTTGGGCGGCCTCGCACGCGATTCGTACGCAGGGAGTCGACTCATGACCATCGCTACCATCATCTCCATTACTGGCCAGGCCTGGGCGCGCGATGCCTCGGGCGATCTCCGCGAGCTGCGGGTGGGCGATACCCTGCAGGAGGGTGAGATTCTCGTCACCTCCGATAATGGCCGGGTGGTGCTCGATTTCGCCGACGGCCTTGACCCCACCGTGATTGGCGGAGGGCAGGAGATCGCCATCTCGGCCGATCTCGACGCCGAGCAGCCGGTGACCGCGGAGGAGGCCAGCGTCCAGGATGACGATCTGGAAGCGCTGCTGACGGCCCTCGAGGAGGGCGAGGGCGACCTGCTCGAGGGACTCGATGCCACCGCAGCAGGCGCCGGGGGCGCCGGTGGCCCGGGCGGTGGTCATGACTTCGTGCGTCTGGCGCGCATCAGCGAGAACCTCGATCCGCTCGCCTTCGAATACGGCTTAAACTCTCTGGGCGCAACCTTCGAGACTCAGGATCAAGCGCTCGATGAAGCGCCGGACTCTATACCGACTGTCGCGACGGTCGATCTTAATGGTAACGGTGATGTCGTGTGGGAAGCTGCCCTCTCCGAGGGCAGCGGTGGCGGCACGCTGAACACGTCCGGGGCGTTTCAGATCGATACTGGCGATGATCTTCTGGCTCTCATCGAGGTGCAGAACGTAAATGGCACCTGGATTGCTGTCACGGCCGACGGCACCGAGGTAAGCGGTGAGTATGGCACGCTGAGCGTGAACACCGATGGCAGCTGGTCCTACACCCTGACCCAGAGTGCTGATCATCCTGTATCCGGCGAGAGCGGTGAGGCCGATCAGTTACAGGATCTGTTCGGGGTACGCGTGACCGATGATGATGGCGATGTCTCTGCCCCCGCGACGCTCACTATCGACATCAACGATGATGCTCCGACGGCCCGGGATGACATGGCGAGCCTTCGGGAAGACGATGCGAGTGACATTATCAGCGGCAACGTCCTGATCAATGACACCCTGGGCGCCGACCGTCCCGAGGGCGTGACGTTTGACGCTGCCGACGTCAGCGGCGTGCAGTACGGTACCTTCACCGACAACGGCGACGGCACCTGGAGCTATCAGCTCGACAACGGCAATTCCGCCGTGCAGGCGCTGGGCGAGGGCGACAGCCTCACCGAGACCTTCGCCTACACCCTGACCGATGCCGACGGCGACACCAGTCAAGCCGACCTGACGGTGACCATCACCGGTCAGGACGATGGCGTGACGCTGACCGGCCTCAGCGCCGAAGGCGCCGAGCAGAGCGTTGACGAAGCCGCCCTGGCGGATGGCTCCAGCCCGGATGCCGCCGCGCTGACCCAGAGCGGCAGCTTCAGCTTCACCGCCCTGGACGAGCTGGGCAGCCTGAGCGTGGGCGGCCAGAGCCTGAGCCTGGCCGACCTGCAGGGACTGTCCGCCAGCACGCCGGTCACCCTGACCAGCGCCTTCGGCACGCTGACCCTGACCGGCTTCAGCGGCGATGCCGCCGGCGGCACGCTGGATTACAGCTACACCCTGACCGCCACCGTCGACAACGACAGCGTCACGGACGCGACCGACACGGGTTACCTGGACAGCTTCGCGGTCAGCGTCGTCGACACCGACGGCAGCAGTGCCAGCGCCTCGCTGGACATCCAGATCGTCGACGACGCTCCCACGGCCGAGGACGACACCCTGACCCCGGCCGTGGCCGAAGACACCGCGCTGCAGATCAATACGAGCACGCTGATCGGCAACGATACGCAGGGGGCCGACGGTGCCACCGTCACCGGTGTCAGCGCGACGTCCGCTAACGGCGGCACGGTATCCCTCAGCAACGGGGTCGTGACCTACAC
>NZ_FPAQ01000009.1 GCF_900116405.1 Halomonas saccharevitans | reverse complement strand
GGCCGGGTGTGGAAGCGCTGCAAGGCGTTGAGCTAACCGGTACTAATGGCCCGTGAGGCTTGACCATATAACACCCAAGCGGTCTGCCGATGGCAACCGACATGACGGATACGCGAGACGATCTCGTCAGCATGATTCACCGTTTTTCGCCTGACGACCATAGCGTACGGGAACCACCTGATCCCTTGCCGAACTCAGCAGTGAAACCGATCAGCGCCGATGGTAGTGTGGGGACTCCCCATGCGAGAGTAGGTCATCGTCAGGCACCTATTCCGAGAAAACCCCGAGCTCATAAGAGCTCGGGGTTTTTTCATGTGAGCTCAGAAATTGTTGATCGCGCCGGCTCGTCCGGTCAACTGGTATACGGGCCCAAACCGTAACGCCCCCGCCTCAAAGGAGGCGGGGGCGTTTTCGTATGGGCGCATGAAACCGTGGGAGAGCCGATGTGGGCGCGACGGGGTAGGGCGTCACGGTCGGCCGAGAGAGACGCCTTGCTGCGACACACGGGGGGGATCCGCCCGTTCCAGGCATCGGCTCACACGGGGTCAGGGAGTCGGAGCGAGTCGCCTGGAGAAGCGGCTCGCGGTGCCCGTCTGTCGATGCCTGGTGGCCTCAGGGGCCGTTGAAATGCACGCGTGTGGCGATCTCACCCGTTTGTCGGGGGCGTGACTGCTGCACCGCGATTTCCGGGGCCTGCCCCCATCCGCTAGAATGGCTCATTTCCCGTCTGGGGCATGAGCATGACCATCGGTGACCTGATCCGCCTGTTGAGCGACGGCGAGTTCCACTCCGGCGAGCAGCTGGGAGTGCAGCTCGGCGTCTCGCGGGCGGCGGTATGGAAACAGCTGCAGAAACTGGAGTCCCTGGGCATTCCCATGGAGGCGGTGAAGGGGCAGGGGTATCGTCTGATGGAGCGTCTGGAACTGCTCGATGGGCGTGCCGTGATCGCGAACCTGTCCCGGGAGACGCGTCCTCATCTGACACGGCTGTTCGTCGAAGAGACGCTGCCCTCCAGCAATGCCTACCTGCGCGAGCGGTTCGCCCAGGGCGCCGGGCATGGCGAGGTCTGCCTGGTGGAGCAGCAGAGCGAAGGGCGCGGGCGTCGAGGACGTGCCTGGGTCACGCCCTGGGGGCGGACCCTAATGCTCTCGATCGGCTGGCAGGTAGAAGCCGGCGTGGCTGCCCTGGAGGGGCTGAGCCTGGCCCTCGGTGTGGAGCTGGCCCGGGTCCTCGAGCGGCACGGCGCCACACCCCGGCTCAAGTGGCCCAACGACGTGCTGCTGAAGGGGCGCGACGGGGAGCTGGGCAAGCTCGCTGGCATCCTGGTCGAAATCAGCGGGGATGCCGCTGGGCCCTGCGAGGTGGTGGTCGGTATGGGCATCAACGTCGATCTGCCCCAGGCGTTTCGCGAGAGCATCGATCAGCCCGTGGCCGCAGTGCACGACCAGGCGCCGGGGCTGTCACGCAATGCTCTGGCCGCGGCGCTGTTGGACGAACTGCTGCCCCTGCTGGCGGGCTTCGAGCAGCAGGGCTTCGCCGCATGGCGGGATGACTGGAACGCTCGGCATGCCTATGCCGGCTGTGAGGTGGAGATCCTGCAGCGGGGCGAGCGTGAATCGGCGATTGCCGGCGATGTGGATGAGGCCGGTAATCTATGGGTGCGCCAGGGCGAGCGGCAGCTGCGGCTAGCCGGCGGTGAAATCAGCGTGCGGAGGCGGGCATGATCCTGGATCTGGATATCGGCAATACCCTGTCGAAGTGGCGCCTCAAGGATAGCGACAGCAGCGAGATCCGCTCGCGTGGAGCGGTCTGGACCCGTGAGGAGTGGCGACCCGGCGCCGATATCCCGGACCTGGACGTGGTCGAGGCGGTGCGCATTTCCAGCGTGGCACGCCGGGCGGTCCTGGACGAGACGGTGGCGCTGCTGCGCCGCCGTGTGGGCACCGTCCACGTGGCTCGCTCCACCCATGAGGCCCTGGGCGTCTCCAACGGCTATGAGGAGCCCGCCAGGCTGGGCGTCGATCGCTGGATGGGGGCCCTGGCAGGCTACCAGCTGGTGGGCGGCTGCTGTGCGGTGGATTGCGGTAGCGCCATCACTATCGATTTCGTGCTGCCCGGCGGGCGACACCTTGGGGGCTATATACTGCCGGGGCTGCGCCTGATGAAGGAGAGTCTCAAGCTTGGTACCCGCAACGTGGCCATCGATCCAGACAGTGAGGCGGAAGAGTTACTGGAACCGGGGCGGCGAACGGTCGAAGCGGTCAATCACGGCATCTACATGGCGGCGGTCAGCGCGGTCAATCGCATCTACAGCGAGGTGTGCGAGCAGCAGGAAGTTGCGCTTCCCCTGTTGCTGACGGGTGGTGATGCGCGGGTGGTGTCGCGCGGCGTGCAGGCCCCTCATGCGGTGTGGCCGGACATGGTCTATGGCGGGCTCGAGGCCTGTTTCCCGCTGACGGCCTCAGAGCGAGCCGGCCGACTCTCCGGGGCGCCTGAGGTGCCCGCGCCGGTAGCGATGGAAAAGATTCGAGCGGCGCTTGCATTCTCGATGCTGCTTTGACAGAATGCGTCGCGTTCCGGGAAGACGCGCCGGCTCGTTCGGCACGTAGTATCAAGATCCTGATAAATCATAGGCTTGACACCGTGAACAAAGGCGGTAGAATACATCGCCAGTTGGAGGGGTTCCCGAGTGGCCAAAGGGAGCAGACTGTAAATCTGCCGCGAAAGCTTCGAAGGTTCGAATCCTTCCCCCTCCACCAAGTTTCGCCGCACGCGATGCATCGGGTGCAGGTAGCAAGAGTGGGTAGGCGGGCATAGTTCAATGGTAGAACCTCAGCCTTCCAAGCTGATGATGCGGGTTCGATCCCCGCTGCCCGCTCCAGGTATCGAAGGTTGATGCCACGAGTTGTGCTCATGTAGCTCAGGGGTAGAGCACACCCTTGGTAAGGGTGAGGTCGACGGTTCAATTCCGTCCATGAGCTCCATATTGAGAAGGCGAGCCGCGGCTCGCCTTTTCTTTTTCTCCCTCGAGCGACGATGTGTCGGGGGAGGGGTTGTCAGGCGGAGCAGTTTTCGCTATCATGGCGCCCGCTATCGTGAAGGCCGCCTGCAAAGGGCGGTTGCGGAAGCAGATACAGGCCAGTAGCTCAATTGGCAGAGCAGCGGTCTCCAAAACCGCAGGTTGGGGGTTCGATTCCCTCCTGGCCTGCCAGTCTTCCCCAGGCTGGCGATATCTCATATACTTTCATGTTTCGATTGCCGCACCCTGAGGAGTCTCGTTTTCATGAAGCATAACGCCGAGGTGCAAGAGTCGCGCCACGACGGGCTCAAGTGGGCGGTTGTCGTCACTCTGCTGGTCCTTGCCGTGGTCGGCAATACCTATTTTGCCGACCAGGCACTTCTCTATCGTGTGCTCGGTGTCGTCGTGCTTAGCGTGGCGGCGGCGCTGGTGGCGCTGACCACGACCAAGGGTCGTGATCTGCTCGAGCTCGCCAGGAGTGCGAAGAAGGAAATTCAGCGCGTCGTCTGGCCGACACGACCCGAGACCATCCAGACCACCGCCATCGTGCTGGTGGCCGTGCTAGTTGTCGGGTTGATGCTCTGGCTGATTGATACCCTTCTTGGCTGGGCGATGTCCGGCGTCATCGGTTAGGAGTTTTCATGTCCAAGCGTTGGTATGTCGTCCACGCCTACTCCGGCTTCGAAAAGCATGTCATGCGCTCGCTCACCGAGCGCGTGAAGATGTATGGCATGGAGGATCGCTTCGGCGAGATTCTGGTGCCCACCGAAGAAGTCGTCGAGGTGCGTGACGGCAAGCGTCGCAAGAGCGAGCGCAAGTTCTATCCCGGCTACGTGCTGGTCGAGATGGAGATGGATGACGAGACCTGGCACCTGGTCAACGAGACCCCACGCGTCATGGGCTTTATCGGCGGTACCAAAGAGAAGCCGGCGCCCATCACTCAGCGTGAGGCTGACGCCATCCTCAGTCGCGTCAAGGATGGCACCGACAAGCCGCGGCCCAAGACGCTGTTCGAGCCGGGTCAGTCGGTTCGCGTCACTGACGGGCCCTTCGCCGACTTCAATGGCGTCGTCGAAGAGGTCAATTACGACAAGAGCCGTGTGCAGGTCAGCGTGCTGATCTTCGGCCGCTCCACGCCCGTCGAGCTGGAGTTTGCCCAGGTCGAGAAGGAATAACCTTCCGCCCACACCGTTTTCGTGGCGGCC
This sequence comes from Halomonas saccharevitans, assembly GCF_900116405.1. Lineage (GTDB taxonomy): Bacteria > Pseudomonadota > Gammaproteobacteria > Pseudomonadales > Halomonadaceae > Halomonas > Halomonas saccharevitans. Next base: position 89,890 of record NZ_FPAQ01000009.1, on the reverse strand, counting down.
GCCCGAGGGCGGCCGTGTAAACCGGGGAGCCGCAAGGCGCTACTACCCAACTGGAGTCCATCATGGCCAAGAAAGTACAGGCTTATATCAAGCTGCAGGTGGCAGCCGGCAAGGCCAATCCGAGCCCCCCCGTGGGTCCGGCACTGGGTCAGCACGGTGTCAACATCATGGAGTTCTGCAAGGCGTTCAACGCTGCGACGCAGGACATCGAGGTCGGCCTGCCGACCCCCGTGGTCATCACCGTCTACTCCGACCGCAGCTTCACCTTCGTCACCAAGACCCCGCCCGCGGCGGTCCTGCTGAAGAAGGCCGCTGGCATCAAGTCCGGCTCCGGTGAGCCGAACAAGACCAAGGTCGGTACCGTGACCCGCGAACAGCTCGAAGAGATCGCCAAGACCAAGGAGCCGGATATGACGGCTGCCGATCTCGACGCCGCGGTGCGTACCATTGCTGGTAGTGCCCGCAGCATGGGCCTGAACGTGGAGGGTCTCTGATCATGGCTAAACTGTCCAAGCGCGCGCAGCAGATTCGCGAGAAGGTCGACGCCAGCAAGGCCTACTCCCTCGACGAGGCCGTGGCACTGCTCTCCGAGCTCTCCACCGTCAAGTTCAAGGAATCCCTGGACGTCGCCATCAATCTCGGCGTCGATCCGCGGAAATCCGATCAGGTCGTGCGTGGCGCCACCGTCATGCCCAATGGTACCGGCAAGGACGTGCGTGTTGCCGTCTTTACCCAGGGTGCCAACGCCGAAGCCGCCAAGGAAGCCGGTGCCGACATCATCGGCATGGACGACCTGGCCGAGCAGGTCAAGAAGGGTCAGCTCGACTTTGACGTGGTCATCGCCTCGCCGGACGCCATGCGCGTCGTCGGTCAGCTGGGTCAGATCCTCGGTCCGCGCGGCCTGATGCCGAACCCGAAGGTCGGTACCGTGACCCCGGACGTCGCCACCGCGGTCAAGAACGCCAAGGCCGGTCAGGTGCGCTTCCGTACCGACAAGAACGGCATCATCCATACCACTCTGGGCAAGGTCGATTTCGACGCCGCCGCCATTCAGGGCAACCTGGAAGCGCTGGTCGCCGACCTGAAGCGGCTCAAGCCGAGCACGTCCAAGGGTGTCTATTTCAAGAAGTTCACCGTGTCCACCACCATGGGCCCGGGTCTTACCATCGATCATTCCGCCCTGGTCTAACCGGGCGTCGATCGAGACGATTGCAGGAACTTTGCGGTCCCCGTGCCGGGCTATCCTCGCCGGCGGGGCACCGTCAAAGACCGCAGGTGCCGCTCCTCTTCGGAAGAGCGGCTTAATCTTCCCCCGGGAAGGCCTGCGCAGATGGTGTGGCCGCCAGATATCTGGTGAGCACCATCACCCAGGACTCCCGACCTCCGGTCGGGAGAGATGGTAACCACCGGAATCCTCTCGCGAGGTTCCGGCACGAAGGAGTGATCACTGTGCCACTAGCACTCGAAGGCAAGAAGGCAATTGTTGCCGAGGTCAGTGAAGCGGCCAAGGATGCGCTCTCCGTCGTAGTTGCCGACTCTCGTGGCGTCGCGGTCAGCGCGATGACCGACCTGCGCAAGCAGGCCCGCGAGAACGGCGTGCAGATCCGTGTTGTTCGCAACACCCTGGCACGCCGCGCCCTGTCCGGAACTCCTTGGGAGATTCTGGACGAGACCTTCTCCGGTCCGACCATGCTGGCCTTCTCCTATGAGCACCCGGGCGCCGCTGCCCGCCTGTTCAAGGAGTTCGCCAAGGGTCAGAAGGAGTTTGAGGTCAAGGCGCTGGCCTACGAAGGTGAGCTGATCCCGGCAAGCGACATCGACCGTCTGGCAACTCTGCCGACCTACGATGAGGCGATCGCCAAGCTGATGTCCGTCATGAAGGAAGCTTCTGCCGGCAAGCTGGTCCGTACCCTCGCGGCGCTGCGCGACCAGAAGCAGGAAGAGGCCGCCTGAACGGCGAACTCTTGCGCTCAGCCTGAATCGAACATTGAATCCCCGAGCCATCGCGATGCCGAGGCTCCCGCAAAGTTAGGAATCTAGACAATGGCACTGACCAAAGAAGACATCATCAACGCCGTCGCCGACATGTCCGTGATGGAAGTGGCCGAGCTGATCGAGGCCATGGAAGAGAAGTTCGGTGTCTCTGCTGCCGCTGCTGTCGTGGCCGGCCCGGGTGGCGCTGAAGCCGCCGTCGAGGAAGAGCAGACCGAATTCGACCTGGTGCTGACCGGCGCAGGCGACAAGAAGGTCAACGTCATCAAGGCCGTCCGCGAGATCACTGGCCTGGGCCTGAAGGAAGCCAAGGGTGCCGTCGACGGCGCACCGGCGACCATCAAGGAAGCCATGTCCAAGGACGACGCCGAAGAGGCGAAGAAGAAGCTGGAAGAAGCCGGCGCGAGCGTGGAGCTCAAGTAACCCTTGTGCCCATGGCTTCACGCGCTGCGTAAGCTTCCACGGCTGGTGGCGGGTCACCCGCTGCCGGCCTTTTTCTGTTGTAACTAGACGGTCGCCCCCTCGGGCAACCGCTAGCCGAATTCCGACGGCGAGCCTCCTGGTGGAGGCTTGCCGTCAGCGCCTGACGGAGCCGTACCCGTCGGGTGACGCCGACACGCATCGGTCACCCATGGTGAACAAGCTGGGGAATACAGATGGCTTACTCATACACTGAGAAAAAACGCATCCGCAAGGATTTCGGCAAACTGCCCCAAGTGATGGATGTGCCTTACCTGCTGGCCATCCAGCTTGATTCCTACTACGAGTTTCTCCAGCAGGATCGCTCACCCGAAGAACGCATGGAGATCGGCCTGCACGCCGCCTTCAAGTCGGTCTTTCCGATCGCGAGCTTCTCCGGCAACGCGGCCCTTGAGTATGTCAGCTACCGTTTCGGCACCCCGGCCTTCGACGTCAAGGAGTGCCAGCTGCGTGGCGTCACCTATTCGGCCCCCCTGCGCGTCAAGGTCCGCCTGATCATCTATGATAAGGACTCGTCGAACAAGGCGATCAAGGACATCAAGGAGCAGGAAGTCTACATGGGGGAGATCCCCCTGATGACCGAAAACGGTACCTTCGTCATCAACGGTACCGAACGGGTCATCGTCTCCCAGCTGCACCGTTCGCCCGGCGTGTTCTTCGACCATGACAAGGGCAAGAGCCACTCGTCTGGCAAGCTGCTCTACTCGGCCCGCGTGATTCCCTACCGCGGCTCCTGGCTCGACTTCGAGTTCGATCCCAAGGACAGCGTCTTCGTGCGCATCGACCGCCGCCGCAAGCTGCCGGCCACGGTGCTGCTGCACGCCCTGGGCATGAGCGCCGAGGAGATCCTCGCCGAGTTCTTCGAGTTCAGCACCTTCCACATCGAGAAGTCCGGCTTCTCCGTGGAGCTGGTGCCGTCGCGCCTGCGCGGTGAGACCGCCACCTTCGACATCAAGGACGGCGACGGCAACGTCATCGTCGAGGAGGGGCGCCGGGTCACCCAGAAGCACATCCGCCAGCTGGAGAAGGCCGGTCTCGAGCGCCTCGACGTGCCGATGGACTACCTCTTCGGCAAGACCCTGGCCAAGGATCAGGTCGATCCCAACACCGGCGAGCTGATCTGCTCCTGCAACAGCGAGATCACCCCTGAGCTGCTGGAGAAGCTCGGCCAGGCCGGCGTCACCAGCCTCGAGACCCTCTACACCAACGATCTCGACTGTGGCCCCTTCATCTCCGACACCCTCAAGCTGGATACCACCGGGTCCCGCCTCGAGGCACTGGTCGAGATCTATCGCATGATGCGTCCCGGCGAGCCGCCCACCAAGGAGGCCGCCGAGACGCTGTTCACCAACCTGTTCTTCAGCGAAGATCGCTACGACCTGTCGGGCGTGGGCCGCATGAAGTTCAACCGTCGCCTGCGTCGCGACAGCGACACCGGTTCGGGCGTCCTCGACCAGCGCGACATCCTCGACGTGCTGCGCGAGATGATCGCCATCCGTAACGGCTTCGGCGACGTCGACGACATCGACCACCTGGGCAACCGCCGCATCCGCTGCGTCGGCGAGATGGCCGAGAACCAGTTCCGCGTGGGCCTGGTGCGCGTCGAGCGTGCGGTCAAGGAGCGCCTCTCCATGGCCGAGAGCGAAGGCCTGATGCCCCAGGACCTGATCAACGCCAAGCCGGTCGCGGCGGCGGTGAAGGAGTTCTTCGGCTCCAGCCAGCTCTCCCAGTTCATGGACCAGAACAACCCGCTCTCCGAGGTCACCCACAAGCGCCGCGTCTCTGCGCTTGGCCCGGGCGGCCTGACCCGCGAGCGGGCCGGCTTCGAGGTGCGTGACGTTCACGCCACCCACTACGGCCGTCTGTGCCCGATCGAGACGCCGGAAGGCCCGAACATCGGCCTGATCAACTCGCTGGCCACCTACAGCCACACCAACAGCTACGGCTTCCTCGAGACGCCGTACCGCAAGGTCGTGGACAGCCAGGTGACCGACGACGTGGTGCACCTCTCGGCGATCGAGGAGGGCGACTTCGTCATCGCCCAGGCCTCCGCCACCGTGGACGAGGGCGGCAAGCTGGTCGACGACCTGGTCCAGGTCCGTCACCGCGGCGAGACCACCTTCATGCGTCCCGAGCAGGTCACGCTGATGGACGTCTCGCCGCGCCAGGTGGTCTCCGTGGCCGCGGCCCTGATCCCCTTCCTCGAGCACGATGACGCCAACCGCGCCCTGATGGGGGCCAACATGCAGCGTCAGGCGGTGCCGACCCTGCGTGCCGACAAGCCCCTGGTGGGCACCGGAATGGAGCGCTTCGTGGCCCGTGATTCCGGCGTCTGCGAAGTGGCCCGTCGCGGCGGGGTGATCGACTCGGTCGACGCCAAGCGCATCGTGGTGCGGGTCAACGAGGACGAGATCATCGGCGGCGAGGCCGGCGTCGACATCTACAACCTGACCAAGTACCTGCGCTCGAACCAGAACACCTGCCAGAACCAGCGCCCGATCGTGCGCCCCGGTGATCGGGTGTCGAGTGGCGACATCCTGGCCGACGGCCCGTCCGTCGACATGGGTGACCTGGCCCTGGGCCAGAACATGCGCATCGCCTTCATGCCGTGGAACGGCTACAACTTCGAGGACTCCATCCTGCTCTCCGAGCGGGCGGTCCAGGAAGACCGTTTCACCACCATCCACATCCAGGAGCTGACCTGCGTCTCGCGCGATACCAAGCTGGGACCGGAGGAGATCACCTCCGATATTCCCAACGTCGGCGAGTCGGCGCTGGGCAAGCTGGATGAGGCCGGCGTGGTCTACATCGGTGCCGAGGTCGGCGCGGGCGACATCCTGGTCGGCAAGGTCACGCCCAAGGGCGAGACCCAGCTGACGCCGGAAGAGAAGCTGCTGCGTGCGATCTTCGGCGAGAAGGCCTCCGACGTGAAGGACACCTCCCTGCGTGCCCCGACCGGCATGAAGGGGACCGTCATCGACGTCCAGGTCTTCACCCGTGACGGCGTGGAGAAGGACTCCCGGGCGCTGTCCATCGAGCAGATGCAGCTCGATGAGGTCCGCAAGGACCTGCAGGAGACCTACCGCATCGCCGAGGATGCCACCTTCGAGCGCCTGCAGCGCACCCTCGTCGGTCAGGCCGTCAACGGCGGGCCGAAGCTGAAGAAAGGCGACGTGCTCTCCGACAGCTACCTCGAGGAGCTGCCGCGTCAGCAGTGGTTCAAGCTGCGCATGCAGGACGAGGCGCTCAACGAGCTGCTGGCCCAGGCCGACGAACAGCTCGAGAACCGTCGCAAGGAGATGGACGAGCGGTTCGAGGACAAGAAGCGCAAGCTCACCCAGGGCGACGACCTGGCGCCGGGCGTGCTCAAGATCGTCAAGGTCTACCTGGCGATCAAGCGTCGCCTGCAGCCGGGCGACAAGATGGCCGGCCGTCACGGTAACAAGGGTGTCATCTCGGCGATCATGCCGATCGAAGACATGCCCTTCGACGGCTACGGCGAGCCCATCGACGTGGTGTTGAACCCGCTGGGCGTTCCGTCGCGGATGAACGTCGGTCAGATCCTCGAGACTCACCTGGGCATGGCCGCCCGCGGCCTCGGGGTCAAGATCGAGCACATGCTGCGCGACGCCCGTGAGCAGCAGGTCGGCCAGATCCGCGAGTTCCTCGGCCAGGTCTACAATGCCAGCGAGGGCACCCGCGTCGAAAACCTCGACCTGCTTTCCGACGATGAGGTGATCGCCCTGGCGAAGAACCTCAAGGGCGGCGTGCCGATGGCGACGCCGGTGTTCGACGGCGCCCAAGAGGGCGAGATCAAGCATCTGCTGCGCCTCGCCGACCTGCCGGATTCCGGTCAGACGACCCTGTACGACGGGCGGACCGGCGACGCCTTCGACCGTCCAGTCACGGTGGGCTACATGTACATGCTGAAGCTCAACCACCTGGTGGATGACAAGATGCACGCGCGTTCCACCGGCTCCTACTCGCTGGTCACTCAGCAGCCGCTGGGCGGCAAGGCGCAGTTCGGGGGCCAGCGCTTCGGGGAGATGGAGGTCTGGGCCCTGGAGGCCTACGGCGCGGCCTATACGCTCCAGGAGATGCTCACGGTCAAGTCCGACGACGTGGAGGGTCGCACCAAGATGTACAAGAGCATCGTGGACGGCGACCACACCATGCAGGCGGGCATGCCGGAATCCTTCAACGTGCTGGTGAAGGAAATCCGCTCGCTGGGTATCGATATCGAGCTGGAAAGCTGAGGCCGTACCGCCTGCGCTTCACAGAATGACGGTCCGCGGGGGTGGCAACGCCCCCGCCCATGACAACTCCGCAACGGAGCCGACCCCCATGAAAGATTTGGTGAAAGTCCTCAAATCGCAGTCGCAGTCCGAAGAGTTCGACGCGATCAAGATCACCCTGGCGTCGCCGGACATGATCCGCAGCTGGTCCTACGGCGAGGTCAAGAAGCCGGAGACCATCAACTACCGTACCTTCAAGCCGGAGCGGGACGGCCTGTTCTGCGCCAAGATCTTCGGTCCGGTGAAGGACTACGAGTGCCTGTGCGGCAAGTACAAGCGCATGAAGCACCGCGGGATCATCTGCGAGAAGTGCGGCGTCGAGGTGACCAAGGCCGCGGTTCGCCGCGAGCGCATGGGCCACATCGAGCTGGCGAGCCCCGTCGCGCACATCTGGTTTCTGAAGTCGCTGCCGTCGCGCATCGGCATGTTCCTCGACATGACCCTGCGCGACATCGAGCGCGTGCTCTACTTCGAGAGCTTCATGGTCATCGACCCGGGCATGACCACCCTCGAGCGTGGCCAGCTGCTCAACGACGAGCAGTACTTCGAGGCCCTCGAGGAGTTCGGTGACGACTTCGACGCCCGCATGGGTGCCGAGGCGGTCCAGGCGCTGCTCAAGGACATCGATCTCGAGGAGGAGATCGGTCGCCTGCGCGAGGAGATCCCGCAGACCAACTCCGAGACCAAGATCAAGAAGCTCTCCAAGCGCCTCAAGCTGCTCGAGGCCTTCCAGGGCTCGGGCAACGACCCGGCGTGGATGGTCATGGAGGTGCTGCCGGTGCTGCCGCCGGACCTGCGTCCGCTGGTGCCGCTGGACGGTGGCCGCTTCGCGACCTCGGATCTCAACGATCTTTACCGTCGCGTGATCAACCGCAACAACCGCCTCAAGCGGCTGCTCGACCTCAATGCGCCGGACATCATCGTGCGCAACGAGAAGCGCATGCTGCAGGAGTCGGTGGATGCGCTGCTCGACAACGGTCGTCGCGGCCGGGCCATCACCGGGTCCAACAAGCGCCCGCTGAAGTCGCTCGCCGACATGATCAAGGGCAAGCAGGGGCGTTTCCGTCAGAACCTGCTGGGCAAGCGCGTGGACTACTCCGGCCGCTCGGTGATCACCGTCGGCCCGACCCTGCGCCTGCACCAGTGCGGCCTGCCGAAGAAGATGGCGCTGGAGCTGTTCAAGCCGTTCATCTACTCCAAGCTGCAGTCCCTCGGCTATGCCTCCACCATCAAGGCCGCCAAGAAGATGGTCGAGCGCGAGCTGCCGGAGGTGTGGGACATCCTCGCCGACGTCATCCGCGAGCACCCCGTGCTGCTCAACCGCGCCCCGACCCTGCACCGCCTCGGCATCCAGGCCTTCGAGCCGCTGCTGATCGAGGGCAAGGCGATCCAGCTGCACCCGCTGGTCTGTGCCGCCTACAACGCCGACTTCGACGGCGACCAGATGGCGGTGCACGTGCCGCTGACCCTGGAAGCCCAGCTCGAGGCCCGCGCGCTGATGATGGCCACCAACAACGTGCTGTCACCGGCTAACGGCGAGCCGATCATCGTCCCGTCCCAGGACGTGGTGCTGGGTCTGTACTACATGACCCGCGAGCGCATCAACGCCAACGGCGAGGGCATGGTGTTCTCCGGCCTCGACGAGGTGGAGCGCGCCTTCGGCACCCAGAACGTGGCCATGCACGCCCGCGTCAAAGTGCGCCTTGACGAGGTCGAGATCGACGAGGAGACCGGTGAGAAGAGCGAGCATCGTCGCCTCTACGACACTACCGTCGGTCGTGCGCTGCTGTTCCGCATCCTGCCCGATGGCGTGCCCTTCGAGCTGGTCGACCAGCCGATGAAGAAGAAGGCCATCTCGAAGCTGATCAACGAGGTGTACCGCCGTGCCGGCCTCAAGCCGGCGGTGATCTTCGCCGACCAGCTGATGTACACCGGCTTCCGCATGGCCACCTGGTCCGGCGCCTCCATCGGCGTCAACGACTTCGTCATCCCGGACGAGAAGGCCGAGATCGTCGAGGCGGCCGAGGACGAGGTGAAGGAGATCGAGGACCAGTTCTCCTCCGGTCTCGTCACCGCCGGCGAGAAGTACAACAAGGTCATCGACATCTGGGCCCGTGCCAACGACCAGGTCGCCAAGGCGATGATGACCGGTATCTCCAAGGAGACCGTGGTGGATCGCGAGGGCAAGGAGGTCGAGCAGGACTCCTTCAACAGCGTCTTCATCATGGCCGACTCCGGCGCCCGGGGTAGTGCCGCCCAGATCCGCCAGCTGGCGGGTATGCGTGGCCTGATGGCCAAGCCGGACGGCTCGATCATCGAGACGCCGATCGTCGCGAACTTCCGCGAAGGCCTCAACGTCCTGCAGTACTTCATCTCGACCCACGGCGCGCGTAAGGGCCTGGCGGATACGGCCCTCAAGACCGCCAACTCCGGTTACCTGACGCGCCGCCTGGTCGACGTGGCTCAGGACATGGTCATCACCGAGCCCGACTGCGGCACCGAGAAAGGCCTGACCCTGCACCCGGTCATCGAGGGCGGCGACATCATCGTCTCCCTGGCCCAGCGCGTGCTCGGTCGCGTGGTCGCCCAGGACGTGGTCGACCCGGCCACCGACGAGGTGCTGATCCCGCGCGATACCCTGCTCGACGAGGCCTGGTGTGCCGAGCTCGATACCATGGGTGTCGACGAGATCGTGGTGCGTTCGACCATCACCTGCCAGACCGCCCACGGCGTCTGCTCGTCCTGCTACGGTCGCGACCTGGCGCGCGGTCATCAGGTCAACATCGGCGAATCCGTCGGCGTCATCGCCGCCCAGTCGATCGGCGAGCCGGGTACCCAGCTGACCATGCGGACCTTCCACATCGGCGGCGCGGCCTCACGGGCCTCCGCGGTGGACAGCGTCCAGGTCAAGCACGGCGGCAAGGTGCGCCTGCACAACATCAAGCACGTCGAGCGTGGCGACGGCAAGCTGGTGGTGGTCTCCCGTTCCAGCGCCCTGGCCGTCGCTGACGACCACGGCCGCGAGCGCGAGTACTACAAGCTGCCCTACGGCGCCGAGCTGGACGTCCGCGACGGCGACCTGGTTGAAGCCGGCCAGGCCGTGGCCAAGTGGGATCCGCACACCCACCCGATCGTCGCCGAGGCCGAGGGCCAGGTGCAGTACGCCGACCTCGACGAAGGCGTCACCATGCACCGCAGCGTGGACGAGCTGACCGGTCTTTCCTCCATCGAGGTGATCGAATCGGCGGCGCGTCCCATGGCCGGCCGCGACAAGCGCCCGCTGATCATGCTCACCGATGCGGCGGGCAAGGCGGTCACCGTGGAAGGTTCCGATACCCCGGTCCAGTACCCGCTGCCCGGCAAGTCGATCATCACCGCCGACAACGGCGCGCGTATCGGCGTCGGTGAAGTCGTGGCGCGTATCCCGGTCGAGGCGACCGGTAACAAGGACATCACCGGTGGTCTGCCGCGTGTGGCCGACCTGTTCGAGGCGCGCAAGCCGAAGGAACCGGCGATCCTCGCCGAGATCAGCGGCGTGATCAGCTTCGGCAAGGAGACCAAGGGCAAGCGTCGCCTGACGATCACCCCGGAGGCCGGCGACCCGTTCGAGATGCTGATCCCGAAGTGGCGCCAGATCGCGGTCTTCGAAGGCGAGTCGGTGGAGAAGGGCGAGGTCATTTCCGACGGCCCGAGCAACCCGCACGACATCCTGCGCCTGCTGGGCATCGCCGAGCTGGCCAAGTACATCACCGTCGAGGTGCAGGACGTCTATCGCCTGCAGGGCGTGGGCATCAACGACAAGCACATCGAAGTGATCGTGCGTCAGATGCTGCGCAAGGTGGAGATCACCGACGCCGGCGACAGCGACTTCATCCCGGGCGATCAGGCCGAGCTGGTCCGCGTGCTCGAGCAGAACGCCCGCCTGGAGCAGCAAGATAAGTTCCCGGCCAAGTACCAGCGGCTGCTGCTGGGTATCACCAAGGCGAGCCTCGCCACCGAGTCGTTCATCTCCGCGGCCTCCTTCCAGGAGACCACGCGGGTGCTGACCGAGGCGGCGGTGACCGGCAAGCGTGACTACCTGCGCGGCCTGAAGGAGAACGTGGTGGTGGGTCGTCTGATCCCGGCCGGTACCGGCCTCACCCACCACGCGGAGCGTCGCCGCAAGCGTGAAGACGCCGAGCGGTTGCTCCACCCGTCGGCCTACGACGTCGAGCAGGAGCTGGGCGCCCAGCTTACCGCGCTGGATTCGGACGACGACGAGATCTGACGTTCGCGTCGCTGCCTGCGCCCTCCCGGGGGGCAGGCTTGACGACGTGGCGCGTCAGCCATTAAAATGCGCAGCCTTTAACAGTGGGGCGGGTACGCCCGCACCCGCTGAGTAAGGCAAGGCAACCCATTGGAGTCAGCTACACACCATGGCAACGATCAATCAGCTCGTGCGCAAGCCGCGCAAGCGCCAGGCCGCCAAGAGCGACGTGCCTGCGCTGCAGGCCTGCCCGCAACGTCGCGGTGTCTGCACCCGCGTCTACACCACCACCCCGAAGAAGCCGAACTCCGCGCTGCGTAAGGTGTGCCGTGTTCGTCTGACCAACGGCTACGAGGTCTCCTCGTACATCGGTGGTGAAGGTCACAACCTTCAGGAGCACTCCGTGGTCCTGATCCGCGGCGGTCGTGTAAAGGACCTTCCCGGTGTGCGTTATCACACCGTGCGTGGCGCCCTGGACACCTCCGGCGTGCAGAACCGTAAGCAGGGCCGTTCCAAGTACGGCACCAAGCGTCCGAAGGCCTGATCGGCCTCGCACGCAGCAGTTACACTAAATTGACCACGGTCTGATAAGAGTAAGGTCGAGCACGGTCTATCGCATGGCGAGAGATCGCGCGTCTCGGGTTTACCTGAAGGATCCTTTGATGAGGGCTTATCATGCCTAGAAGAAGAGTTGCGGCTAAGCGCGAGATCCTGCCGGATCCCAAGTTCGGAAGTGAGCGCCTGGCGAAGTTCATGAACCACCTGATGATCAGCGGCAAGAAGTCCGTAGCTGAGCGCATCGTCTACGGTGCGCTGGACAGGGTTGCCGAGCGTAGCAAGGAAGAGCCGCTGGAGATCTTCGACAAGGCGCTGGAAACCATCCAGCCGATGGTCGAGGTCAAGTCCCGCCGCGTCGGCGGCGCGACCTATCAGGTGCCCGTGGAAGTTCGCCCCTCGCGCCGTCAGGCTCTGGCCATGCGCTGGCTGGTCGACGCGGCCCGTCGCCGTGGCGAGAAGACCATGGTGCAGCGCCTCGCTGGTGAGATGCTCGATGCCGCCGAAGGCAAGGGCTCGGCCGTCAAGAAGCGTGAAGACGTGCATCGTATGGCAGAAGCCAACAAGGCCTTCTCTCACTACCGCTTCTAAGTGCGTCGTCACCGACGCACCGCCAACCAACGGGGAGTTCCAACGTGGCTCGCAAGACTCCGCTAAATCGCTACCGCAACATCGGCATCGTTGCGCACGTAGACGCTGGCAAGACCACTACCACCGAACGCGTCCTGTTCTACACCGGCCTGTCTCACAAGGTCGGCGAGGTCCATGAGGGCGCAGCCACCATGGACTGGATGGAGCAGGAGCAGGAGCGTGGTATCACTATCACCTCCGCGGCGACCACCTGCTTCTGGCAGGGCATGAACAAGCAGTTCGATGAGCACCGCATCAACATCATCGATACGCCGGGACACGTCGACTTCACCATCGAGGTCGAGCGTTCCCTGCGTGTGCTCGACGGCGCTGTGGTGGTGCTGTGTGGCTCCTCGGGCGTTCAGCCGCAGACCGAGACCGTCTGGCGTCAGGCCAACAAGTACGAAGTCCCGCGCATGGTGTTCGTCAACAAGATGGACCGTACCGGCGCCGACTTCTTCATGGTGGTCGACCAGCTGAAGGAACGTCTCGGTGCCAACACCGTGCCGATCCAGATCAACTGGGGCACCGAAGACGAGTTCAAGGGCGTCATCGACCTCATTCAGATGAAGGCCATCCTGTGGGATGAGAACAACTTCGGGATGAACTACGATCTCGTCGATATCCCGGCTGAGCTCCAGGAGACCGCCGAGAAGTTCCGCGAGGAGATGGTCGAGTCGGCCGCCGAGGCCTCCGAAGAGCTGATGGACAAGTACCTCGAAGAGGGCGACCTGTCCGTCGAGGAGATCAAGGCCGGTCTGCGTCGTCGTACCCTCGACAACGAGATCGTCCTGGTTACCTGCGGCTCCGCGTTCAAGAACAAGGGCGTGCAGGCCGTGCTGGATGGCGTCATCGAGTACATGCCGTCGCCCACCGAGGTCAAGGCCATCGAGGGCGAGCTGGACGACAAGGACGGCACCATCGCCACCCGCGAGGCTGACGACAAGGCGCCGTTCTCCGCCCTGGCCTTCAAGATCGCCACCGACCCCTTCGTCGGCACCCTGACCTTCATCCGCGTCTACTCGGGCGTGCTGAAGTCTGGCGACAGCGTCTACAACTCCGTCAAGCAGAAGAAGGAGCGCGTCGGTCGTATCGTCCAGATGCACGCCAACTCTCGCGAGGAGATCAAGGAAGTGCTGGCCGGCGACATCGCCGCCTGCATCGGCCTGAAGGACGTTACCACCGGCGACACCCTGTGTGATCTGACCGACAAGATCGTGCTCGAGCGCATGGAGTTCCCGGATCCGGTCATCTCGGTGGCCGTCGAGCCGAAGTCCAAGCCCGACCAGGAAAAGATGGGTATCGCCCTGGGCAAACTGGCTCAGGAGGACCCCTCCTTCCAGGTGCGCACCGATGAGGAGACAGGCCAGACCATCATCTCCGGCATGGGTGAGCTCCACCTGGATATCCTCGTCGACCGCATGCGTCGCGAGTTCAAGGTCGATGCTAACATCGGCAAGCCGCAGGTGGCCTACCGCGAGACCATTCGCGGCAAGGTCGAGCAGGAAGGCAAGTTCGTCCGCCAGTCCGGTGGTCGCGGCCAGTTCGGTCACGTGTACCTGCGTATCGAACCGCTCACCGCCGAGGACAAGGGCGAAGACGAAGAGATGCACTTCAAGTTCGTCTCTGAGATCGTTGGCGGCGTGGTTCCGAAGGAATACGTTCCGGCCGTCGAGAAAGGGGCCTACGAGCAGCTGAAGAACGGTGTCATCGCGGGCTACCCGATGATTGACGTCAAGGTCACGCTGTTCGACGGTTCCTACCATGACGTGGACTCGAACGAGACCGCGTTCAAGGTTGCCTCTTCCATGGCCGTCAAGGAAGGTGCCAGGAAGGCCAAGGCCGTGCTCCTCGAGCCGGTGATGAAGGTCGAGGTCGTGACCCCCGAGGACTTCATGGGTGACGTCATGGGCGATCTGAATCGCCGTCGTGGCCTCGTCCAGGGCATGGATGACACTGCCATGGGCAAGATCATCCGAGCCACGGTACCTCTGGCTGAGATGTTCGGTTATGCGACCGATCTTCGCTCTCAGACCCAGGGCCGCGCAAGCTACGTCATGGAGTTTGCGGATTACGAAGAGGCGCCGTCCAGCGTCGTTGAAGCCGTCATCAACCAGAACGGTTAACCGTTAGCTAACGTAAAGAGGTTATAGCAGTGGCTAAGGCAAAATTTGAACGTTCCAAACCGCATATCAACGTCGGTACCATCGGTCACGTCGACCACGGCAAGACCACCCTGACTGCGGCCCTGACTCGCGTTTCTGCCGAGGTGTTCGGCGGTGACTGGAGCGAGTTCGACGCCATCGACAACGCCCCGGAAGAGCGTGAGCGTGGTATCACCATCGCCACCTCTCACGTGGAGTATCAGTCCGAGACGCGTCACTACGCGCACGTCGACTGCCCGGGTCACGCCGACTACGTGAAGAACATGATCACCGGTGCCGCCCAGATGGACGGCGCTATCCTGGTCTGTTCCGCTGCCGACGGCCCGATGCCGCAGACTCGCGAGCACATCCTGCTGTCTCGCCAGGTTGGCGTTCCGTTCATCGTCGTGTTCCTGAACAAGGCTGACATGGTCGATGACGAGGAGCTCCTGGAGCTGGTCGAGATGGAAGTTCGTGAACTCCTCGACGAGTACGACTTCCCGGGCGACGACACCCCGATCATCACCGGTTCCGCCCTGATGGCCCTGGAAGGCAAGGACGACAACGGCATGGGTACCACCGCCGTCGCCAACCTGATCAAGGCCCTGGACGAGTACATTCCGGAGCCGGAGCGTGCCATCGACCAGCCGTTCCTGATGCCGATCGAGGACGTCTTCTCCATCTCTGGCCGCGGCACCGTGGTCACCGGCCGCGTTGAGCGCGGCGTGGTCAAGGCTGGCGAAGAAGTCGAGATCGTCGGTATCAAGGACACCGTCAAGACCGTCGTGACCGGCGTCGAGATGTTCCGCAAGCTGCTCGACGAAGGTCGTGCCGGTGAGAACGTCGGCGCGCTGCTGCGCGGCACCAAGCGTGACGACGTCGAGCGTGGCCAAGTCCTGGCCAAGCCGGGCACCATCACCCCGCACACCAAGTTCGAGGCTGAGGTGTACGTGCTGTCCAAGGACGAAGGTGGTCGTCACACCCCGTTCTTCAAGGGCTACCGTCCGCAGTTCTACTTCCGTACCACCGACATCACCGGTACCTGTGAGCTGCCGGAAGGCGTCGAGATGGTCATGCCGGGCGACAACGTCAAGATGGTCGTCAGCCTGATCGCTCCGATCGCCATGGACGACGGCCTGCGCTTCGCCATCCGCGAAGGCGGTCGTACCGTCGGCGCCGGCGTCGTGGCCAAGATCGTCGAGTAAGCGCTTCGCCGCTTGATCGATCGAAGGGGGCTCCGCCAGGAGCCCCCTTTCTGCGCACCGGAAGTGAGTGTTTGACTCTCACTGTCGGCGTGCATATAATGCGCATCCTTTGAATGCGTGGGTTGACGGCTCGCGCCGTCAGAATCCATTGGAGTTAGGGCAAATGCAGAACCAGAAGATTCGCATTAGGTTGAAGGCCTTCGACCATCGCCTGATCGACCAGTCCGCCGCGGAGATCGTAGATACCGCCAAGCGTACCGGCGCCCAGGTCCGTGGTCCGATTCCTCTGCCGACCAATCGCGAGCGTTATACCGTGCTGGTGTCTCCGCACGTCAACAAGGACGCGCGCGATCAGTACGAGATTCGTACTCACAAGCGGGTGCTCGATATCGTCGAGCCCACTGAAAAGACCGTTGATGCCCTGATGAAGCTCGACCTCGCCGCCGGCGTTGACGTGCAGATCAAGCTCGACTGATACCTCACTAGACACTCGCGGCCCAGCGTTCGCCCTCTCATCAGGAAGGTGTTCAGCAGCCGCCGCGCCGGGATGGCGCCACACAACGTGCTAGTGGAATGCTCTGGAAAGGGCAGCCATAGCGGGTGATAGCCCCGTACACTATAGGAGACTGAGAATGACTATCGGTTTAGTCGGTAGGAAGGCCGGTATGACCCGCGTCTTCACCGAAGACGGTGCATCCGTGCCCGTAACCGTGATCGAGGTTGAACCTAACCGTGTGACTCGCGTGAAGTCCGTCGAGTCCGATGGCTACGCCGCGGTCCAGGTGACAACCGGCTCCCGCAAGGCCAAGCATCTGTCGAAAGCCCAAGCCGGGCAGTTCGCCAAGGCAGGTGTCGAGGCCGGTCGTTCGCTGATGGAGTTCCGCCTGGCAGCAGGTGACGAAGCTCCGGAAGTGGGCGGCGAACTCACCGTATCCCTCTTCGAAGCTGGTCAGATGATCGACGTGACCGGCACCTCCAAGGGCAAGGGCTTCCAGGGCGCCGTCAAGCGCTGGAACTTCCGCACCCAGGACAACAGCCACGGTAACTCCCTGGCCCACCGCGCACCGGGTTCCATCGGCATGTGTCAGACGCCGGGCCGCGTGTTCAAGGGCAAGAAGATGGCCGGACAGATGGGCAATGCCCGCTGCACCGTCCAGAGCCTGGAAGTGGTCCGTGTCGACGCCGAACGCAATCTTCTGCTGATCAAGGGTGCCGTGCCTGGCGCCACCGGCAGTGATGTCATCGTGCGCAGCGCCGTCAAAGCAGGCTGAAGGGGAACTTACCGATGAATCTGAATCTTGCAGGTGCAGGCGCCGGTGCTGTCGAAGTAGCCGATGCCACCTTTGGCAAAGAATTCAATGAGGCTCTGGTGCACCAGGTTGTCACTGCCTATCTGGCCGGTGGTCGCCAGGGTACTCGCGCCCAGAAGAATCGTTCCGACGTGCGTGGCGGCGGCAAGAAGCCGTGGCGCCAGAAGGGCACCGGTCGTGCCCGTGCCGGTACCATCCGCTCGCCGATCTGGCGTGCCGGTGGTGTGACCTTTGCGGCGCGTCCCCAGGACCATTCCCAGAAGGTCAACCGCAAGATGTACCGTGCGGCCATGCGTTCGATTCTCTCCGAGCTGGTCCGTCAGGAACGTCTGGTGGCCGTCGATGCCTTCGCCGTCGAGGCGCCCAAGACCAAGCAGCTGGTCGCCAAGCTCGAGGAGCTGGGTCTGGAGAAGGTGCTGATCGTCACCGAAGAGGTCGACGAGAATCTGTACCTCGCCGCCCGCAACATCCCGAACGTGGATGTGGTGGACGTCGCCGCCGCTGATCCGGTGAGCCTGGTCGCCTTCGACAAGGTGCTGGTCACCGTCTCCGCTCTGCGTAAATTCGAGGAGAAGCTGGCATGAACCAGGAACGTGTATTCAAGGTTCTGCTCGGTCCGCACGTGACCGAGAAGGCCGCCATGGCCGCCGAGCGCAACCAGTACGTGTTCAAGGTGGCAAGCGACGCGACCAAGCCCGAGATCAAGGCTGCCGTGCAGGAGCTGTTCGGCAAGAAGGTCGACCGTGTTCAGGTGCTGAACATGAAGGGCAAGACCAAGCGCACTGCGCAGGGTCTGGGTCAGCGCAAGGGTTATCGCAAGGCGTACGTGACACTAGCCGCCGGCGAGACGCTTGAAGACTTCTCTGGCGCCGAATAAGGGCAGGAGTACGGATCATGGCAATCGTCAAGACTAAACCCACATCCGCCGGTCGTCGCCACGTCGTCAAGATCGTTGGTGAGGAACTGCACAAGGGCCGCGCGTACGCGCCGCTGCTCGAGAAGCAGTCCAAGTCCGGTGGCCGTAACAACTACGGTCGCATCACCACCCGCCACGTGGGCGGTGGTCATCGTCATCACTATCGGATCGTCGATTTCAAGCGCGCCAAGGATGGCATTCCGGCCATCGTCGAGCGCCTGGAGCACGACCCGAACCGTAGCGCCCACATCGCGCTGCTGAAGTACATGGACGGCGAGCGTCGCTACATCATCGCCCCGCGTGGCGTGAGTGCCGGCGACCGTCTCGAGTCCGGCGTCAACGCGCCCATCAAGAAGGGCAACGCGCTGCCGCTGCGCAACGTCCCGCTGGGTTCCACCGTGCACTGCATCGAGCTGAAGCCCGGCAAGGGCGCACAGATCGCTCGCAGCGCCGGTACCAGCGCCCAGCTGGTGGCTCGCGAAGGCAACTACGCCACCCTGCGTCTGCGCTCCGGCGAGATGCGCAAGGTGCTGGCCGAGTGCCGCGCGACCCTGGGCGAAGTGAGCAACTCTGAGCACAGCCTGCGTCAACTTGGCAAGGCCGGTGCGAAGCGCTGGAGAGGCGTGCGTCCGACCGTTCGCGGCGTGGCCATGAACCCGGTGGATCACCCGCACGGCGGCGGCGAAGGCCGCAGCAGCGGTGGTCGTCACCCGGTGTCTCCGTGGGGTATCCCCACCAAGGGCCACAAGACCCGCAAGAACAAGCGCACCGACAAGCTGATCGTCCGTCGCCGCAAGGCCCGGAAATAAGATCCAACGCCAAGACATTAAGAGGTAACGGCTGTGCCACGTTCACTGAAGAAAGGTCCTTTTATTGACCTTCATCTGTTGAAGAAGGTTGAGACTGCAGTGGAGAAGAGCGACCGCAAACCGATCAAGACCTGGTCGCGTCGCTCCATGATCCTGCCCAACATGGTCGGGCTCACCATTGCTGTCCATAACGGTCGCCAACACGTCCCGGTGCACGTCTCCGAGGAAATGGTTGGCCACAAGCTGGGCGAATTCGCTGCTACCCGCCTTTATCGCGGCCATGCGGCGGACAAGAAAGCCAAACGGTAAGCCAGAGAGGATTGAGAGATGGAAGTCACAGCAAAGCTGCGTGGCGCTCGTTTATCCGCCCAGAAGGCCCGTTTGGTGGCTGACCAGGTGCGCGATAAGCCGGTCGCCGAGGCGCTCGACCTGCTGACCTTCTCCCCGAAGAAGGCAGCCAAGCTGGTCAAGAAGGTGCTGCAGTCCGCCATCGCGAATGCGGAAGAAAACAACGGCATGGATATCGACGAGCTGCGTGTCTCGACCATCTGCGTCGATGAGGGCATGACGCTCAAGCGCATCCGTCCGCGCGCCAAGGGCCGTGCGGATCGCATTCTGAAGCGCACTTGCCACATCACCGTCAAGGTAGCCGAGAAGTAGGAGTCGACCAGATGGGTCAGAAAGTCAATCCAACAGGCATTCGCCTGGGTATCGTCAAAGACCATACCTCGGTGTGGTATGCCGAGCGCGGCGCTTATGCCGACAAGCTGAACAGCGATCTCGAAGTGCGTCGCTTCCTGGAGGAGCGTCTGAAGAACGCCTCCGTGAGCAAGATCACCATCGAGCGTCCGGCCAACAACGCCCGCATCACCATTCACACCGCCCGTCCGGGCATCGTGATCGGTAAGAAGGGCGAGGACGTCGACCGTCTGCGTCGTGACGTCACTCAGATGATGGGCGTGCCCGTGCACGTCAACATCGAGGAAGTCCGCAAGCCGGAACTCGACGCCCAGCTCGTCGCGCAGAACATCGCCGGCCAGCTCGAGCGCCGCGTGATGTTCCGTCGTGCCATGAAGCGTGCCGTACAGAACGCCATGCGTCTGGGCGCCGGCGGCATCAAGGTGCAGCTCTCCGGTCGCCTCGGCGGCGCGGAAATCGCCCGCACCGAGTGGTA
The DNA here is from genome assembly GCF_900116405.1 of Halomonas saccharevitans. Classification (GTDB taxonomy): domain Bacteria; phylum Pseudomonadota; class Gammaproteobacteria; order Pseudomonadales; family Halomonadaceae; genus Halomonas; species Halomonas saccharevitans. The sequence continues at coordinate 70,134 of NZ_FPAQ01000009.1, read as the reverse complement.
CCGCGAAGGTCGCGTCCCGCTGCACACGCTGCGCGCGGACATCGACTACGCCACCTACGAAGCCAAGACCACCTACGGCATCATCGGTGTCAAGGTTTGGGTCTTCAAGGGTGAAATCCTCGGGGGCATCGAGGAGGTTCGTGCCAAGGCGAAGCAGCCGCAGGCCGCACCCTCCAAGAAGAAAGGTTCCAGGTAAGGGGAGAGCGAGTCGATGTTACAACCTAAGCGTATGAAGTTCCGCAAGATGCAGAAGGGCCGCAACCGTGGCCTGGCGCATCGCGGAAGCAAGGTGAGCTTCGGCGAGTATGGCCTCAAGGCCACTGGCCGGGGCCGTGTCACCGCCCGTCAGATCGAAGCCGGCCGTCGTGCCATTACGCGTCACGTCAAGCGTGGCGGTAAGATCTGGATCCGTGTCTTCCCCGACAAGCCGATTTCCAAGAAGCCGCTGGAAGTCCGCATGGGTAAGGGTAAGGGCTCCGTCGAGTACTGGGTCGCTCAGATCCAGCCGGGTCGGGTCCTGTACGAGATCGAAGGCGTTTCCGAGGAGCTGGCTCGCGAGGCATTCGACCTGGCCGCCCAGAAGTTCCCGGTCTCCACCACCTTTGTGAAACGGACGGTGATGTGATGAAAGCCCAGGAAATTCGTGAAAAGTCAGCAGAGCAGCTCCAGGAGCAGCTTTTCGAACTCCTCCGCGAGCAGTTCAACCTGCGCATGCAGAAGGCCACCGGTCAGCTGAGCCAGACTCATCTGCTCAAGCAGGTTCGTCGGGATATCGCCCGCGTGAAGACTGTGCTCAACGAGAAGGCAGGTGACTGAGATGGTCGAAGAGAAGAAAGCCCGTACGCTCACCGGCAAGGTGGTGAGCGACAAGATGGACAAGTCCATCGTTGTCATGATCGAGCGTCGTGAGCGCCACCCGATCTACGGCAAATATGTCAAGCGCTCCACCAAGCTGCACGCCCACGACGAGTCGAACCAGGCCAAGGCCGGCGACACGGTTTCCATTCAGGAGTGCCGTCCGCTGTCGAAGAACAAGTCCTGGACCCTGATCGAAGTCGTCGAACAGGCCAAGGGTTGATCGGCTCACGCCGGTTAATCCAGTGCAGTCAGATTAGGTTTGGAGAAAACCGATGATTCAGACTCAGACAATGCTGGATGTCGCCGACAACAGCGGAGCGCGCCGGGTGCAGTGCATCAAGGTGCTGGGCGGTTCTCACCGCCGCTACGCGCACGTCGGCGACGTCATCAAGGTCACGGTGAAGGAAGCCATTCCGCGTGGCAAGGTCAAGAAGGGCCAGGTCCTCAAAGCGGTGGTGGTTCGCACCCGTAGTGGCGTCCGTCGTAACGACGGTTCGCTGATCCGCTTCGATGGAAATGCGGCTGTGTTGTTGAACAACACCAACGATCAGCCGATCGGTACCCGTATCTTCGGGCCGGTGACGCGTGAGCTTCGCAACGAGAAGTTCATGAAGATCATTTCCTTGGCGCCTGAAGTGCTGTAAGGAGCGAGGCGGATATGCAAAAGATCAAACGTGACGATGAAGTCATCGTCATCGCCGGCAAGGACAAGGGCAAGCGTGGCACCGTGAAGCGGGTTCTCGAAAACCGTTTCGTGGTGTCCGGTGTGAACATGATCAAGCGTCACACCAAGCCCAACCCGATGGCGGGCAACCAGGGCGGTATCGTCGAGCGCGAGGCATCGATTCACGCGTCCAACGTGGCCATCTTCAACCAGGAGACCGGCAAGGCGGATCGCGTCGGCTTCCAGGTTCAGGAAGACGGTACCAAGGTACGTATCTACAAGTCGACGCAGTCGCAGATCGACGGCTAACGCGAGTCGGATAGCAAAATGGCGAACTTGAAAGAACGTTATCAGAACGAGGTGGTGGCTAAACTCCAAGAGCAGTTCAGCTACGCCAACGTGATGCAGGTACCCCGGGTCACCAAGGTGACCCTGAACATGGGGATCGGCGAGGCGACCAGCGACAAGAAGCTGATCGACAACGCCATCGGCGACCTGGAGAAGCTCTCCGGTCAGAAGCCGCTGGTGACCAAGGCACGCAAGTCCATCGCGGGCTTCAAGGTGCGCGAAGGCTGGCCGATCGGGATCAAGGTGACCCTGCGCTCCGAGCGCATGTGGGACTTCCTCGATCGCCTGGTGAACATCGCGATCCCCCGCGTGCGTGACTTCCGTGGTCTCAACCCGAAGTCCTTCGACGGTCGTGGCAACTACTCCATGGGGGTGCGTGAGCAGATCATCTTCCCGGAGATCGAGTATGATAAGATCGATCGGATCCGTGGTCTGGATGTCACCATCACCACCACCGCCAACACCGATGAAGAAGGTCGTGCGCTGCTCGGCGCGCTGAACTTCCCGTTCAAGAAATAAGGGTGGGATCATGGCAAAGAAAAGCATGGTAGAGCGTGAGGCGAAGCGCACCAAGCTGGTGGCGAAATATGCCGCCAAGCGCGCTGAGCTCAAGGCGCTTATCCAGGACGTGAACGCTTCTGACGAAGAGCGCTTCGACGCGCAGCTCAAGCTGCAGCAGTTGCCGCGTGACTCCAGCCCGGTGCGCCAGCGCAACCGCTGCCGTATCACCGGCCGTCCGCACGGCTACTACAACAAGTTCGGCCTCGGCCGCAACAAGCTGCGTGAAGCCGCCATGCGTGGCGATGTGCCCGGACTCAAGAAGTCCAGCTGGTAACGCCACGTAGAATCATCAGGAGCGCAACGTAAATGAGCATGCAAGACACTCTGGCGGATATGTTCACCCGTATCCGCAATGCGCAGATGGCCACCAAGGAGACGGTTTCCATGCCGTCCTCCAAGCTGAAGGTCGAGGTGGCCCGCGTGCTGAAGGAAGAGGGCTACATCGGCGATTTCGCCGTCAGCGAGTCCGCCAAGCCCGAACTGACCGTGACCCTCAAGTACTTCGAGGGTAAGCCGGTCATCGAGCACCTGCAGCGGGTTTCCAAGCCGTCCCTGCGCCAGTACAAGGGCAAGGACGCGCTGCCGAAGGTCGCCGAAGGTCTGGGCGTCGCCATCGTCACTACCTCCAATGGGGTGATGACGGATCGCGCGGCTCGTCAGGCGGGTGTCGGTGGCGAAGTCATCTGCACCGTATTCTAGGAGTTTGGAATGTCCCGCGTAGCCAAATATCCGGTCAAACTGCCCGCAGGCGTCGAGATCAAGCTCGACGGTGACCAGCTGTCCGTCAAGGGCAGCCAGGGCACCCTGTCCATGACCGTTCACCACGATGTGGTGATCGGTCAGGAAGAGGGACAGCTGACCTTCCAGCCGAGCGAAAGCGCGAAGAGCTGGGCAATGGTCGGTACCACCCGTGCCCTGGTTCAGAACCTGGTCACCGGTGTCAGCGAGGGCTTTACCAAGACCCTCGAAATCATCGGCGTCGGTTATCGTGCCCAGGCCAAGGGCCAGACGCTCAATCTTACACTGGGCTTCTCGCACCCGGTCGACTACACCCTGCCTGAAGGTGTCACGGCGGAAACGCCGAAGAACACCGTCATCGTGCTGAAGAGCGCGGACAAGCAGGCCCTCGGCCAGTGTGCTGCGGAAATCCGCGCCTTCCGTCCGCCCGAGCCCTACAAGGGCAAGGGTGTCCGGTACGCCGACGAGCAGGTGCGTCGCAAAGAAGCCAAGAAGAAGTAAGGCAGGGTTATGAACGCGAAGAAAGAATCTCGTCTCCGTCGTGCCCGCCGTGCTCGCGCCAAGATCCGCGAGCTGGGCGTGTATCGCCTGTGCGTCAATCGTACCCCCCGCCACATCTACGCGCAGATCATCTCGCCGGATGGTGGCAAGGTCCTCGCCAGCGCTTCCACGCTGGACAAGGCCCTGCGCGAGGGTGCGACCGGCAACGCCGACGCCGCCTCCAAAGTGGGCGCGCTGATTGCCGAACGTGCCAAGCAGGCTGGCATCACCCAGGTGGCTTTCGATCGTGCCGGCTTCAAGTACCACGGTCGTGTGAAGGCCTTGGCTGACGCCGCTCGTGAAGGCGGCCTGGAATTCTAAAGGGTTTTACGATGGCGAAGAACGAACAGCAAAACGGCGATCTGCAGGAAAAGCTCGTGCAGATCAACCGTGTCGCCAAGGTGGTCAAGGGTGGCCGAATCTTCGGTTTCACCGCCCTGACCGTCGTGGGTGACGGTAACGGTCGTGTGGGCTTCGGCCGCGGCAAGGCACGTGAAGTGCCGGTCGCGATCCAGAAGGCCATGGACCAGGCGCGCCGCAACATGGTCAAGGTGAACCTCACCGGTGGCACCCTGCAGTACCCGGTCAAGGCCCGTCACGGCGCCTCCAAGGTGTACATGCAGCCGGCCTCCGACGGTACCGGGATCATCGCCGGCGGTGCCATGCGCTCCGTGCTCGAGCTGGCTGGCGTGCATAACGTCCTGGCCAAGTGCTACGGCTCCACCAACCCGGTGAACGTGGTGCGGGCGACCGTTAACGGTCTGGCCTCCCTGCAGTCGCCGGAAGACGTAGCCGCCAAGCGCGGTCTGCCTGTCGAAGCGATCACGGGGTAAACACCATGTCAGCAACGATCAAGGTTACCCAGAACCGCAGCACCATCGGCGTACTGGCCAAGCACAAGGCCACCATGAAGGGCCTCGGCCTGCGTCGCATCGGTCACACGGTTGAGCTGGAAGACACCCCTGCCGTGCGCGGCATGATCCACAAGGTCAACTACCTTGTGCGTGTTGAGGGAGAGTAATCCATGAAACTCAATAGCCTGAGCCCGGCACCGGGCTCCAAGCACGCCGAGAAGCGCGTCGGTCGTGGCATCGGCTCCGGTCTGGGCAAGACCGGTGGCCGTGGCCACAAGGGCCTGAAGTCGCGCAGCGGCGGCAGCGTGAAGCCCGGTTTCGAGGGCGGTCAGATGCCGCTGCAGCGGCGCCTGCCGAAGTTCGGCTTCACCTCCGCGAAGTCGCTGGTTTCCGAGGAAGTCCGCCTGGCCGAACTGGCCCGGGTCGCGGGTGACGACGTCACCCTGGACACCCTCAAGGAAGCCAACGTGCTCAAGGATGCCACCAAGCATGCCAAGGTGATCCTTTCCGGCGAACTGAACAAGGCGGTTGCGGTCCGCGGTCTCAAGGTCACCAAGGGTGCCCGTGCCGCGATCGAAGCCGCCGGCGGCAAGGTAGAGGACTAAATGGCTAAGTCAGGAAACATGCCGGCGATGGGTAGCGGTCTGGGTGAACTCTGGGCGCGTCTGCGCTTCGTGCTCCTCGCCATCGTGGTCTACCGTATCGGTGCCCACATCCCCGTTCCCGGTATCAATCCTGACCAGCTTGCTGCCTTGTTCAGGGAGCAGCAGGGCACCATCCTGGGCATGTTCAACATGTTCTCGGGCGGTGCCCTGGAGCGCATGAGTATCATGGCGCTGGGCATCATGCCCTACATCTCGGCGTCGATCATCATGCAGCTGATGACAGCGGTCTCGCCTCAGCTCGAGCAGCTGAAGAAGGAGGGTGAGGCCGGCCGTCGTAAGATCAGCCAGTACACCCGCTACGGTACGGTACTGCTGGCCCTGGTGCAGGCCACCGGCATGTCGGTGGGTCTCGCCAGCCAGGGGATCGCCTACTCGGCCGACTTCAGCTTCTACTTCACCGCCATCGTGACCTTCGTCACCGGGGCGGTGTTCCTGATGTGGCTGGGTGAGCAGATCACCGAGAAGGGTATCGGCAATGGTATCTCGCTGCTGATCTTCTCGGGGATCGTCGCCGGCCTTCCGGGCGCCGTGGGGCAGGCCTTCGAGCTGGCCCGCAACGAGGGTGCCTGGAACGTCCTGCCGCTGCTGGCCCTGACCGTGCTGGGCATCGCCACCGTGGCCTTCGTGGTGTTCATCGAGCGCGGCCAGCGTCGCCTCACCGTGAACTATCCGCGTCGCCAGGTAGGCAACAAGATGTATGCCGGCCAGAGCAGCTATCTGCCACTCAAGGTCAACATGGCGGGCGTGATTCCGGCGATCTTTGCCTCGAGCATCCTGCTGTTCCCAGCCTCGCTCGGACAGTGGGTCGGTGCCGGCGATGGCATGGAATGGCTGCAGAGCGCGTCCCAGGCCCTCGGTCCGGGACAGCCGCTCTACATCTTGCTTTTCGCCGCGGCGGTGGTATTCTTCTGCTTCTTTTACACAGCGCTGGTCTTCAACCCTAAGGATGTCGCTGACAACCTCAAGAAGTCAGGGGCCTTCCTGCCGGGCATCCGCCCCGGCGAGCAGACCGCTCGCTACATCGACAAGGTCATGACCCGCTTGACCCTGTTCGGCGCGCTTTACATCACTGCGGTTTCCCTGATGCCCCAGTTCCTGATCGTGGCCTGGAACGTGCCGTTCTTCTTCGGCGGCACTTCGCTGCTGATCGTGGTAGTGGTCATCATGGACTTCATGGCCCAGGTGCAGTCGCACCTCATGTCGAATCAGTACGAGTCGGTGATGAAGAAGTCCAACCTGAAAGGCTACGGTAGCGGCGGCATCATGCGCTGAGGCGCGCCGCTGGCGATTTGGAGAGAACGATGAAAGTTCGAGCTTCCGTGAAGAAAATGTGCCGCAACTGCAAGATCATTCGTCGCAATGGCGCCGTGCGCGTCATCTGCAGCGAGCCGCGGCACAAGCAGCGCCAGGGTTAATACCCGACGCTGCACTGAACCGGGTGCCGGCATGCCCCTTGTCCTCAGGCGAGGAAAGGGGTATGCTGTTGCGCCTTTTGTAGATGATTAATCGAGCAAGCCGCTCAAATTTCGGAGTAAGCTGATGGCCCGTATTGCAGGCGTCAATATCCCGGACAACAAGCATGCGGCGATCTCGCTGACCTATATCTTCGGGATTGGCCGTACTCGCGCGCAGGAGATCTGTGCCGCGACCGGCATCGCGCCGACCATCAAGATCCAGGAGCTGTCCAGTGAAGATCTGGATACCCTGCGCTCTGAAGTCGGCAAGTACACCGTGGAAGGTGACCTTCGTCGTGATGTGACGCTGAACATCAAGCGTCTCATGGACCTGGGTTGCTATCGTGGTCTGCGTCATCGTCGTGGTCTTCCGCTGCGTGGTCAGCGTACCAAGACCAATGCGCGTACCCGTAAGGGCCCGCGCAAGCCGATCCGCAAATAACACGCACGTTCTGGCGTAAAGACAGGAATAGACATCAACATGGCTAACCCGCGTAGCAACCGTAAAAAGGTTAAAAAGCAGGTCGTGGATGCCGTTGCGCATATCCATGCCTCTTTTAACAACACGATCATTACGATCACAGACCGCCAGGGCAACGCCCTTTCCTGGGCGACTGCCGGTGGTTCGGGTTTTCGTGGTTCTCGCAAGAGCACCCCGTTCGCTGCTCAAGTGGCAAGCGAACGTGCAGCGACCGCTGCAGCCGAGTATGGTGTGAAAAACGTCGACGTGCTGGTCAAGGGCCCCGGTCCTGGCCGTGAATCTGCCGTGCGCGCGCTCAATGCCGCCGGCTTCCGCGTGCAAAGCATCACCGACGCGACGCCCATTCCGCACAATGGCTGCCGTCCGCCGAAGAAACGCCGCGTTTAAGGAGACAGATTCATGGCTCGTTACATTGGACCGAAGTGCAAACTGTCTCGTCGTGAGGGGACCGATCTCTTCCTCAAGAGCGGTGTCACTCCCTTCGAGAAGAAGTGCAAATCCGAGCAGATTCCGGGTGTGCACGGCCAGCGCCGTCAGCGTCTTTCCGACTACGGCTTGCAGCTTCGCGAGAAGCAGAAAGTACGTCGCATGTACGGCGTACTCGAGAAGCAGTTCCGCAACTACTACAAGGAAGCGGCCCGTCTGAAGGGCGCGACCGGCGAGTTGTTGCTGCAGCTTCTCGAATCCCGACTGGATAACGTCGTCTACCGCATGGGCTTCGGCTCCACGCGCTCGGAGTCACGCCAGCTGGTCAGCCACAAGGCGATCTCCGTCAACGGCAAGACCGTCAACGTGGCGTCCTACCAGGTCAAGCCGGGTGACGTGGTCTCCGTCCGTGAGAAGGCGAAGAACCAGGCGCGCATCCAGACTTCCCTGGCCATCGCCGCCAACCGCGGCGACGTGGTGTGGGTCGAGACCGATGCCAAGAAGATGGAAGGCACTTTCAAGGCCCTGCCTGAACGCGGTGACCTGTCTGCCGACATCAACGAAAACCTGATCGTCGAGCTGTACTCCAAGTAAGCGGCGCCCGCGTCGTGTCGTCCCCGTCCGCGGGGGCGACCTGGAGTACCGACAATCCGTTTGGCAGCCTGATAGGTGTTCATATGCAGCGTTCAGTGACAGAGTTTCTCCGTCCTCGTGACATCAAGGTCGAAGAGATCAGCGCACACCACGCCAAGATCGTGCTCGAGCCTTTCGAGCGTGGCTTCGGCCACACGCTGGGGAATGCCCTGCGTCGCATCCTGCTCTCGTCCATGCCCGGCTGTGCCGTGGTGGAAGCCGAGATCACCGGCGTCGAGCATGAGTACAGCGCGATCGAGGGCGTCCAGGAAGATGTCATCGAAATCCTCCTGAACCTCAAGGACGTGGCGCTCCGGATGCATAGCCGCGACGAGGCAGTGCTCTCGCTGAACAAGCAGGGGCCGGCCGTCGTGACGGCAGGGGATATCGCGCTCGACCATGACGTCGAGATCGTCAACCCCGAGCATGTCATCGCCCACGTCAACGAGGGATCCGAGCTGAAGATGCAGCTCAAGGTCGCTCGCGGCCGCGGCTATGAGCCCGCGGACGCTCGTGGCGACGCCGACGACGAGTCCCGCGCCATCGGTCGCCTGCAGCTGGATGCTACCTTCAGCCCTGTGCGTCGGGTTTCCTACTCGGTCGAGGCCGCGCGCGTCGAACAGCGCACCGACCTCGATAAGCTGATCATCAACCTGGAAACCGACGGCACCCTGGATCCGGAAGAGGCGATCCGTCGCAGCGCTACCATCCTGCAAGAGCAGCTGGCCGCGTTCGTCGACCTGGAAGCCGACAAGGAACAGGAAGTGGTGGAGGAAGAGGATCATATCGATCCGATCCTGCTGCGCCCCGTAGACGATCTCGAGTTGACCGTTCGCAGCGCCAACTGCCTGAAGGCCGAGAACATCTACTACATCGGGGATCTGATCCAGCGCACCGAGGTGGAGCTGCTGAAGACCCCCAATCTCGGCAAGAAGTCCCTGAATGAGATCAAGGACGTGTTGGCCGCCCGCGGGCTTTCTCTGGGCATGCGGCTGGAAAACTGGCCGCCCGCTAGCCTGAAGGACGACAAGGCCTCCGCGTGAGCCTCGACTCGAGTCCCAGTTTGGTAAGGAATCACAACCATGCGTCATCGTAAGAGTGGTCGTCACCTGAATCGTACCAGCACGCATCGTCAGGCCATGTTCAAGAACATGTCTGTCTCGCTGGTCGAGCACGAAGTGATCAAGACAACCCTGCCCAAGGCCAAGGAGCTGCGTCGCGTCATCGAGCCGCTGATCACCCTGGCCAAGCAGGACAGCGTCGCCAACCGTCGTCTGGCCTTCAGCCGTACCCGCTCCAAGGAAACGGTCGGCAAGCTCTTCAACGAGCTGGGTCCGCGTTACGCCGAGCGTCCGGGCGGTTACGTCCGTATCCTCAAGTGCGGCTTCCGCACCGGCGACAACGCCCCCATGGCCTTCGTCGAACTGGTCGACCGTCCGGTCGTCGAGGAAGCCGCCGAGGAGTGATCCTCGACCGGTGACCTTTACGTCCCGAGACCCAAACCGGCTCCCCCAGGGAGCCGGTTTTTTATGCCTGACTTATGGCTGAGTAGCGGCAGGGGCCCGACGCGATAGCCTCAGATCGAGGCGGCCGCGCCGGGTCATGGGATCAGGCCGGGACGGTGTCGTCGCCGGCCTTGCTGCGTTCGAGCAGCGGCTTCAGGAAGCGTCCCGTGTGTGACGCCTCGTGGCGCGCCACCTGCTCCGGCGTGCCCTCGGCGACGATTCGCCCGCCGCCGGAGCCGCCCTCGGGGCCGAGGTCGATCAGCCAGTCCGCGGTCTTGATCACGTCCAGGTTGTGCTCGATCACCACGATGGTGTTGCCGTGATCGCGCAGGCGGTGCAGCACCGTGAGCAGCTGACGGATGTCCTCGAAGTGCAGGCCGGTGGTCGGCTCGTCGAGGATGTAGAGCGTCTTGCCGGTATCGCGCTTGGCCAGCTCCCGGGCCAGCTTGACCCGCTGGGCTTCGCCGCCGGAGAGCGTGGTGGCGCTCTGTCCCAGGCGGATGTAGGAGAGCCCGACGTCGAGCAGGGTCTGCAGGCGCCGCGCGATGGCCGGCACCGGCGAGAAGAACGCCAGCGCCTCCTCGACGGTCATCTCCAGCACCTCATGGATGCTCTTGCCCTTGTAGGCGATCTCCAGGGTCTCGCGGTTGTAGCGCTTGCCCTTGCAGACGTCGCAGGGCACATAGATATCCGGCAGAAAGTGCATCTCCACCTTGATCATGCCCTCGCCCTGGCACGCCTCGCAGCGACCGCCCTTGACGTTGAAGGAGAAGCGGCCGGGCTTGTAGCCCCGGGAGCGCGCCTCCTGGGTGCCGGCGAACAGCTCGCGGATCGGCGTGAAGATGCCGGTGTAGGTGGCCGGGTTCGAGCGCGGCGTGCGCCCGATGGGGCTCTGGTCGATGTCGATCACCTTGTCGAGATGCTCGAGGCCCTCGAGGCGATCGTGATCCGCCGGGCTCAGCGACGTGGCGCGATTGAGCTCGCGGGCGGCGATGGGCATCAGGGTGGCGTTGATCAGCGTCGACTTGCCGGAGCCCGAGACGCCGGTGATGCAGACGAAAAGCCCCAGCGGAAGCGTCAGGGTGACCTCCTGGAGGTTGTTGCCCCGCGCGCCGGAGAGGCGCACCACCTTCTCGGGATTGCCGGGAATGCGCCACGGCGGCACCTCGATACGCCGGCTGCCGCACAGGTACTGGCCGGTGAGCGAATCGGGCGTCGCCATGATGTCCTGGGGGGTGCCCTGGGCGACGATCTGCCCACCGTGGACGCCGGCTCCGGGGCCGATGTCGAGCACGTGGTCGGCGGCGCGGATGGCATCCTCGTCGTGCTCGACCACGATGACGGTGTTGCCCAGGTCGCGCAGCCGCTCCAGGGTCTGCAGCAGGCGGTCGTTGTCGCGCTGGTGCAGGCCGATGGAGGGTTCGTCGAGGATGTACATCACCCCGACCAGGCCGGCACCGATCTGGCTGGCCAGGCGGATGCGCTGGGCCTCGCCGCCGGAGAGCGTCTCGGCGCTGCGCTCGAGATTCAGGTAGTCGAGCCCGACGTTGACCAGGAACTCCAGGCGCGCGTGGATCTCGTTGACGATCTTCACGGCGATCTCGCCGCGTCGCCCCGGCAGGCTGAGCTGGCCGAAGTAGGCCAGCGCCTCGCCAATGGGCAGCCGGACGAGCTGCGGCAGGGTGTTGTCGTCGATGTAGACGTGCCGCGATTCGCGGCGCAGCCGCGAGCCGTGGCAGGTCGGGCAGGGCTGCACGGCGATGTGGCGGGCCAGATCCTCGCGCACCATGCTCGACTCAGTCTCGCGATAGCGGCGCTGCATGTTGGGCAGCACGCCCTCGAAAGGGTGCTCGCGGGTGACCTTGCGGCCGCGGTCGTTGACGTAGTGGAAGGCGATGTCGTCGCTGCCGCTGCCGTGGAGGATGACCTCGCGCTCATGGCGGGCCAGGTCCTGCCAGGGCGTCTCCAGGGTGAAGCGATAGTGGTCGGCGACGGCCTGCAGCTGGTTGAAGTAGTAGACGCTGCGCCGGTCCCAGCCCTTGATCACGCCCTCGGCCAGGGAGAGTTCGGGGTGGCTGATCAGCTTGTCGGGATCGAAGAACTGCTGCACTCCCAGGCCGTCGCAGGTCGGGCAGGCGCCGGCGGGGTTGTTGAAGGAGAACATGCGCGGCTCGAGCTCGGCGATGGAGTAGCCGCATACCGGGCAGGCGAAGCGTGCCGAGAAGGCCAGGTCCTCCGCTTCGCCGTCCATGAAGTGAATCATGGCGGTGCCGTCGGCGAGGTTGAGTGCGGTCTCGAAGGATTCCGCCAGGCGCTGCTGGAGCCCCTCGCGGACCTTGATACGGTCGACCACCACGCTGATGTCGTGCTTCTTGTTCTTGTCTAGCGGGGCGATGTCGTCGAGCTCCAGCACCTGGCCGTCGACCATGGCGCGGACGAAGCCCTGGGCGCGCAGTTCTGCCAGCAGCTGCAGGTGTTCGCCCTTGCGCCCCTTGACCACCGGGGCCAGCAGCATCAGTTTGCTGCCCTCGGGCAGGGTCAGCACCTGGTCGACCATCTGCGACACGGTCTGCGCCTCGAGGTCCTCGCCGTGCTCGGGGCAGCGCGGCGTGCCGGCCCGGGCGAACAGCAGGCGCAGGTAGTCGTAGATCTCGGTGATGGTGCCCACGGTGGAGCGCGGGTTGTGGGAGGTGGACTTCTGCTCGATGGAGATCGCCGGCGACAGCCCCTCGATGTGATCGACGTCGGGCTTCTCCATCATCGACAGGAACTGGCGCGCGTAGGTGGAGAGGGACTCCACGTAGCGGCGCTGGCCCTCGGCATAGAGGGTGTCGAAGGCCAGCGACGACTTGCCCGAACCGGAAAGCCCGGTGACCACGATCAGCCTGTCGCGGGGCAGTTCGACGTCGATGTTCTTCAGGTTGTGGGTGCGCGCACCCCTGACCAGAATTGTGTCCATTCGCACCTCGCCGGACGCGGCAAAACCTCGATTATACGGGGCGGGCCGCACCGGCGGCAAAGCGCCGCCGTCCTCGGCTTTCCCTGGGGGGTGGCGAGCCGCTAGAATATGCGGTCCATCTCCGGGCCCCCAGGGTCCGCCCACGGAAGTTCTAATCGCTATGCGAAAGGTCTCAGGACTGCTGTTAGCCACCGAGCGTCGAGCCATCACCGGGCTGGCCGGGCTCTACGCCACGCGCATGCTCGGGCTGTTCATGGTGCTGCCGGTGCTGGCCCTGTATGCCGACGACCTCGCGGGGGCCACGCCGCTGCTGGTCGGCCTGGCGCTGGGCATCTACGGCCTCACCCAGGCGGTGCTGCAGATCCCCTTCGGGCTGCTCTCCGACCGCCTGGGGCGCAAGCCGGTGATCGCCGTCGGGCTGCTGCTGTTCATGCTCGGCAGCCTGGTGGCCGCCCAGGCCGACTCCATCGGCGTGGTGATCCTGGGGCGCTGCCTGCAGGGCAGCGGTGCCGTGGCCGCGGCCATCATGGCGCTGCTCGCCGACCAGACCCGCGAGGAGGTACGCACCGCCGCCATGGCCACCATCGGGCTCTCCATCGGCGTGGCCTTCGCCGTGGCCATGGTGCTGGGGCCCTGGATCGCCGCGGATTATGGTCTGTCGGGCGTCTTCTGGTTCACCGCCGCCCTGGGGCTGCTGGGCATGGCGGTACTGTGGAAGCTGGTGCCGCCGGCGCCGCGTCGCGTGCGTCACCGCGACGTCGGCATGGACCGCGAGCAGCTACGCAGCATCCTGGCGCGCAGTGATCTGTGGCGCATGGATCTCTCGATCTTCGCGCTGCACCTGGTGCTGATGGCGATCTTCGTCGCCGTGCCCTTCCGGCTGGTAGAGGCGGGGATCGCCGTCGAGCAGCACGGCCTGACCTATCTCGGCGTCATGCTGCTGGCCTTCGTGGCCATGGTGCCGCTGGTGATCGTCGCCGAGAAACAGCGCCGCATGAAGGCCATGTGTCTCTCCGCGATCACCGGCATCACCCTGAGCCTGTTCGGGCTGGCGGGCCTCGGCGAGGGGATCTGGGCGCTGTTCGGCTGGCTGCTGCTGTTCTTCATCGCCTTCAACCTGCTCGAGGCGACCCTGCCCTCGATGCTCAGCAAGCTGGCCCCGGCCGGCGCCAAGGGCACCGCCATGGGCGTCTACTCCACCAGCCAGTTCCTCGGCGCCTTCCTCGGTGGGGTGCTCGGCGGCTGGCTCGCCCAGCAGTGGGGGCTCTCCGCGGTCTTCATCGGCTGCGGCCTGCTGGGCCTGGCCTGGCTGGCGGCGATGGCCGGCATGACACCTCCCCGCCATCTCTCCAGCGAGGTGGTGGCGCTCGACGACAACGAACAGGATGACGCCCTGGAGACGCTGATGGCGCGCTTCGCCGACGTGGCCGGGGTGGAGGACGTGCTGGTCGTTCCCGAGGAGCGCCTGGCCTATCTGAAGGTCGACCGGCAGCGCCTCGACGAGCAGGCCCTGGCGCGCCTCACCGGCTCCGGTAATCCCCACAGCGGCGCTTGAGCCGCGTATGATCCGGGAAGGGCGCCCTGGGTGCCGCTCGATCGCCGTATAACGCATTTCATGACAGCAAGGAGTTCCCCATGGCCCGTGGCATCAACAAGGTCATCCTCATCGGCAACCTCGGCCAGGACCCGGAAGTGCGCTTCACGCCCTCCGGCACTGCCGTGGCCAACCTCAACCTGGCCACCAGCGACACCTGGATGGACAAGCAGAGCGGCCAGCGCCAGGAGCGCACCGAGTGGCACCGGATCGTGCTGTTCAACAAGACCGCCGAGATCGCCCAGCAGTACCTCAAGAAGGGCAGCAAGGTCTACATCGAGGGCCGCCTGCAGACCCGCAAGTGGCAGGACCAGAACGGCCAGGACAAGTACAGCACCGAGATCGTCGCCAACGACATGCAGATGCTCGACGGTCGCGGTGACGGCGGCCAGGGCGGCGGCTTCGGCGGCGGCCAGCAGGGCGGCGGTCGACCCCCGCAGCAGGGCGGTCAGTACGGCGGTGGTCAGCCCCCGCAGCAGGGCGGTCAGTACGGCGGCGGCCAGCCCCCCCAGCAGGGTGGCAATTTCGGCGGCGGTCAGCAGCCGCCTCAGCAGGGCGGCCAGTACGGTGGCGGTCAGCCCCAGCGTCCGGCCCCGCAGCCGGCACCGCCCCAGCAGGGCGGCAACTACGGCGCTCCGGATCCGGGCAGCTTCGATGATTTCGACGACGAGATCCCGTTCTAAGCGAGCGTTAGCCGAGGAGATGTCGTGAAGCTGCTGATTCTGGAGGCCGGCCACTGCCTGAGCCTGGCGATGGCCCGCGAGGCCAACCGGCGCAGCGATACCGAGCTCACCATCGAGCCGGCGTTGCAGACCACGCCGACGCGGCTCGAGACGCTGCGCCCGGATGCGCTGGTGATCCCGCCGCTGTCGCGGCCGCTCAGCGCCGAGCCGGCGGCCGTCACGGCCCACGCCGAGGCGGTCGAGGCCTGCATGGAGACCTGTCGCGAGGCGGGCATCCCGCTGGTGTGGTGCGTCTCCGACCAGCTCTACGAGGACGGCTTCGACGTTCCCATCGACGAGCACGTGATCCCCGAGCCCCGGGACGACGGCCTGCGGCGGCTGGTGCGCACCGGTGATCGGATCCGCGCCGAGCTGCCGCACCATCTGATCGTGCGTCTGGGGCCGCTGTTCGCCCTGGAGGGCAGTCATGCCTGGCTCGGCGAGCTGCTCGATACCTTCATCGAGGGCGGTGAGGTGCGCGCCGAGTCCGACGTGATCTTCTGCCCGACCTCGGCGGATGCCGTGGCCATGGCGCTGATCGGCATGCTCCAGCAGCAGCACTGCGGCGCCGACGCCTGGGGCAGCTATCACCTGGCCGGCACCGAGCCGGTGAGCGCCTTCACCTTCGTCTCGATGGTGCGCACCCAGCTCGATACGCGCCTCGAGGGGCGCGGCGAGCGGGTCGCGCTGGGCAACGCCAAGGCGCTCAAGCATCACCACGACCAGCCGCTGCGCCGGGTGCTGAACTGCCGGCGGGTGCTGGACGTGTTCGGCGTCCATCAAAAGCCCTGGCGCCTGGAGGTCGGCCGCATGCTGGATGCCTGGTGCCTGGTCAGGGCCGAGGAGTCCACGCCGCAATGAATGTGATCCGCAGCCTGATCTTCTATGTCGGCTATGTCCTGGCCATGCTGGTCTGCGGGGTGCTCTTCCTGCCCCCGGCCCCCTTCCTGCCGCTGCAGTCCCGCTACCGGCTGCTCAACCTCTACAACCACTTCATCATCGCCTGGTTCCGCCTGATCTGCGGCGTGCGCTATGAGTTTCGCGGCCATGAGCGCCTGCCGGACGGCCCCTGCGTGATCCTCTCCAACCATCAGTCCGAGTGGGAGACGGTCTACCTTCAGCTGCTGCATCCGCCGGTCTGCACGGTACTCAAGCGCGAGCTTTTGAACATCCCGATCTTCGGCTGGGCGCTGCGCCTGCTGCACCCCATCGCCCTGGACCGCTCGCGACCGGCCAGAGCGATGAAGCAAGTACTCACTCAGGGCAAGGCGCGCCTCGAGTCGGGGCTCTCGGTGCTGATCTTCCCCGAGGGCACCCGGGTTTCGCCGGGGACGCGCGTGCGCTACAACAAGAGCGGCGCGGTGATCGCCTGTCGCGCCGGGATGCCGGTGGTGCCGGTGGCCCACAACGCCGGAGAGCGCTGGCCGGGTCGTCACTGGGTCAAGAAGCCGGGACGGCTGACCCTGGAGGTCGGTCCGCCGATCGAGACCGAGGGGCGCACGGCGGAAGAGGTGATGGCCGAGGCGGAGGCCTGGATCGAGGCGCGCCTGGCCGAGATCTCCGAGGTGCCGCGGCCCGAGACGGCCGAGCCGGTGAAGCGCCCGGCCTGAGCCGGTCTCGACCCCTCGTGGCCAATGCAAGCATGGTCAACGCAAGAAGGCGCCCCTCGGGGCGCCTTCTTGCGTTCTTGCGTTCTTGCGTCGATCGATGTGTCGCGCTGGATCAGTGACTGAGATCAGTCGCTGAGTTCAGTCCTTGAACTTCTCCAGCACCAGGCAGGCGTTGGTGCCGCCGAAGCCGAAGCTGTTGGACAGCACGCGATCGACCGTCACGCCATCGCGGCGCTCGGTAACGATGTCGAAGCCGGCCGCCTGCTCGTCCAGGTGCTCGATGTTGGCCGAGGCGGTGATGAAGTCGTTCTCCATCATCAGCAGCGAGTAGATCGCCTCCTGCACGCCGGTGGCGCCCAGCGAGTGACCGGTCAGCGACTTGGTCGAGCTCATCGCCGGCGTCCGGTCGCCGAACACCTCGCGGATCGCCTTCAGCTCCGCGACATCGCCCACCGGGGTGGAGGTGCCGTGGGTGTTGACGTAGTCGATGTCGCCGTCGACCGTGGCCATGGCCTGGCGCATGCAGCGCGCCGCGCCCTCGCCGGACGGGGCGACCATATCGTGGCCGTCGGAGGTGGCACCGTAGCCGACGACCTCGGCGTAGATCTTGGCACCACGGGCGCGGGCGTGCTCCAGGTCCTCGAGCACCAGCATGCCGCCGCCGCCGGCGATGACGAAGCCGTCGCGGGCCTGGTCATAGGGGCGCGAGGCCTTGTCCGGCGTCTCGTTGTAGTGGGTCGACAGTGCGCCCATGGCATCGAAGAGGCAGGACAGGGTCCAGTGCTCTTCCTCGCCGCCGCCGGCGAACACCACGTCCTGCTTGCCCAGCTGGATCTGCTCGACGGCACTGCCGATGCAGTGGGCCGAGGTAGCGCAGGCCGAGGAGATCGAGTAGTTGACGCCCTTGATCTTGAACGGCGTTGCCAGGCAGGCCGAGACGGTGCTGCCCATGGTGCGGGTGACCCGATAGGGACCCACGCGGCGCAGGCCCTTCTCACGCATGACGTCGGCGGCTTCGACCTGGTTGGCGCTGGATGCGCCGCCGGAGCCGGCGATCAGGCCGGTGCGCTCGCTGGAGACCTGTTCCGGCGTGAGGCCGGCATCCTCGATGGCCTGAGCCATGGAGACGTAGGCGTAGGCCGCGGCATCGCCCATGAAGCGGCGCAGCTTGCGGTCGATCAGGGCGTCCAGGTCGATGTCGACGCTGCCGGCTACCTGGCTGCGGAAGCCGCGCTCGGCATACTCTTCCTTGAAGCGAATGCCCGAGCGCCCGTTCCTGAGCGCCTCCAGAACCTGCTGTGCGTCGTTGCCCAGGCAGGACACGATGCCCAGGCCGGTGACTACCACTCGTCGCATGGGAGCCTCCTGTTCAGAAATTCGCGGTGGAGGTGAACAGGCCGACGCGGAGGTCGTTGGCCTGATAGATGTCGCGGCCGTCGACGCACACGGTGCCGTCGGCAATGCCCAGGATCAAACGCCGGGTGATGATGCGTTTGATATTGATGCGGTAGGTGACTTTCTCGGCCTCGGGCAGGATCTGGCCGGAGAACTTGACCTCGCCGCAGCCCAGGGCGCGGCCGCGACCGGGGTGGCCGAGCCAACCCAGGTAGAAGCCGACCAGCTGCCACATGGCGTCCAGGCCCAGACAGCCGGGCATCACCGGGTCACCGGGGAAGTGGCAGTCGAAGAACCACAGGTCGGGGCGGATATCCAGCTCGGCGATCAACTCGCCCTTGCCGTGATCCCCGCCTTCCTCGTGGATGTGCATGATGCGATCGAGCATCAGCATGTTGGGGGCCGGCAATTGCGCATTGCCCGGACCGAACAGCTCGCCGCGCGAGCAGGCCAGCAGTTCTTCGCGATCAAAGGAGTGTTGCTTGGTCACTGAATCGTTCCGAGTGTCGGGATCATGGTCTGCCGAAAGCGGCCTGGAGCCGCCGGGCGGCTGTGCCTAGTCTACTGTCCACACTCGATGAATGCACGCCGAGCGGGTCGCCAGGCCGCTCTCGAGCCAGAGGCGTTGCCACGCGCGGCCGACCTTGCAGCGAGACGCGCGGCGCTAGCTCGTGCGGACGAGGCGCGTGGCGATCGCCGCCGGCCCGGGAAAATCGCTCGTCGAGGAGGGGTTCAGCTCCCGCCAGGACGGCCGATAACCCTTTCACAGCCCCGGTGCGTGCCGCGGCGTCACTCCATCCACCAAGTGAGCGTCAGCCCATGTGGCCAGCCTTCTCCCTCAACCGACCGATGGCCTGGATGGCCCTCTCGGCCTTCTCGGCCAGCATCTGGCTGCCCGGCGTTCCGCTGCGCCTGGCCGCGGCCGTGCTGGTAGCGCTCGGACTGCTGGATGCCTGGCGCCAGGTGCGCCTGGAGCACCAGCGCTCACGCCTGGGAGAGGAGGCGCTCTCGCTCTCGGACGAGGGCGTCATCATCACCGATGCCGCCAACCGTATTCAGGCCGTCAACCCGGCCTTCACCCGCATCACCGGCTATACCCTCGAGGAGGTGCGCGGCCGCGTCGCCAGTTCCCTGTCGGCCCCGCGCCACGACAAGGCGTTCTACGAGCACTACTGGCAGGTTCTGCACAGCACCGGCCGCTGGGAAGGGGAAATATGGAGCCGGCGCAAGCAGGGCGACGAGTATCCCGAATGGCTGCGGGCCCGGGTCGTCGCGGACGAAACGGGCCGCATCACCCACCATGTCTGCCTGTTCACCGATATCTCCGTCCACAAGGCCCGTGAGCGCGATCTGCAGCGCATCGGCTTCGAGGATCCGCTGACCGGCCTGCCCAACCGTCGTCGGCTGAACGACCTGCTGGCCTCGCGGCTGCGCCATCTGCGGGCGGGCGAGAGCCTCGACATGGCGCTGATCGACATCGACGGCTTCAAGGAGATCAACGACGGCCTCGGGGTGGAACTCGGCGATCGACTGCTCGCGCGCTTCGGGCAGCGGCTGGCTCGGCACGTGGCCGGCGGCGTGGTCGGGCGACTGGGCGGTGACGAGTTCATGGTGATCCGCGTCACCACCCACAACGACCACGATCGCTGGATCAAGGGGCTGCAGGAGCATCTCGGTCAGCCCTTCGAGATCGACCGGCACAGCCTGCGGCTGGGCCTGACCATCGGCAGCTGCCGCTGCCCGGAGGATGGCCGGGAGTCCGGCGAGCTCTTCCAGCGGCTGGAATCGGCGCTGTTCAGCGCCAAGCGCAACGGCCGCAACCACAGCCAGCGCTTCCGGCCGGCCCTCGACGTCCAGGCCAGTCCGCAGCTGGGCCTGCTCAACGACCTGCGCAATGCGCTGGCGGTCGGCGGTCAGCTGGAGCTGCACTACCAGCCCCAGTACCGGCTGGCGGACGATCGCCTGGTGGGGCTGGAGGCCCTGCTGCGCTGGCGTCATCCTCGGGACGGCATGATCTCGCCCGGCGACTTCATCCCGCTGGCCGAGCGCCACGGCCTGATGTCGACCCTCGGCGACTGGGTGATCGACCAGGCGTTGGCTCAGCTGGCCCACTGGCAGCGCAAGGGTCTGCCGGAGGCGGTGGTGTGGATCAATATCTCGGCCATGCAGCTGTTCCAGGGCGACCTGGAGACGGCGCTCGCCTCCGGGCTCGCCCGTCATCGGGTGCCGGCGCGTCTGCTGGGGCTGGAGCTGACCGAATCGGTGCTGCTCGACGAGCGGGCCGGCGACATCGCTCCGCGGCTGGAGCGGCTGCGCGGCCAGGGTCATCGCGTGGCCATCGATGATTTCGGTACCGGCTACTCGTCGCTGGGCTACCTCAAGCACCTGCCGCTGGACAAGCTAAAGCTCGATCGCGCCTTCATCCGCGCGCTGCCTGATGATCGCGCCGATGCCGCCATCGTCTGTGCCGTCCTGGCCATGGCCGAAGGGCTGGGACTTGAGGTCGTGGCGGAGGGCGTGGAGACCGAGCCGCAGCGCGACTTTCTGCTGGCTCAGGGCTGCGCCGAGGTGCAGGGATTTTTCTATGCCAGGCCCCAGCCGGCGGCGCGGCTGGAGGCCGAGTGGCAGGCGCAGGCCTCAGCGGGGTCGTTCACCCAGGGCCAGCGAGTGGCCGAGGCGACGGCTTAGCGTCAGGCAGATCAGCGCCCAGGCCAGCGCCTCGACGGGCAGCAGCCAGGGGGCCAGCTCGACGCCGGCGAGTCGCGCGCCGGCATAGTAGGAGAGCGGGCCGCTGGTGGCGCCGCCGAGCATGGCGAGCCAGGGAAGCTGCCAGAGCCAGGCCAGCGAGTGATGAATCAGGGTGGCGAACAGCGGCCAGAGCAGCCACAGCCAGGGCGGCATGCCGGCGATGGCGAACGTGCCGTCGGGGAACGCGAAGCCGCCGGCCAGCACCAGCATGCCGTCGACTATGAGCCCTAGCGCGGCGAATGCCGCCAGCCAGCGCCACTCCCCGGGGCGACCCAGCCAGGCCAGATGCAGCGTGACGATCAGCCCCACGACCAGCAGCCCGACCAGCGAGCCGCCCATCACGCAGGCGAACCAGCCTGCCTGGAAGGCGGCCAGGTTGAACAGCAGCCGGCTGGTGCCCTCGGGCAAGTTGAGTCTCACAGGTCCCCCGTCAGCGGTGCCGGCCGGGCGCCGGGCTTGGCCAGCAGCAGCTGGCAGGTGCCGATGCTGCGTTCCATGAAGCCGCCCTCGCAGTAGCAGAGGTAGTAGCGCCACATGCGAATGAAGCGCTCGTCGTAGCCGAGCTTGCGCACGGTCTCGAGGCTCGCCTCGAAGCGGTGGCGCCACTCGCGCAGGGTGCGGGCGTAGTGCAGGCCGATCTCGTCCAGGTCGGTCAGGTTGAGCGAGGTGTGGCGGGTCACGCCGTCGAGGATGGCGCGATGCGAGGGCAAAAAGCCCCCGGGGAAGATGTAGCGCTTGATGAAGTCCATCTCGCGCTTGGCCTCCTCGTAACGCTGGTCGCGGATGGTGATCGCCTGCAGCATCGCCTGGCCGTCGTCGGTAAGCAGGCGATCCAGCGTCGCCAGGTAGGTGCCGAGGTACTGATGGCCCACCGCCTCGATCATCTCCACCGAGATCAGCCGGTCAAAGCGCCCCTCGAGCTTGCGATAGTCCTGCTGCAGCAGGGTGATGCGATCGCCGAGCCCCTCCTCCTCGATGCGTTTGGCGGTGAAGGCGTGCTGCTCCGCGGAGATGGTGGTGGTGGTGACCCGGCAGCCGCGGGTCTTGGCCGCGTGGATGGCGAGCCCGCCCCAGCCGGTGCCGATCTCCAGCAGGTGGTGGTGGGCCTGGACGTCGAGCTTCTCGAGCATCAGGTCGAGCTTGTGGGTGGAGGCCTCCTCGAGGCTCGCCTCGGCGTGGGGGAAGACCGCGCTGGAATACATGCGGTGGTCGCGGTCGAGGAAGGTGGAGAAGAGCGCGTTGCCGATATCGTAGTGGGCGGCGATATTGCGCTTCGAGCCGCTCAGGCTGTTGCGCTGCAGGCGGTAGAGCCCGCCCAGCAGCCAGCGGCCGAGCCGTGCGGTGCCGTTCTCCATCTCGCCGTTGACCCGCTCGAGGTTGGCGGCGAACAGCCGCACCAGGGCCACCGGGTCGTCGGCGTCCCAGTCGCCGTCCATATAGGCCTCGGCGGCGCCTACGGTGCCGCCCAGGGCCAGGCGCTTCCAGGCGCGGTGATGGCGCACCACCAGCGTCACGCGCAGCGCGCCGCCCTGGCCCAGGCGATGACGCTGGTGACCGTCGGTCAGGATGATGGTGCCGCCCTCCAGGCGGTCGAGCTGAGCCATGACCCGCGGCTTGAGCCAGCGAGTCAGGCGATCACCCTCGGCGGTCAGGGGACGGGCGGTGGCGGAGCGAAGCGTGTTCACGGCGAGCTCTCCTCACGGGAAGGGGGGTCTTGTCCGGGGTGGTCATGGACCGGAATGCGCTTCAGCCATAGCCGTAGCGCCTCGAAGTGGATGCCGGCCAGCGTCTTCAGGCTCATCCAGGGCTGGCGCGCCAGGGTGGCGAGCAGCACGCCGCGGGTCGCCGGGCGGCCCTGTAGGGTCAGAGTGGCGTCGAAGTGGCGCTGGCCCTCCTTCCAGTTCTCCATGTGCATCGTCAGCGACTCGCCGGGCGTATCGAAGCGCCAGCGATAGCTCATGTTCATGGGGTTGAAGGGTGACACGTGCATGGCCTTGTCGAATTCGGCGGTGTGGCCATGGCGCCTGGGCTCCACGGCGCAGGCATAGCGGGTGCGCTCGCCCCAGGGCGTGTTGCTCACTTCGCCGAGCAGGGCGCGCAGCTCGCCGCGGGCATCGAAGGCGTAGTAGAGCGAGACGGGATTGAAGCCGAGTCCCAGGGTGCGCAGCTGGGTCAGCACGCAGATGCGACCGTCCGGGGCGCTGCCGAGCTGGCGCTCGAGCTCCTCGCGCACGGCCTGCTTCAGCGGGCGGTCGTGGGGGCCGAGGTAGTCGTGGCGGCGAAAGCGCGCCAGGGCCGGTCGCCGCGCGCTGAAGGCGGGCACGCCGTCGAACAGTTCAGGCATCTCGTCCAGGTCGAGCCAGGCCATCCACAGGTCATAGCTGAAGGCGTGGGGGCGGGGCAGGAAGCGTCGATGGCGCAGGCTGCCCCGGTAGATCCGCGAGCGCGGTGTTCGCCTCATGCCGCGCTCTCCTCGGCCGTCTTCGATCGGCTGACCAGGCGCTCGCCCGGGCCCTGTTCGTCGCAGCCCAGGTCTCGGGCGACCCGCAGGGCGCTCCAGACGCCGTCCTCGTGGAAGCCGTTGCGCCAGTATGCGCCGCAGTAGTGGGTGCGCTGAACGGGGCCCGAGATCTCGCCATGGCGAGCCTGGGCCGCCTGGCCGGCCAGGGTGAACTGGGGGTGGGCGTAGGTGAAGCGGCCCAGCACCTTGGCGGGGTCGATGGCGGCGCTGTCGTTCAGGGTCACGCAGAAGGTGTGTGGGGCCGTGATGCGCTGCAGGATGTTCATGTCGTAGGTGACCGAGACGCGAGCGTCATCGCCGCGGCCGTCGAGCCGGTAGTTCCAGCTCGCCCAGGCGCGCGGCCGACGCGGCAGCAGGCGGGTGTCGGTGTGCAGTACCACCTCGTTGTCCTGGTAGGGCATGGCGCCGAGGATCTCGCGCTCGGCGGCGCTGGCGTCGCCGAGCATTTCCAGGGCCTGGTCGGCGTGGCAGGCCAGCACCACCTGATCGAAGGACTCCACGCCGGCATCGCTTCGCACCTCGACCCGGTCGGCATGGCGGCGAATGCCGCGCACCGGGGTCGAAAGCCGGATGCGCTCGGCGTAGGGGGCGGTCAGGGCGGGGATGTAGGCGCGCGAACCGCCGATCAGGGTGTACCACTGGGGACGGTCGTTGACCGACAGCAGGCCGTGATGGCGGAAGAAGCGCACGAAGAACAGCAGCGGAAAGTCGCGCAGGTCGCTGATGCTCGCCGACCAGATGGCCGCCCCCATGGGCAGCAGGTAGCGCTGCTGGAAATCGTCGTCGTAGCCGCCGGCGTCGAGCCAGGTGCCCAGCGTCATGGCCGGGTCCAGCCGCCCCTCCTCCAGCGCCTGGGTGGCCTCGCGGTTGAAGCGCAGGATGTTGCGCAGCAGCCGGTAGAAGCGCGGGCGCAGCAGGTTGC
Source organism: Halomonas saccharevitans (assembly GCF_900116405.1). Taxonomy (GTDB): domain Bacteria; phylum Pseudomonadota; class Gammaproteobacteria; order Pseudomonadales; family Halomonadaceae; genus Halomonas; species Halomonas saccharevitans. Next base: position 45,936 of record NZ_FPAQ01000009.1, on the reverse strand, counting down.
CTCGCTGGGCGAAGAGACTCGCCAGGGTGTGGCCGTTGTATTCGAAGTCGCGGGCCGTCTCGTGCACCGAGAAGCTCATCTCGGTGGGCTGGGCGGCGACCCCGAGGCGCGCCAGCAGTCGCTGGAAGTGCGGGTAGGTCCAGTCGTTGAAGACGATGAAACCGGTATCGATGGCGTAGTCTCGGCCGTCGAGCGCGACGTCGATCGTTGCGGTGTGGCCACCGAGGCGGTCCTCGGCCTCGAAGAGCGTTACCTCGTGGCGGCTCGACAGGTACCAGGCGGCCGCCATGCCGCCGATGCCGCTGCCGATCACGGCGATGCGTTGGACGGCACCCCGTTGGGCGGCACTCCGTCGGGCGGCGCTCCGTTGGGGGGCGTCATGAGGAGCATGGATCGGCGCGTTCATCGGCGGGCCTCCGCGGGCGAGTCCTGGCGGGTCATGCGCAGGCCCAGGCGGTGGCGCAGGCCGGGGGGCAGGATACCCATCAGCCGCACCAGCAGCGTGAAGCGGCGCGGGAAGTGAATATCCAGGCGGCGGCGCTCCAGACCGGTGAGGATCGCCTCGGCGGCGGCGTCGGTGGAGATGCGCATGGGCATGTCGAAGTCGTTGCGGTCGGTGAGCGGCGTCTTCACGAAGCCGGGATGGATCAGGCTGACCCCGATGCCCTCGCCGGCCAGGTCCAGGCGCAGCGACTCCATGAAGTGGCTCAGCGCCGCCTTCGAGGCCCCGTAGGCCTCGGCCCGGGGCAGCGGCAGATAGGCCGCGGCGCTGGAGGTGGCGGCCAGCAGCGGATGGCCGCCCTCCGAGCGGGCGCGGCGCATCAACGGCAGGGCCGCGTCGATGCAGTAGACGGCGCCGAAGAAGTTGGGGGCGAAGACGCGCTCGACGAGATCCACCTCGAAGTCGCCGGCGTCCAGGTACTCGCAGGTGCCGGCGTTGAGGATCGCCAGGTCCAGGCCGCCGAAGGCCTCGGCCAGGCGCTCACCGGCTCGCTCGACGGCCTGGCGATCGGCCACGTCCAGGGGCAGCGGCAGGGCGTTGTCATGGCCCTCGCAAAGCTCGGCCAGAGCCGACTCGCTGCGCGCGCTGAGTGCCACCCGGTGCCCCTGATCGAGCAGGCGCTCGGCGAGGGCGCGGCCGATGCCCGAGGTGGCCCCCGTCAGCCAGATGCGCTGTGTGTCGCTCGCGTTGGTCATGCGCTTTCCCCGTCGTCGGTGGACCGTCACTGGCCCAGTTGTCGCTTCACCCGGCGTATCACGCCGCCCAGCAGAGGCAGGCGCTCGTAGAGCAGGGCGCCCGCATCGAAGTAGTCGCGATGCCTGGTCACCCGGCCGTCCAGGGCGAAGCGCAGATGCGAGCAGCCCTCGACCTCGATGCACCGTCCCCCGTCGAGCCTGGGGTGCTCCAGTCGCATGGTCCAGGTGACGAAGGCCGTCTCTTCCTGCTGCGACCGCTCGTGAAAGGTGAAACGACACGATGTCACGTTGTCGTACAGGTTCTGGAAGTACCCCTCGAGCGCCTCTATACCCTCTATATGGTGCAGCGGGTCGGTGAAGCTCACGTCTGCAGTGTATACCTCGTCTAGTTGATTTGTACAGGTCTTGTCTAGCTTATTAAAGAAGGCGCAGAAGGCCTCCAGATCCGCCGTCGGGTGCATCCAGGATCTCCCGCGGTGAGTGGGTGATCAGTCCGTCTTCAGGGCCTTGAAGGCCTCCAGCGCCCTCGCCCGGGCGGCCCGGTGATCGACGATGGGCGAAGGGTAGTCGGCCCCGCCGAGCAGATCGCCCGAGGGCGCGTGTCGAGCCTTCTTGGGCAGCTCGGCCAGCGCCGGCAGCCATTCCGCCAGGAAGGTGGCGTCGGGATCGAAGCGCGTGGACTGCGTGGTGGGGTTGAAGATGCGGAAGTAGGGCGCGGCGTCCGTGCCGGTGGAGGCCGCCCACTGCCAGCCGCCGTTGTTGGCGCAGAACTCGCCGTCCACCAGATGGCGCAGGAAGAAGGCCTCGCCTCGGCGCCAGTCGATCAGCAGGTGCTTGGTGAGGAACATGGCGGTGACCATGCGCAGCCGGTTGTGCATCCAGCCGGTGGCCACCAGCTGGCGCATCGCGGCATCGACGATCGGGTAGCCGGTGCGCCCCTCGCACCAGGCGGCGAAGCCGGCCTCGTCGTCGCGCCAGGCGAGCGCCTCGGTATGCTGCTGAAAGGCGCGATGGCGGCAGACTCGCGGGAAGCCCACGGCCACGTGGCGGTAGAACTCCCGCCACACCAGCTCGTTGACCCAGGCCGTGAGTCCGGCATCGCCCTCGGCCAGGGCGCCGTCGTTCTCGGCGAGCACCGCCTGCAGGCACTGGCGGTGGGAGATCATGCCCAGCGCCAGGTAGGGCGACAGCTCGCTGGTGCCGCGGATCGCCGGGAAGTCGCGCTGGCGCTGGTAGTGGCGGCCCCGGAAGCGCAGGAAGCGCTCCAGGCGATCGGCGGCGGGGCCCTCGCCGGCGGGCCATAGCCGGCCGTCGATCGGGGTGTCATCGAGCTCGGGAAGCGCGGGCAGCGGATCGGCGGCGATATCAAGCGCCGCCTGGGGCGCGGGGGCGTCGTGCAGGGCGATGCGCTCCGCGCTCAGCTGGCGATGCCAGGCCTTGGCGAAGGGGGTGAAGACCCCGTAGTAGTCGCCCTTGCCGGTGAGCAGCTCGCCGGGGGCGAAGGCCACGGCGTCATGATGGCCGGTGACCGTGAGGCCCGCCTCCTGGAAGGCGGCGATCACGTCGCGGTCGCGGCGCTGCTCGTCCAGCGGGTACTCGTGGTTGAAGTGCAGGGCGCCGGCGCCCCTCTCCCTGGCGATCTCGAGCAGCGCGGCCGGGGCCTCGTTGAAATCGTCGATATCGCGGTGCAGCAGCGGGATGCCGAGGCCCGCCAGGCTCTCGCCCAGGGCAGCCACGCCGCGGCCCCAGAAGTCGAGCTTGTTGGCGCCGTGGCCGTGGCGCTGCCAGTGGGGCAGGCAGCGCAGGAAGACGGCGATCACGGGGCCCCGGCGGGCGGCCGCGGCCAGGGCGGTGTTGTCGTGGGTGCGCAGGTCGCTGCGAAACCAGACGATGGCGGGAGTGGACATGGACGGCTCCGGGTCAGCGGGCGGGGAGTCGGGCCTGGAGGCGCTGCATGGCCTCGTCGAGGTCGTCGCCGAGCAGCTCTACCCGGGTCTCTTCCAGGTCGGCCTCGCGGATGCGCGCCATGGGACCGCAGGCCATCAGCGGCACCTCGAGCTGCTCGGCCAGCCGCGGCAGCTGGCGACGGATCAGCTCGGCCTTCTCGGCCTTGCCGCTGGCCAGCAGCAGGCCGGCGGCCTGAAAGCGCTCCACCGCCAGCGGCACCTCGCCGAAGGGCAGCGGGGCATCGAAGAGCCGGATGCGATAGCCGCGGTCGCTGGCGGCCAGCGCCGCGAGCAGTACCCAGAGCGGCGAGGGGTCGTCCGGCAGCGGGGCGACGATCAGCGTGGGGCCCTCGGAGAGCCGGTTGGCGTGCAGCAGCCGGGTGCCGACGCGGGTGCGCAGGAAGGCCTCCAGGGTGCGGCGTTGCAGGGTGTCACCCAGCTGCTCGCCCCAGCCCTCCTCGAGCTGGCGCACCACCGGCTGCCACAGCTCGGCCAGGCAGGTCGGGACCGGGTAGAGCGCCAGCGACTGATTGAACAGCGCCTCGAGGCGGTCGAGGTCGAGCGCCTGGAGGGCGCCGATCAGCTGTCGACGCTGCCCCGGCCAGTCGCCGGCCGCCGGCGCCGGGTTCTCGGCCGTCTCCGGCTGGTCGAGCAGCTCGCGGACCTGGCTGACCGGCACGCCGCGGTTGAGCCACTGCAGGATGCGCTCGACGCGCTCGATGTCCTCGCGGGCATAGAGGCGATGGCCCTTGGGGGTCCGCTGGGGCTGAATCAGCCCGTAGCGACGCTCCCAGGCGCGCAGGGTCACGGAGTTCACGCCGGTCAGCCGGGAGACTTCGCGGATCGGGTAGAGCGGGGTGTCGGCCGGACGCCGTGCCTCGTCGTTCATGAGCGTGCCGACTCCCCTGCCTGCTCGGCGACCACCGCCGCCAGCGCCTCGACGAAGGCCGGGTGCTCGCCGACCGGAGACAGCAGGGTCAGTTCGAGGCTCGGATGGTCGGCGGTCAGCGCCTCGACCTGGCCGGGCACGTCGCGGCGCAGGTGACGACCGGCGGCGAAAAACAGCGGCAGGATCTCGGCCCGCTCGATGCCCGCCTCGGTCAGCTCGGCCACCGTGGACTCTAGCGACGGCTCGCTGAGCTCCATGTAGGCCAGGCGCAGCGGGGTCGACAGCCGCTCGGTCAGGGCCTTGGCGAAGTGTTCGAAGGGGGCTCGCCAGTTCGGGTCGCTGGAGCCGTGGGCGAGCAGGATCAGGGCATAGGACATGGAAGTCTCCAGTCGCGAAGAGGGAGTCAGGAAGCGTCGGCCGCCAGGGCCTCGCCGAGATGATGACCGGAGAGCCAGGCGTCTTCGATCCGCGGCCCGCGCCAGGCGTCGCCGCACAGCGAGAGGCCGGTGGGCGAGCGGCGGTAGTCGAGGTTGACCGCCTCGCCGCCGGCGAAGACGTCAGGCTGGGCGTAGCGCCAGCGATGGGCGCCCAGCGAGATCGGTGCGGGCAGCGTCACGCCCACCGGCAGGTGCGCGAGAAAGGCCTCGAGCAGGCGCCGGGCGACGCTCTCGGCGTCGCGCTCCAGGTTTGCCTCGCTCCACTCCAGTCGCGCCAGCAGGCTCAGGCTCTCGCCCTGGCCGTGACGGCCGGGCTTGTGGTCGTTGCGGCTGACGAAGCGCAGCGACTGCTCGGCCGGCGGCCGGTTGGGATCGGGGGCCAGGCGCACCGCCTGCCAGTCGTCGTCGACATTCGGGAGGGCGGGCAGCGGCGCCTCGAAGCAGGCCCAGGCGGCCCAGCAGGGGCGCTGAATGACGGCTTCGCAGGCGGCCGCGAGGGTCGGCTCGTGGGGCTCCAGCAGCGCCTGTGCCTGGGGCGAGGGCAGGGCAAGCACCACGTGCTTGAACGGGCCGTGGTGGACGTCGTGCTGGTCCACCAGCCACCAGTGCCGTTGGCCGTGCTCGTTGTCCTGCCGCTCGAGGCGCTCGATGCGGGTGCCGGCCTGTACCTCTAGGCCGTTGGCCAGGTGGCGGGTGACCGCACTCATGCGGGGCGCGCCGATCAGGCGCTCGACGTCGTCATGATGGCGATGCCAGCCGGATTCACTCGCCTCCCACAGGGAGTCGGGCCAGGGAGCGACCACGCCCGCCTCGCGCCACGCCGTGACCTGGCGGCGGAAGGCCGGATCGCGCACGCTGAAGAACTGGGCCCCCAGGTCTACTGCGGCTTTCTCGAGGCGGCGGCTGGACATGCGCCCCCCGGGTCCGCGCGCCTTGTCGATGAGGCGCACCGGCAGGCCGTGGGCCTGCAGGGCTTGTCCACAGGCGAGGCCGGCGATACCGGCACCGATAATGGCGATGGGAGCGGGGGAGTGGGGCATGGGCCTCTCGTGCAGTCAACGGCGTTCATCGCTAGACTAGCAGAAGTGTACAACGGCTGTATAACTCATGATGGCTTGTCGTCACGACTGGCCACAGATGGCTTGGGAGGGATTCCGGATGCGAGTGCTGATCACGGGCGGCAGCGGGTTCGTCGGGCAGTGTCTATGCCGGCGGTTGAAGGAGGCGGGGCACCAGCTGCTGGTGGTGTCACGATCCCCCGACGAGGTGCGCGACCGCCTGCCGGAGGGCAGCGATATCCGGCGCTCAGTGCTGGATTTCGTCGACACCCCGCCGGACGCCATCGTCAACTTGGCCGGCGAGCCGATCGCCGCCAAGCGCTGGAGCGAGGAGCAGAAGGAGCGACTGATCGATTCGCGGGTCAACGTCACCGGCGACCTGGTGATGCTCTGCGAACAGCTGAAGGCCAGCCAAGGGCGCATGCCCAAGGTGATGGTCTCGGCTTCGGCCATGGGCTTCTACGGCGATCAGGGCGATCGTGAGGTCACCGAACAGACCCCGCCCCACGACGAGTTTGCCCACCGGCTCTGCAAGCGCTGGGAGGAAGTCGCCGGCGACGTGACGGACTTTGGCGTGCGGCTCGCCCTGCTGCGCATCGGCCTGGTGCTCGACGTCGGCGGCGGCAGCCTTGCGAAGATGCTGCCGCCCTTCAAGATGGGGCTGGGCGGGCGCTTCGGCGACGGCAAGCAGTTCATGCCGTGGATCCACCGCGAGGACCTGGTCGGCGCGATCCTGTTCCTGCTCGAGCGCGACGACCTGGAGGGCCCCTTCAACGGCAGTGCCCCCCATCCGGTCACCAACGCCGAGTTCTCCCGCACCCTGGCCAAGCAGCTGGGTCGCCCGGCGCTGATGCCGGTGCCGGCCATCGCCCTGGAGGTCGCCTTCGGCGAGATGGCACGGCTGCTGCTGACCGGCGCCGACATGCGCCCGGCGCGGCTGCAGGAGGCCGGCTTCGAGTTCCGCTTCCCGACCCTGGACAAGGCCCTGGCCGATATTCTGGGGTGACACTTCCCGACACCGGGGTGCCGGAGGCGGTTCGCCACGCCCGAACGCATACGGCCCCGCCGGCATTGCCGGCGGGGCCGTGTCTCGTGGGATGTCGCTATGGACCCGTGCGTAGGGACCGGCGCGAGGCATTCAGCGCGCGTCGTCACCCACCGTGACGATCACCCGCACCGCGTCCAGGCGCAGCCGGGTGGCCTCGATGGCGGCATCCAGCTCGGCGCGTTCGCGGCGCAGCGCCTCGAGCTCGTCGGCACGCACTGCGGGGTTGAGCCGTGAGAGCGCCTCGAGGCGACTCAGCTCGGCGTCCAGCTCGGCGCGCATGCGCCCCTGGGCGGCCTCGACGATGCTCGGCAGCTCCCGCTGGGCCTCGGTCTCGGCACCGTCGAGCAGTTCGCGCAGCTGGTCGTGGCGGCTCTTGATCAGGTCGCGGGCGACCGCCTTCTTGACCTTCTTTACCGCCTTGGAGAGCCCGGTGAAGGAGATCTTGGCGGTCAGGTTGGCCCCCGACTCGTCGAGCAGCACCCGCACCGCGGTGGGCGGCAGGAAGCGATTGAGGTGCAGGCGCTTCGGCGCCGGGCAGTGGGTGCGGAAGACCAGCTCGACCATCAGCCGGCCGGCCGGAATGGCGGGGTGCTTGAGCAGCGCCAGGGCGGTGTTGCCCATGGCGCCGCCGAGGATCCGGCCCATCATCTCGCGCAGCAGCGGATGCTCCCAGGAGAGGCGCTGGACGTCGTCACGGGCCAGGGCGCGCTCCCGGGAGAAGGTGGCCGAGAAGCCTTCCTCGCCCTTCACCAGGCCCGGCAGGCCGTCGAGCATCTGCGGGCTGGGCTGCAGATGCTGGATGCCGCCGCCGATGTCTTGGCTGTCGACGCCGAAGATGTCCAGCGCCTGGTCCAGGTAGCGGGCCAGGGCCTTGTCGGCGTCGAGCTCGCGGATCGCGGCGGTGACCGCCTCGGCGCGCTCATGGCGACAGGCGTTGAGCTCGAGCAGGCGATTGCGGCCGGCGTCGCGCTCGGCGAGCTTGGCCTCGAACAGGGCGCGGGTCTCCGCGATCACCTCGTCGAGGTCCTCGTCGTCGAGCAGGCTGTCGGCCAGGGTGTCGCCGAAGGCGGTGTGGATCTCGCTGCCCAGGCCGTGCGGGGCGCTGAAGGCGTCCATGCCCTGATCGTACCAGCGCAACAGCTTCTCGCCGGGGCTGCCGGTGAACACCGGCGCGTGGATCTCGATGGCGTGGCGCTGGCCGATGCGGTCGAGGCGGCCGATGCGCTGCTCGAGCTGGTCCGGGTGCAGCGGCAGGTCGAACATCACCAGGTGACGGCAGAACTGGAAGTTGCGACCCTCGGAGCCGATCTCCGAGCACACCAGCACCTGGCAGCCCTCCTCCTCGTCGGCGAAGGCCGCCGCGGCGCGGTCGCGCTCGATCAGCGATAGCCCCTCGTGGAACACCGGGGCCTGGTAGCCGCCGAGCACCCTAAGGCCCTCGGCGAGCCCCGTGGCAGTCTCGCGATCGTGGGCGATCACCAGCACCTTGTCGCCGGCAAAGCCCGCCTCGCCGTCGTCGGCGAGGCGCTCCAGCAGCCAGCTCACGCGCGGATCGAACTGCCACCAGGGCTCGGTGTTGAGCGGGTCGTCGGTCATCTCCCGGTACATGGCGTCGGGATAGATCAGCACCTCGGGGTGATCCAGGCCGGTCTCGATCAGCAGCTCGTCCAGGTAGTCCTCGTCACGGTCCAGGCGGCGAAACACGCGCCGGTAGGCGGAGGGCGCCTCGAGCTCGGCGATGTGCAGGCGGCGCTCCGGGAAGCCGCCCACGTGGCGGCGGCCATTGCGAAACATCACCCGGCCGGTGCCGTGGCGGTCGAGCAGCTGGTCGCGCAGCTGATCCCTGGCCGCGGCGCGCTGGTCGTCGCCGCGTTCCGGGTCGGCCAGGGTGTCGAGCAGCGCCAGGCTATCGGGCTCATGGATCACCGCGGCGACCCGCTCGCGGTCGGCCGTCTCGCCGGGCAGCCGGTCGAGGGCATCGATCGCCTCGGCGACCTCGACGTAGTGGGCCTCCTCCTCGCGGAAGGCCTCGAGGCTCTGGTAGCGGTCGGGGTCGAGCAGGCGCAGGCGGGCGAAGTGGCTGGCCAGGCCCATCTGCTCCGGGGTGGCGGTGAGCAGCAGCATGCCGGGCACCCGGGCGGCCAGGTGCTCCACGCAGGCGTAGCCGGGCCCGCTCTGCTCGGGGCTCCAGTCGAGGTGGTGCGCCTCGTCGACGATCAGCAGGTCCCAGTCGCAGGCCTGGGCCTGCTGTTGGCGATGGGGGTTGGCGAACAGCCAGTCCTGGCTCGCCAGCACCAGCTGGCCGGCCTCGAAGGGGTTGGTGTCGCCATGGGCCTGGCTCTGCTGCTCGTCGAGCAGGGTGACCTCCAGGGCGAAGCGGCGCAGCAGCTCGACCAGCCACTGATGGGTCAGGCTCGCCGGCACCAGGATCAGCGCCCGCTCGGCGCGGCCGGTGAGTAGCAGGCGGTGCAGGATCAGCCCCGCCTCGATGGTCTTGCCGAGCCCCACCTCGTCGGCCAGCAGCACGCGCGGCGCGTGGCGGCGTGCCACCTCGTCGGCGATGTAGAGCTGGTGGGGAATCAGGTCGATGCGCGGCCCGGCTAGGCCCAGCGCCGGGTTCTGCTCGATCCGGTGATGATGATGCAGGGTGCGAAAGCGCAGGTCGAACCAGTCGTTGCGGTCGACCTGGCCGGTCAGCAGGCGGTCGCGGGCCTGATCGAACTGCATGGTGTCGGCGAGTCGCGCCTCGGGCAGCTCGCACAGCGCGCCGGCGTCGTCCTCGCCGATGTAGACGATCAGCCCGCCGACCTCCTTGCTGTCGTCGACGGTCATCTGCCAGCCCTCGGTGGACTGGATGCGGTCGCCGCTGCCGAAGGCCACGCGGGTCAGGGGAGCGTTGCGGCTGCTGTAGGTGCGGGTTTCCTGACTGGCGCCGAAGAGCACGGTGACGCTGCGTGCGTCGACGTTGAGGATAGTGCCCAGGCCGAGTTCGGCCTCGCCGTCGCTGATCCAGCGTTGGCCGGGAGAGAAGTCGCTCATGGTGCCTCGGGGGATGCTTGGGATCGGTTCGTTGCCGCGGGCCACACCCGGCTCGGCGGCGACAGGGCGCGGTATCTTACAGCAAAGCCCGACGCGGCTTAAGCGTCCAGGTGCCGATCAGCAGGCAATCGCCCCGGTCCGCTCAGCGCGCGTCCAGCCAGGCCGAGAGCTGGGCCCGGGTCAGCTCGCCGACATGCTGCTCCCGGGCGCGGCCTTCGGCGTCGAACAACATAGTGGTGGGCAGGCCGGGCGATTCGGCCAGCACCATCAGCCGCTGGCGCGGGTCGAGCAGGGCATGGCGGAAGTCCAGGCCCTGTTCGTCCAGGTAGCGCACCGCCTGCAGCAGCGTCTCGCCCTGATTGACGATCACCACGCTCACGCCGTCGCGGGCATCGGCCTCGGCCAGAATCGGCATCTCGCGCCGGCAGGGCGGGCACCAGGTGGCCCAGAGGTTGATCACCACCGTCTCGCCGCTCAGCGAGGTGAGGTTCACCGGCTCCCCCTCGAGGTTCTCCAGGGCGAGATTCGGCAGCTCGCGGATGGCCATGCCGCCGCCCAGCGGCGCCAGGGTCACCAGCGCCAGCCACGCCAGCGAGACCCCGAGCGCCAGGCCCATGGCGCCGAGCATCGCCCCCAGCCGATCCCTGAGCGTCCAGCCCGTCCAGACCAGCGCCGCCAGAAGGCCCCAGAGGCCGTGGTAGCCGGGCTGCCAGAACTTGAGCACGTCCAGCGGGGCATCAACGTAGGCGCCGGCGTTAAGCGCCACGTGGCCCAGGCGAGCGCCGACCAGCCAGGCCACCAGCAGGCCGTTGAACCAGCGGGCGTGGCGGCGCCGCGGCAGGCCGAGGAGGACGACGCTGGCGCCCAGCAGGAGCAGGGCGGCGAGAAGGGCATAGAGGCGCGGCAGTGCGATCAGCAGGGGCCCCAGGGCGATGGCATCCATGTCGTGGCGGTGACTCCGGGAGGTCGGCGGCGGGGGCCGCAGCGGTTACACTGGGCGGATTCGTTTCGCCAAGCCTACTGCCGGCGGGCAGGGCTGTCATCCAGCGGGAGCCTCCATGACACGACCGGCCTTCGATACCCTGCGCGCCCTGGCCATCGCCAGCCAGGCGCTGGGCTTCATCCTGATCCTCACCCTCGAGACCCTGATGGGCGATGCCGCACGCCCCTGGCAGGGCTGGACCCTGGCGGGGATGGTCGCCTTTGCCTTGGGCATCGCCCTGGTGCGGCTCTATCGGCGCAACAAGGCGCGCAAGGCGCTGGCCCAGCGCCGCGGCGAGGAGTAGCCGCCGGATCGCTGGCGGCGTCGAAGGGGCAAGCCGCGGAGCGCCCCCTACAGCAGGTAATAGCCGCCGTTGAGACCATCGACCAGCAGCGCCAGCTCGCCGTGCTGGGCGTGGTGCGCAGTGACGCGCCACAGGGGCTTGCGAACGGTCTCGCAGCGCGCCAGTTCGAGACCCGTCGCGCTGCGCCGCTTCAGGCGATGGCGGCGGACCTGCATGACGTGCTGGCGCGCCTTGCGCTCTAGAGGTGGCGTCTCGAGCTCGGCATGGGGTAGGTCGGCCACGGCCAGCGGATCGCCGAACTCGACTCCCTCGAAAGTGGTGCTGACGCCCTGGCAGCGATCCACCAGGCAGCTCATCCATTCCTGGCGTCGCCGGCCAAAGCGTCGGACCTCCCAGCGATACAGGCACAGCAGGTAGGGAAAGCCGATCGCCTGGGTCTCGCCCAGGCGCAGGGCGGGGTCGATCCCCGCGAGCCGCCGCGCCAGGGCGTCGCGGGGGAGCCTGGCGCGCAGCCAGGCCTCTTCGTGGATGGCCGGCGGCCAGGCGGCATTGTGGTGTGCCTCATTCATGCCGTGCGCTCCTGGGCCTTGAGGGTCAGCGCCTCGTGGGCCATCTCGAAGCTCTGCTGCGCCTTGAGCGGTCGCGGCAGGGGGCGAAGCTCGGCGGTCTCGGCCATCGCCCGAAGGACGTGCTCGGGCACCGGGTGGCTGGCCTGGGTCAGCAGGCTGACGACGACCATCGACAGGCTGGAGAGCACCACGCCGGCCAGCATCGGATGCAGGCCCGTGACCTGGTCCAGTCCCAGGTACTGCCAGCTGAAGGCCACCAGGCTACCGACGATCATCGAGGCCAGGGCGCCCGGCGTATTGGCCTTTCGCCACCACACCGCGGCGACGTAGGCTGGCAGGAAGGCGCTGCCCAGTACCGCGGTGGTGAAGACCACGATGGAGAACACCGCCGGCGGTTCGAATAGCGCTATCACGCCGCAGATGATCCCCAGCAGCAGCACGATGGCCTGGGAGACCCGCACCATCTGCTTCTCTTCCATGTTCGGGTTGATGAAGCGCTCATAGAGGTCGCGGGCGGCGATGCTGCCGGTCTGCAGCAGGATCGAGTCGGCCGTGGACATGATCGCCGCCATGATCGCGGCCATCACGATGCCGACCACCGCGGCGGGTAGCAGATTCTGCGCCAGGGCGAAGATCGCCTGCTCGGGATCGTCGAGCTCGGGGAGTACCAGGATCGCCAGGGTGCCGAGGATATACGGCGCGCTGACGAAGATCAGGTTCCACAGCGTGGAGTAGACGCCGGCGCGGCGCGCGTGGAAGGGGTTGCGCATCGCCATGTGGCGCGTGACCACGTGGGGCCAGCCCATGTAGCCGATGGAGAAGATCAGCAGTGCGCCCAGCACGATACCCCACTGGCCCTCATAGGCGAGATCTCGGCCCCAGATGCTGAGCAGCGTCGGGTCCAGCGCGGCCAGTGCCTCGTTGGCCGCGGTCAGGCCGCCGACCTCCTGCAGGGTGGCGACCAGAATCCAGACGATACCGATGATCATCACGAAGCTCTGGACCAGGTCGGTGTAGGCGACCGCGCCATAGCCGCCCATCAGGGTGTAGGCCAGGATCACGGCCACGGCGATGGTGAGTGCCAGCTCGTAAGGCAGGCCGGTCACCAGCTCCAGGCCCTTGCCGCCGGCGATGAACTGGGCCAGCACGTAGGCGCCCAGCAGGAAGACCGAGAGCCCGGCAGCGATCAATCGCACCCACTTGCTCGGATAGCGCTTCTCGAGATACTCGATGGAGGTCAGCGCGCCCATGATCTGTGAGAGCTTGCGCATCCGGCGCCCGAGCACCGAGAGGTTGACCACGCCGCCGCCGATATCGCCGGCGGCATACCAGAAGCCGTAGTAGCCCTGGGTGTAGCCCAGGGAGCCGGCGCCGAGAAACATGTAGCCGCTCATCGAGGTGGACTGCATGGTCATGGCGGTGACCAGCGGGCCGACGTTGCGCCCGCTGAGATAGTAGCCTTCCATGCTGCTGGAACCGCCTCGTCGCATGGAAATGACGCCTACCGCCAGCATGGCGAGGAAATAGAGTCCGAGAAACAGCAATACCGTCGTGTTCACACTTTTCTCCTGTCACCTACGTTGTTGTTTGTCGTTGTGGTGTCGGTCAGAGCTTGCGCGTCATCTGCCGGTGTCGGAGCGTTTGAGCCCCGGCCAGTTTCGCGTCACCCAGAGAAAGCCCAGGGTGTAGAGCACCCAGAATGCCGGTACGCCGATGACCAGCCAGGTGGTGGATACGGGTAGTCCAAACATCGTCTTCTCCCTTGCGTGTGGTGGATGTTGTCGAGGCGGCGACCCCGCCACCGGCAGGGCCGCCTTCCCTCAGGAGGGGAAGGAGAACTGCGCGCCCTCGCGCACCCCGGCCGATGGCCAGCGCTGGGTGACGGTCTTGCGCTTGGTGTAGAAGCGCACGGCGTCCGGGCCGTAGGCGGCCAGGTCGCCGAACAGCGAGCGCTTCCAGCCGCCGAAGCTGTGGTAGGAGACCGGTACCGGCAGCGGTACGTTGATGCCCACCATGCCGACCTGGATGTGGTCGCTGAAGTAGCGGGCCGCCTCGCCGTCGCGGGTGTAGATGCAGGTGCCGTTGCCGTACTCGTGATCATCGATCAGCCGCATGGCCTCCTGCATGGAGTCGGCGCGGACCACCAGCAGCACCGGGCCGAAGATCTCCTCCAGGTAGCAGGTCATGTCGGGGGTCACGCGGTCGATCAGGGTGCCGCCCACATAGAAGCCGTTTTCAAAGCCCGGTACCTGCACGCCGCGGCCGTCGACCACGATCTCGGCGCCCTCGCGCTCGGCACTGTCGATATAGCCGCAGACCTTCTCTTGGTGGGCCTGGGTGATCACCGGGCCGAAGTCGTTCTCGGCGTCATGGAAGGGGCCGACCTTGAGAGTCTTCATCTGCGCCTGCATCTTGGCGATCAGGGCATCGGCGGCGGCGTCGCCCACGGCGACGGCCACCGAGAGCGCCATGCAGCGCTCGCCTGAGGAGCCGAAGGCCGCCCCGGTCAGCGAGCTGACCACGTTGTCCATGTCGGCATCGGGCATCACGATGGCGTGGTTCTTGGCGCCGCCCAGCGCCTGGCAGCGCTTGCCGTTGGCGCTGGCGCGGGCGTAGATGGTCTCGGCGATCGGCGTGGAGCCGACGAAACTCACGGCCTTCACGCGCTCGTCGTCGAGCAGGGTGTTGACGGCTTCCTTGTCGCCGTTGACCACGTTCAGCACCCCGGCGGGCAGGCCGGCCTCCACTGCCAGCTCGGCGATGAAGAGCGAGGAGGTCGGATCGCGCTCGGAGGGCTTCAGCACGAAGGTGTTGCCGCAGGCGATGGCCATGGGGTACATCCACAGCGGCACCATCGCCGGGAAGTTGAACGGCGTGATGCCGGCGACCACGCCGAGCGGCTGGAACTCGCTCCAGGAGTCGATGCCGGGGCCGGTGTTCCTGCTGTGCTCGCCCTTCAGCAGCTCCGGGGCGCCACAGGCGTACTCGACGTTCTCGATGCCGCGGGCGAGTTCGCCCTGGGCGTCGTGGACGATCTTGCCGTGCTCCTGGCCGATCAGCCGGCAGATCTCGTCGGCGTGCTGCTCCAGTAACGCCTTGAAGCGGTACATGACACGGGCTCGCTTGGCGGGCGGGGTATCGCGCCAGGCCGGAAAGGCGGCCTGGGCGGCGGCGATCGCCTGCTCGACGGTGGCCTGGCTGGCCAGGCTGACCTGGCCTCCGACCTGGCCGGTGGAGGGGTTGTAGAGGTCCTGGGTGCGCCCGTCGGCGTCGACGCGGGTGCCGTTGATCAGGTGGCCAAGCGTGGTCATGGGTATCCTCACTGATGGAGTGTTGTTGGTTGAAGTCTTTACGCTGCAGGTCAGTCGTCGTTGACTGAGATATTCGGGGCTGATCCGTCGACGGGTCTGCGAGCGGGGCCGGCCCACCGGAGGCGCCGTGAACCCTTCCATGGGGGCTACTTTTGCCCTGCTTCGCTCTCGCATCCTGCTCCGCTCGCAGGACCGGTGCTGGCCATCCATGGCCAGCCCGTTCGGCGAATACGCCTCACCCATGGAAAAGACCTCCTCTTCGTCCCGCCCCCCGGCGCCCCTCGTCGCGGTGAGTGCCTCGTTCAGTCCAGCTCGCCGAGGGCATCGCCCAGGGCGTTGATCAGCCGGTCGATCTCCTCGCGCTCGACGATGAAGGGCAGGCCGAGCTGGATGGTGTCGCCGCCGTAACGCACGTAGAAGCCCTTCTCCCAGCACTTCATGGCGATCTCGAAGGGACGGCGAGCCGGCTCTCCGGGGTAGGGCGCGATCTGCAGGGCGCCCGCCAGCCCATAGTTGCGGATGTCGGTGAGATAGCGGCTGCTCTTGGGGCCGTCCTTGAGAGAATGCAGGGCATCCTCGAAGATCGGCGCCATTTCCTTTACGCGCTCGATCAGGCGCTCATCCTCGAGCACGTCCAGGGCGGCCAGGGCCGCGGCGCAGGCCACCGGGTGCCCCGAGTAGGTGTAGCCGTGAGGCAGCTCGAGCATGTAGTCGGGGCCGCCCTGTTCCATGAAGGTGTGGTAGATCTCGCCCTTGACGATGACCCCGCCCATGGGCACCGCCCCGTTGGTCAGCTGCTTGGCGATGTTCATGATGTCCGGGACCACGCCGAACTCCTCGGCGCCGGTCATCGATCCCACGCGCCCGAAGGCGGTGATCACCTCGTCGAAGATCAGCAGGATGTCGTTGGCATCGCAGATCTCGCGCAGCCGCTTGAGGTAGCCCACCGGCGGTGGGATCACCCCGGCCGAGCCGGCCATGGGCTCGACGATCACCGCGGCGATGTTGGAGGCATCGTGCAGAGCGATCAGCTCCAGCAGCTCGTCGGCCCGCTCGGCACCGCGCTCGGGCATGCCGCGGGTGAAGGCGTTCTCCTTGAGCAGGGTATGGGGCAGGTGGTCGGCGTCGATGCCCTGGCCGAACATCATCCGGTTGGCGCCGATGCCGCCCAGGCTGATGCCGCCGAAGTTGACGCCGTGGTAGCCCTTCATGCGGCCGATCAGCTTGGTCTTGCTGGGCTTGCCCTTCTTGCGCCAGTAGGCGCGGGCGATCTTCAGCGAGGTGTCGGCGCTCTCGGAACCGGAGCCGGTGAAGAACACGTGGTCGAGCCCCTTCGGGGTCAGCTCGCGCAGTCGGTGTGCCAGCTCGAAGGCCTTGGGGTGGCCGAACTGGAAGGCCGGGGCGTAGTCCAGCTCGCGAAGCTGACGGGAGACCGCTTCGGCGATCTCGGGACGGCCATGGCCGGCGCCGCAGGTCCAGAGGCCCGAGAGCCCGTCGTAGATCCGGCGCCCCTCGGCGTCGGTGTAGTAGCTGCCCTCGGCGCCGACGATGATCCGCGGGTCGCGCTTGAACTGGCGGTTGCCGGAGTAGGGCATCCAGTAGGCATCCAGCTGCGCGTCGGTCAGGCCCGCGGTCTGCTGGGGAGAACGATCTGACATGACACACCCCTTTGTGATTGTCGTGTGGGTGACGGTTGAGCACAGCGTGGATCAGGACGGCGATCAGATAAATTCCGACGTATTGAATTTCATGTAAGCATAAAGTTAACTTTCCGGCGCGTCCTGGCGGGGCGCGGGCCGAGCCATCGGGCCGACTCACTGGGGGAAGAGGAGGGAACGATGTCACGTCGCAAGGAGGCCCTGACGGGACAGCTCAGCGATGCGGACCTGCGGCTGTTGCGGATCTATCGCAAGGTCGTGGAGTGCGGGGGCTTCTCCGCCGCCGAGGTGGAGCTCAACATCAGCCGCGCCGCCATCAGCATGGCGATGAGCGACCTGGAGACGCGTCTGGGGCTGCGGCTCTGCCAGCGGGGCCGCAGCGGTTTCGCGCTGACCGATGAGGGGGCCGAGATCTATGAGGCCGCGCTGCAGCTGAAGGCGGCCACGGAGGGGTTCCGTACCCGGGTCAACGGCCTCCACGCCTGGCTCAAGGGCGAGCTGAACATCGGCATCACCGACAACCTGGTGACCATGCCGCAGATGCACATCACCGATGCCTTGAGCGCCTTGAAGGCGCGCGGTCCCGAGGTGCAGATCAACATCCGCATGATTCCGCCCCACGACATCGAGCTCGGCGTGCTGGATGGTCGCCTTCACACCGGCGTGGTGCCGGCGATCAAGACCCTGCCCGGGCTGCACTACCTCTCGCTTTACGAGGAGACGTCGCAGCTCTACTGCGCGCAGGGACATCCGCTATTCGACGCTGAGACCGTGACGGAGGCGCAGCTGGGGAGCAGCGATGCCGTGACGCCGGCCTACGCCCAGAGTCCCGAGATCAAGGCGCTGCATGAGCCCCTGCGGGCCACCGCCTCGGCCACCGATCGCGAAGGCATCGCCTTCCTGATTCTCTCCGGGCGCTACATCGGCTATCTGCCGACGCACGTTGCCGAGCGCTGGGTGCGCGACGGCAGGATGCGCGCCCTGAGGCCGGACACCTGCCGCTACGTGACCCACTACAGCGCGATCACCCGGAAGGGCGCGCCGCCCAACCGGGTGCTGGAGTGCTATCTTGAGGAGTTGGGCAGGCTGGGGGAGGACTGAGGAAATGCCCTCCCGAGGGGATCGCGCCTCAGGACGCGTCGGCGTCCACGGCCGCGTAGGCCACCATCTCGACGAGCATCTCTTCCCGGGCGAAGCCGGAGACGATGATGGCGGCGCGGTTGGGGTAGGGCTCGCGCACGTATTCGGCGTAGACCTTGTTGACCGTGGCCAGGTCCTCGCGGGCGGTGACGTAGATCAGTACCTGGGTCAGGGCCTCCACGCCGGCGCCGGCCTTCTCCAGGGTGTGGGCGAGGTTGTCCAGGGTCTGGCGGGTCTGGGCCTCGATGCCACCCTGGACCACCTGGCCGTCGGCGCCGATGGGGATCTGGGCGGTGAACAGGATGCCGTTACCGACGACGGCCCATTCCAGGGGCGCCTTGGAGGCGAAGAGGTCGGTGCTGACGGGGTGAATCATGTCGGTGGTCTCGTCTCAGTCTCAGGGTCAGTCGTTATCGTTGGTGCCGGCGCCGGCACCTTCCCGGGAGGCCTCGGTGGCCTCCACCAGCATGCGGGTGGCGAGGTGCTTGAGGCGTTCCCAGACGGCCTCGTCGACCTCGATGCCCTCGGCCAGGGACCGGTGGCGGCAGGCCAGCAGGTCGGATTCGTTGTGGCGTGCCAACACGTCGTAGCGATAGTCCGAGCGCATCGCCGGCAGCAGGTCGACGTGGTTGGCCATCACCAGGGTGATGCCGTCGTTGGGCTCGTTCTCCTCGGGGACTTCCTTGACCGCGTAGACGCGGATCTCGGGGACCGAGCTGTTGGCCTGGAAGCCGACGACCTGCTCGGTCGGCGGATGCTCGGCGTTACGCCAGAAGGCGGTGACGTTCATGCCGCGCCCGGCCAGTCGCGCCAGGTAGCCCATGATCAGCTGGCGGTTGTGACAGTGGCGGATCTTGATCACCGAGAGGCCGCGCGCGCGCGCCTTGGCGAAGCCCAGCTCCAGCGCCAGGGTGGAGCTTCGCAGCACGCTCTGGCCGTGGCCGTCGACCACCGCCAGGTCGCCGTCCTGGTAGAGCACGCTGGGCATCTCGTCGGGGTCGTCCGTGAGCAGGAAGTCCAGGCCGCGGTTGAGGGCGGCGAGACCGCCCAGGCCGAAGCACTGCATCCAGGCGACCATGTCGGCGGCATCGGCCGCGTCGCCTTCTTCGAAGCCCATGCCGATGAACGCCTTGCGGCACAGACCCTGCAGCTCGTTGTAGGACGCCTTCATGATGTCTCTCCTACCTCTTGTCGTGGTGCGTGCATGACCCCCTCGGGCTCCAGCGGGAAGCTCCAGTCATCGACCTCGGCGAGGTCACGGGGCTCGGCGTTGATCTCCTCGACCAGGGGCGCGCCCTGGAAGAGGGTGATGCGCACCCAGCGGTCGGACTTGGGATCGAAGCGCCCGGCGCCGAAGAACGACAGCTTGGTGCGCAGCAGGTGCATGGGCTTCATTTCGTGATGCCAGAGGTTGGCGCGGATCTCGCCGTAGGGCGTCTCGGCCATGGTCTGGATGCGCCGTACGATGTCCTTGTGGCGGGGATGGGCGATCAAAAACTCCACCACCAGGGCGCGGGGATTGGCCTCGAGGAACTCGGACAGCACCCCGTGGGTGTGATGGACCCGCGGCGCGATGGCCAGCGACAGCTCCTTCTCGGCACCCGGCTCCCGGCCGCGCACGCCGAGCCGCGGCTCCTCCTTCTCGGCGGAGCGGTACCAGAACCAGTAGCGCGACTCGGGCGCCTCGAAGTCCTCGGCCAGGGCCCAGTCGTAGTGGGTCTCGATCAGCTGCTTCAGGCGCACTAGCGGCATGTCAGGCGTCAGCTCGAGACGCTCCTCGATGCCCATCTGGTCCTCCAGCGGATCGACCTGCTCGGGATAGAGCTCGATCAGCAGGGTATTGACCAGCTCCTGGGCCTCCAGCGGCAGGGTGCGCGCGCTCCAGGCCGCCAGCTGCGGCCAGAGGGTCTCCTCCAGCGGCACCTCCTCGAGCCAGGCGATCACCTCCGGCAGCGCCGCGACGACGGCGGCATTGCGCTCGCCCTGCTCGGCGTCCTCGGTGACGGTCTGGTCGAGGTGGCGCATAGCGCGACGGGTCAGCGCGATCAGCCGCTGGCGACGCTCCTCGTCGGGCGTCTGGCCGAGCGCCAGGGCCAGGGCGGTCTCCCGGCAGGTCACCCACTGCTGGATCAGCTGGGGGTGGTTGATCAGGAAGGGCGCCATGCCAAGCCCGGTGGAGTTGCCGATGCCCAGGTAGCGGCGCAGCTCGGTGGCCATGGGCACCGCTTGCTCGGGCGCCTGGCAGCGGGCGATATGCTCCACCTGCTCGATGGAGAAGTGGCGTAGCAGGTAGACCGCCAGCATCTGGGCCGAGAAGGGACGGTGGAAGTCGGGGTTGTCCTGCAGGCGCACGAAGTCGGCGATGCCGAACTTACCGTTGCCGTAGACCGCCGTGGTCCGGTAGAGGTAGCCGACCCGGGTCAGCCAGGCGGGGTCGGGCTGCTGACCGGCGGACAGCGACTCCACGAAGTGGGCGAAGTTGCGCAGGCTGCGATTGGCGCGAGACAGCACCAGCAGCCGTGGGTGCTGGCGGCCGGCCTCCTGCAGCGGCACGTTGGCGGCCATCTGCTCGAGCAGGGCGTCGTCGACGTCGCCCTCGATCACGCCGAAGGTCACGTCCCAGGCCTGGGCGATCACCCGGTCGGAGCGCTGATCGTCGGCCAGCTGCTGGGAGAAGATCACTCCGTGGTAGCGGCCCTGGGGCGTCTGCAGACGATAGATGGCGACGCCGTGACCCTGCGCGTCCAGGTCGAAGCGGGCGGTGCTGATCTGCCAGCGCTGGCGCGCCATCTGGCGCACCAGGCTGCGCACGAAGCTCAGGCGGCTGGCCGGCAGGCTGCCCAGCCGCTCGAGGTCCATGGTCTCGCCGGCGGCGCGCAGCGGCACCGTGCCGGCGATCGGGTAGCGGTACTCAAGCATCGTGGGACTCCACTGGGCGGCGGGCGATCAGGCCCTGCTCGCGGGCCATGGCGTAGGCGGCCTGGGGGCCGGTCCACAGCGAGGGCAGCAGCACCAGCGAGACCGGAATGGCGGTGATGACGATGAACTGCTGCAGCACGCTGATCTGGCCGGCGCCCATGTAGAGCAGGATGCCCGCCATGATGGCCATGGCGATGCCCCAGAAGGCGCGAATCAGCGAGCTGGGGCGATCATGGCCGGAGCCCACCACGGCGATGGCGTAGCTCATGGAATCGCCGGTGGTGGCGACGAAGATGGTGGTCAGCACCAGGATGGCCAGGGCCATCAGGGTGCCGCCGGGCAGCGCCTGAGCCACGGTGAGGGTGGCCACGTCGAACTGGAAGTTGTTGAGCGCCTCGGTGAGGTCGATCACCCCGGTCAGCTGGTAGTGGATGCCCGAGCCGCCGAGCAGCGTGAACCAGATGGTGGTGGCGATCGGCGCCAGCACGGCCACGGCCAGGATCATCTGGCGGATGGAGCGTCCGCGCGAGATGCGCGCCACGAAGATCGCCATCAGCGGCCCATAGCCGATGAACCAGGCGAAGAAGAACACCGTCCACCACTGCATCCACCAAGCGGGCGCCGTCTCGGCGGTCATGGTGGCCATCGAGAAGAACGAGGTCAGGTAAGTGCCGAAGCCCTGGGTGAAGGCGTTGGTCAGAAACAGCGTCGGGCCGAAGACGAAGATCACCGCGGCGATGGCCAGCGCCAGGAAGACGTTGAAGCGGCTCAGTATCTGGATGCCCTTGTGGATACCGGTCACCGCGGAGGTGACGTAGACTACGGCGAGTGCCACCAGGATCATCAGCTGGGTGCCATAGCCCTCGGAGATCCCGAACAGCTCATGCAGGCCGAAGCTCACCTGGGTGGCCAGGAAACCGATCGGGCCCACGGTGCCGGCGACCACGGCGATCACGCACAGGGCGTCGATCACGCCGCCGACGGGCCCCTGAATGATGCGCTCGCCGAGGATCGGGGTGAGCAGGGTACGTGGCTGCAGCGGCTGGCCCTTGTCGTAGTGGGCGTGGGCCAGCACTACCGCGGTCAGCGAGCCGAGCACCGCCCAGGCCAGAAAGCCCCAGTGCATGAACGACTGCGCCAGGGCGCCGGCCACGGCGTCGACCGTGCCGGCCTCGCTGTCGAAGGCCGGCGGCGTGACCACGAAGTGATAGACCGGCTCGCCTGCGGCGAAGAACACGCCGCCGCCGGCCAGCAGGGTACACATGATGATCGACAGCCACTTGAAGGTGCTGATCTCCGGCGTGGCGAGGTTGCCGATGCGGGCGTTGGCGGCGGGGGTGAGGGCCACGCCAATGCCGATGAAGAAGGTCAGCAGCAGCAGCAGCTGGAAATAGGAGCCGAGGGTGCTGGCGGTCCAGGCGAAGCCGGCGCCGATGACCTCGGCCACCCGGTCGATGTCGTAGAGCGACAGGGCGATGAACAGCAGGATGAAGCCGACGCTGAGCGTAAGGACGACAGGATCGCCCAGGCGGTGCTCGCGCCGCGTCGGCGTAGCGGAGTGAGTGGCGTTGTGTTGTGTCATGTCGTTGGCCTATGCATGGGGGCCCCTGAGGGGCCCTTATTATTGTCCCAAAGCGCGCGGTGATCTCAGGCGGCGGTCTCCTCGGCCCGGGTCGGCGTGGCGGCCCGTTCCAGCAGCTCGACCCAGTTCTGGCCTATGATGCGCGCGATGGATGCCTCGTCGAAGCCGCGCTGGCGCAGTCCCGCGACCAGGTTGGGGAAGTCGCGGCTGTCGCGCAGCCAGGCGAGCGGCCGCGGCCAGCCGGCGTTGCCCTTGCTGCCCTCGCCGTAGTCCATCTCCTTGGACCAGCGACCGTTGCGCATCCACTCCAGCACCGAGGTCGGCTGCGCCTGGCACAGGTCGGTGCCGATGCCGATATGCTCGATGCCCATCAGGTCGGCGGTGCGGGCGATCATGTCGCAGTAGTCCTCGAGGCTGCAGTCCGGCCCGTTCTTCAGGTGGAAGGGGTAGGCGGAGAAGCCCAGCAGGCCGCCGGACTCGGCGATCGCCTCGAGCACCCTGTCCGACTTGTTGCGCTTGGCCGCATGGAAGGAGCTCGGGTTGGCGTGCGAGATGATCACCGGCCGCTCGGAGAGCTCGATGGCCTCCAGGGTCGAGCGCTCGGCGCTGTGCGACATGTCGATGACCATGCCCACCCGGTTCATCTCGCGGATCACCTGGCGACCGAAGCGGGTGATGCCGCTGTCCTCGGCCTCGTAGCAGCCGCAGGCCAGCAGGCTCTGGTTATTGTAGGTCAGCTGCATGATCAGCAGCCCCAGGTCGCGCATCACCGCGACCATGTCGATGTCGTCCTCGATGGGCGAGCAGTTCTGGGCGCCCAGGAAGATCCCCACCTTGCCGGCCTGGCGGGCGCGCTCGATGTCGCCCGCCTCCTTCACCGGCATGATCAGGTCGCCATGAGCCTCGAAGCGGCGATTCCACTCGCCCAGGCGAGTCAGGGTCTCGCGGATGTTCTCGTGATAGACGAGCGTGGCGTGGACGGCATCGACGCCGCCCTCGCGCATCTGCTCGAAGATCTCCCGCGACCAGTTGGAGTACTGCAGGCCGTCGACGATCAGCATCTCTTTTGACATGACGCTCTCCTCAGGCTTCGGCTCAGCCGGCCTTCACATAGCAGGTCTTGACCACGGTGTAGAACTCGCGGGCGTAGCGGCCCTGCTCGCGGGGACCGAAGCTGGAGTTCTTGCGACCGCCGAAGGGCACGTGATAATCGGTGCCGGCGGTGGCCAGGTTGACCATCACGCAGCCGGTCTCGGCGCGGGCCTTGAAGTCGCTGGCAAGCGCGAGGGAGTCGGTGATGATGCCGGCGGTGAGGCCGAAGTGGGTGTCGTTGAGGGTGGCGATGGCCTCCTCGTAGTCGCGGACCTTGATCACGCAGGCGATCGGCCCGAAGACCTCCTCGCGGTTGATGGCCATGTCGTTGGTGGTATCGACGAACAGCGCCGGGGCCATGTAGAAGCCGTCGGTGTCGCGCGTGAGGCGCTCGCCGCCGAAGGCCAGGGTGGCGCCGTCGGCGCGGCCACGCTCGATCCAGGCCAGGTTGGACTCCAGCTGGCGGGCATCCGCGGCGGGGCCGATGTGCACGCCCTCTTCCAGGGCATGGCCGACCCGGATGGTCTCGAGCTTGGCGATGAGCTTCTCGACGAAGGCGTCGTGGACGGCCTCGGTGACGATCAGGCGCGAGGAGGCGGTGCACTTCTGGCCGGTGCCGGAGTAGGCGCCGGCGAAGGCGGCCTCCACGGCCAGGTCCAGGTTGGCGTCATCGGCGACAATCAGGGCGTTCTTGGAGCCCATCTCCAGCTGGCACTTGACCAGGTTGCCGGCGGTGGCGGCGGCCACGCGGCGACCCACCTCCAGCGAGCCGGTGAAGCTCAGGGCGTGGATGTCGGGGCTTGCGATCAGCGCATCGCCGACGCTTGCGCCCGGGCCCATCAGCAGGTTGAAGGTGCCGGCGGGCAGCGCCTGGCGGCTGATGATCTCGGTCAGCGCCCAGGCGCTGGCCGGCACCAGGTTGGCCGGCTTGAAGATCACGGCGTTGCCGAAGGCCAGCGCCGGGGCGATCTTCCATACCGCGGTGGCCATGGGGAAGTTCCAGGGGCTGATGATGCCCACCACGCCCACCGGCTCGCGGCGCGTGTCGACCTCGACGCCCGGGCGCACGGAGTCGACCCGCTCGTCGATCTGGCGCAGCACCTCGGCGGCGTAGTAGTGGAAGAACTGCCCGGAGCGGTAGACTTCGCCCACGCCCTCGGCCAGGGCCTTGCCCTCTTCGCGCGCCAGCAGCCGGCCGAGCTCGTCCTTGCGGGCGATCAGCTCGTCGCCGATGGCCATCAGCACGCCGTAACGCTGCTCGAGGCCGCTCTTGCGCCACTCGTTCACGCCGCGCTGCGCCGCGGCGATGGCCACGCCGACCTGGTCGACGCCGGCCTGAGCGTAGTGGCCGATCACGTCGCTGGTGTCGGACGGGTTCACGTTGGCGATGCTGTCCTGGCCGTCGACCCAGCTGCCATCGATGTAGAGGGAATGAACGTGTGACATGGAAACCTCCTTAGTGACGTTGCCATCATCCTAGGTGAGAGCCCAAGATAAGCATAATCAATAAAAAAGATCCGATGATCAGCTTTTCTTACCACAAGTTCGGGAGGTGGCCATGCTGCCGGAGCTCAAGATTCAACCGCTGCGCTGCGTGCTGGCCATCGTCGACGAGGGTGGTTTCCACGCCGCGGCGCGCCAGCTGCATCGCACCCAGCCGGCGGTGTCCATGGCGGTGCGCGAGCTGGAGCAGCGGCTGGGCGAGTCGCTGTTCGAGAAGGGGGGCAAGGCGGCCCTCACCCCCTTCGGTCGCTACTGCCTGCCGCGCTTCCGCGAGCTGATCACCCAGCACGATCGCCTGAGCCGGGAGCTCTGGGCACAGGTGCAGAAGCAGGCGGGGCACGTCGACATGGCCGCGGTGCCCTCGGTGGCCAGCCGGCTGATGCCGCGGCTGCTCAGCGACTTCATCCTGCGCTATCCCGACCTCAAGGTGAGCCTGCAGGACGGCAGCGCGGACTTCGTCAGGCGCTTGGTGGCCGGCGGCGAGGTCGAGCTGGGCTTTACCAGCCTGTGGCGGGAGGACGACGAGCTCTCCTTCACGCCGCTGATGCGCGACGATGTCGGCGTGGTGTGCCGGGACGATCATCCCCTGGCCGAGCGGGACTCGCTGGGGTGGGAGGCGCTGCAGGGCCAGGTGCTGATCCGCAACGGCACCTCGCGGCTGCTGGAGGGCACCGAGGCCGAACCGCTGCTGGCCGAGAGCGCCTTCGACATCTCCAACATGATCTCGCTGACCGCCATGCTGGTGGCGGGGATCGGCATCACCACCCTGCCGCGGCTGGCCTTCCCTCAGGAGTACGAGCGGCTGCGCTTCATCCCGCTGGTGGATCCGCTGGTGGAGCGCGAGCTCGGCCTGCTGCGGCCCGCCCAGCGCAGCCTCTCTCCGGCGGCCCAGGCCATGGAGGCCTTCGTCATCGAGTCGCTTCGCTCGGAGGCCTTCGCCGCCCCCTGAGGCATGGGCGCCTATATATCGCGGTTTGCCGAAATGGGGGCAGCGTCTAGTCTGAGAGTAAAGGGCCGGCCACGGCCCGGCCGTCCGCGGCCCGCTTCCCACCTGCACAGGACCGAGACCCGCCATGTATACCTCAATCCTTGTCCCGCTCGATGGATCCTCCCATGCCGAGAAGGCGCTCACCGTGGCGGCCCAGCTGGCCCGCGGCGCGGGGGCGACCCTGCATCTGATGACCGTGGCCGAGTTTCCGCCCGACAACATCGGCCTGTTCACCGGCGGCACCGCCGAGCCGTTCTCCGAGGAGGATCGCGAGAAGCTTGCCGCCGGCATGAAGGACGAGGCGCGCAAGGTCATCGATCAGGCCCGCAGTGCGGTCGACCTCGAGGGCATCGAGGTCGAGGAGGTGGTGCGCCAGGGCCGTCCGGCCGAGCGCATCAACGAGGCGGCCGAGACCCTCGGCGTCGATACCATCATCATGGGCAGCCGCGGGGTCAGCGATATGCGCGGCATGGTCTTCGGCAGCGTCTCCCACAAGGTCAGCCATACTGCCGGCTGCACCGTGGTCACCGTGACCTGACGGGCCCGGTTGATCAGGGCCTGTCGATAAGGGCCTTCTTCCAGCGCCTTCCTCCGGGGCCTGCATTTTCTGCGGGCCCGATCCTGTGGCAGTGATCTTCTGCACTGTCGACCCGCCTCCCACGGCGCCTCCGCGTTGGCCGGCAGCAGCCTACTGACCCTGATCGACGATATCGCCACGCTCCTCATGACGTCTCGCTGATCACCAGGGTGGCGGCCAAGAAGACCGCCGACATGCGCGTCTTCGAGGCGCAGCGGATCAAGGGCGCGGTGCGCACCGACTTCATCCTCTCCGCCGAGATCATCGTGATCACCCTGGGGACGGTTGCCGGCGTGGCCCTGGGCATGCAGGTCGCGGGAATCGTCAAGATCGACGACCTGGGGCTCTATCTGAGTCGTCGCGAGGGGCTGTCGAAGTCGATAGGGCGAGCCGGGGTGACTGAGTCGGCGATAAGAGAAGAAAGCGGCGAGTCTGTCGACTCGCGAGACAACGAGGGGTGATGCAGAGAGGCCCGGCCGCATACGGTCGGGCCTCTTTATGCATGATCGGTGCCTTACTCAGGCGTCTCCGGCTGTGCCATCAGGTAGGCGGCCAGCGCCCGATAGGCCGGCAGCGAGGTCGGGTCGGTGGCCGCGTTGGCCGCCACCGGGTGGGAGGCCAGGCGCACGATGACCATCTCGGCGGTGGGGTCGATCCAGATCGTCTGCCCATGCACGCCGCGCGCGGCGAAGGCGCCATGGTCGTCGTGGCTGACCCACCACATGCCGAGATAGCTCCAGCCGTCGAGGGCGGCGTAGCCGGCTTTGGCGAAGGCCGCCTTGCTGCCGCCCTCTTGAAGGCGCGCGATGGCGGCAGCGGGCAGTACCTGCTCGCCGTCCAGGCGCCCCTCGTCGAGGATCAACTGGCCCAGGCGGCCGAGATCGCGCAGCGTAGCGTTGAAGCCGCCGCCGGCGAAGGGCGTGCCGATCGAGTCGACCGTGTAGAAAGCCTCCCGCTCGGTGCCCAGGCGCGACCAGACGTGCTCGGCCAGCCAGTCGGCGACGCTCTGTCCGGTGGCGCGGGCGATGATCCAGCCCAGCGCATCGGAGTTGATGGTGCGATAGCCGAAGGCCTCGCCGTGCTCGCCGGCCTTCTCGACCGTCTCGAGGAAGGCGAAGTAGCTGCGCGGCCCCGTGTAGTCGGAAGGAGGCGGCAGCGGGCTGCCGGCGCGGGCATAGGTCCAGACGTCGGCCTCGGGATCGGCGTAATCTTCGGAGTAGTCCAGCGCGGTGGTCATATCGAGCACCTGGCGCAGGGTGGCGTCGCCGAAGGCGCTGTCGGCAAGCTCCGGCACCAGCTCGCCGACGAGAGCGCCCTCGTCCAGGGTGCCCTCGGCGACGAGGCTCTCGCCGATCAGCCCGGTGATCGACTTGGTCACCGACATCACGCCGTGCAGGGTGGTCTCGTCCAGGCAGCCGGCGTAGCGCTCGTAGACCACTCGACCGCGATGCAGCACCAGCAGGCCGTCGCTGCGATTGACCTCGAAGGCTTCGCCCCAGGTCATCGGCGCGTCGCCGTCGGTGGGCTGGAAGCTCACCTCATCGATCGCCGGGTCGAGGGCGTACGGCAGAGGGCGGGCTGCGCCGGTCCCGTTGCGTACCCCGGCGGTGGGCATCAGCTCACGGAAGTGACAGACCGTCCAGCGGAGCTTATCACCGGCGAAGTAATCCTCGTCGGTGAAGCGGATGGTGCGCTCCTCCGGCGGCGGGAAGCCCTGCATCCAGCCGCTGGTCGCATCGGTCGGGGCCTGCTGTGCGAAGGCGGTGCCGGCGAGCAGCAGCGTAGTGGAGAGGGTCACGGAGAATGCATTGAAGAGTGCCGTGGTCAGGGTGCGTTTCATGGCGTGCCTCGCTGAGCCCACGGCGTTCGCGCCGTTCCGGGCGGTGTCTGTGCCATCAACCATTCGCCGACGCTGCCGAATCCATCCGAGATCTCGTGCGCCGTCGACGGTCTGCGCTCAATCCAGTTCCTGCACCCCGCCGCCGGAGACGGTGAGGATCTGGCCGCTGATCCAGCTCGAGGCCGGCGCGCACAGAAATAGCGCCGCGTTGGCCATGTCCTCTGGCTCGCCGAGGCGCTTGAGCGGGGTGTGGGCCAGCATCCGCTGCTCGATCTCGTCGTTGAGCACCGACTGCAGGGCCTCGGTGCGGGTGGCCCCCGGGGCGATGCCGTTGACCCGGATGTTCTTCGGCCCAAGATCGAAGGCGATGTTGCGCACCAGGTGGCTGGCCGCCGCCTTGGAGGAGCCGTAGGCCGCCATGCGCTGGTTCTTGTTCTCGGCCGACATCGAGGTGATGGCGAGTATTGCCCCGCCGCCGGCCTTCTCCATCTCGGGCGCGGCCAGCTGGGCCAGGCGAAACAGCGAGAAGACGTTCAGGTCATAGGCGCGGCGGAACTCCTCCATGGGCATGTCGAAGGGCTTGGGGCCGCCGCCGCCGGCATTGCTGACCAGCAGCGTCAGTTTGCCGAAGGCGCTCACGGCCTCGTCCACCACCGCGGCGAGGTCTTCCTCCCGGGTGACGTCGCAGGCCGCGCTGGTCGCCCGGCCGCCGTCGGCCTCGATCGCCTCGGCCACCGCGGCGGCCGACGCGGCATCCAGGTCGCTGACCACCACCGCGGCCCCGGCGAGGGCGAAGGTCTCGGCGATAGCTCGACCGATGCCGGCGCCGGCACCGGTGACGAGAGCGACCTGATCCTCCAGGCGGAAACTCTGCGGATCAAACATCGTCGTGACTCCTTTCTCAACGCGTGTAGCCTGAATGCTAGCACGGTCGTGGAGCATCAACCGGATGGAAGGTAAGTGCGGGGCGCGTGTCGCCAACGTGGCAGAGAGGGAAAGGTCGGCGGTAACTGTCGTAACGCAGGAACGCAACGAAAAACGGCCACCGCTCGATTGAGCTAAGTGGCCGTTTTTACTGAATTCTTTGGTCGGAGTAGCAGGATTCGAACCTACGACCTCTGCCTCCCGAAGGCAGCGCTCTACCAAGCTGAGCTATACTCCGATGTTCGCCGTAACTGCTGGCGACGGATCGGCATTATACGCAAACCGCGCCGGGGTGCAAGCCCTCGCGGCGGCTTTGTGCGATGCCCGTCGTTCAGCTCTGGCGATCCACCGCCAGGCGGGCAAGGTGGGCCATGCTGTCTCGGTAGGGGCTGTCGGGCAGGGCGTCGAGCTGTGCCAGCGCCTTGTCGGCCATCTCCTCGGCGCGAGCCCGGGTGTACTCCAGCGCGCCGGTGTCGTGCACGATCGCCAGCACCTCATCCAGGTGGTCGAGGCCGCCCTGGCGAATCGCACGCCGGATCAGCGTGCGCTGCTCCGGCGTGCCGGTCGCCATGGCCTGGATCAGCGGTAGGGTCGGCTTGCCCTCGGCCAGGTCGTCGCCGACGTTCTTGCCCATGGCCTCGGCGTCGCCCTGGTAGTCGAGCAGGTCGTCGATCAGCTGGAAGGCCAGGCCCAAGTAGCGGCCGTAATGCTGCAGGGCGACCTCCTGCTCCGGGGTGGCGTCGGCGAGGATGGCGCCGCTGTGGGAGGCCGCCTCGAAGAGCATGGCGGTCTTGCCCTGGATCGTCTCGAAGTAGGCGGCCTCGTCGGTGTCGGGGTTGCCGACGTTGGTCAGCTGCTGTACCTCGCCCTCGGCGATGGTGCAAGTGGCCTGGGAGAGCACCTCCATGATGCGCATGGAGCCGACCTCGACCATCATCTGGAACGAGCGCGAATAGAGGAAGTCACCCACCAGTACCGAGGGGGCGTTGCCCCAGGAGTCGTTAGCCGTGGCCTTGCCGCGCCGCATGTGCGATTCGTCGACCACGTCGTCGTGCAGCAGGGTTGAGGTGTGCATGAACTCGACCAGGGTGGCGAGCGTCACGTGCCGGTCGCCCGCGTAGCCCAGCGAGCGCGCCGCCAGCAGCACCAGCAGCGGGCGCAGCCGTTTTCCCCCACTCTCGATGATGTACTGGCCGATGGTCTCCACCAGCGGGATGCGCGAAGCGAGCTGGTCCAGGATGGTCCGGTTCACGGCGGCGAAGTCGTCGGCAACGACCGCATGAAGCGACGAGTTGGCGGTGGCGCTGGGCGACTGGGGCGGGGCGTTGGCTGGCATGGAGGCGGTATCGACGAGTAGGTGGGGCCGGGGCGAGATAGCCCTGGTGGCCTTGGGTTGCCGGTCATGCTATGGGCCCCCCATGGGGGCGTCAAGGCGCGGCGGCGGCGGGGCCTGAGCGGGCCGCGGCGGCGAATAGAGGCGCGCGCGGTGCGGGTTGTGTGCGATCTCGCGCGCGGTTATAATCCGCGACCCCACTCATCATGCTCCCTGTCAGATGGCTGCCAAGAGAGGCGCCACTCGCAGCAGGTCGATGAAGAGCCAACACCCGATGAGTCCTGGAGAGTAAAGCATGTACGCAGTGATCAAGAGCGGTGGCAAGCAGTACCGCGTTCAGGAAGGCCAGACTCTCAAGCTCGAGAAGCTGGAAGTACCGACCGGCGACACCATCGAGTTCGATGAGGTCCTGCTGGTGGGCAACGACGAGGACGTCACGATCGGCGCTCCGCTGGTCGAGGGCGCCAAGGTGGCGGCCGAGATCGTGTCTCACGGCCGTGGTGACAAGGTGACCATCATCAAGTTCCGTCGCCGTAAGCACAGCATGAAGCGTCAGGGCCACCGTCAGTGGTTCACTGAAGTCAAGATCACCGGGATCTCCGCGTAAGCGGCTGACCCCCTGAACGAGCGAGGTATTTGCAATGGCTCATAAGAAGGCAGCGGGCTCCACACGTAACGGTCGCGATTCCGAATCCAAACGCCTTGGCGTGAAGCTCTTCGGCGGCCAGGTCGTCAACCCGGGCAACATCATCGTGCGCCAGCGTGGCACCAAGTTCCACGCCGGCACCGGCGTCGGTATCGGCAAGGACCATACCCTGTTCGCCCTGGACGAAGGCGTGGTCAAGTTCGAGACCAAGGGCCCGAAGAACCGCAAGTTCGTCAGTATCGTCTCTGCCTGAGACCACCGGCACTTGCAGCGAGAAGGCCCCGCCCAGGCGGGGCCTTCTTGTATCATGGCGGCACAGGCCGCCTGGAGAGTGACAGATGCAGTTCGTCGACGAAGCCTCGATCATCGTGGAAGCCGGCAATGGCGGCAATGGTTGCCTGAGCTTCCGCCGCGAGAAGTACGTCCCCAAGGGTGGCCCCGACGGGGGCGATGGCGGTCATGGCGGCAACGTCTACCTGATCGGTGACGATGCCCTCAATACCCTCATCGACTTCAAGTACCAGCGCTTCTACAAGGCGCAGAACGGTCAGCCCGGCCGGGGTCGGCAGATGAGCGGGCGCGCCGGCGAGGACCTGCACGTCAAGGTGCCGGTGGGCACCACGGTGATCGACGAGGATACCCTCGAGGTGATCGCTGACGTCACCGAGATCGGCCAGGTGGTGATGGTGGCCCAGGCGGGACGCCGCGGGCTCGGCAACATCCACTTCAAGTCCTCCACCAATCGCGCGCCGCGGCGGACCACGCCGGGCACCGAGGGGGAGCGGCGCAACCTGCGCCTGGAGATGAAGGTGATGGCCGACGTGGGCCTGTTGGGTCTACCCAACGCCGGCAAGTCGACGCTGATCCGCTCGGTGTCGGCGGCCAAGCCCAAGGTCGCCAACTACCCCTTCACCACCCTGGTGCCCAACCTCGGCGTGGTGAAGCTCGGCCTGCACGAGCACTTCGTGATGGCCGACGTGCCTGGCCTGATCGAGGGCGCCTCCGACGGCGCCGGCCTCGGGCTGCGTTTCCTCAAGCACCTGACCCGCACCCGGCTGCTGTTCCACGTGGTGGACGTCGCGCCCTTCGACGAGTCCGACCCGGTGCAGGCCGCCGAGGCGATCATCCACGAGCTGGGCGAGTTCTCGCCGGCGCTGGCCGAGCTGCCGCGCTGGCTGGTGCTCAACAAGCTCGACCTGCTGCCGGTCGAGGAGCGCGAGGCGACGGTCGACGAGATCGTGCGCCGGCTCGGCTGGCAGGGTCCGGTGTTTCGTATCTCGGCGATCGGAAGCGACGGTACCGATGTCCTGGTGCAGACCGCCTACCGCTGGCTCACCGAGCAGCGCCGGCTGGAGCACGAGGACGAGGAGGCCGCCGAGCGGGTTCGCGAGATGCGCTCGCGCATGGAGGAAGAGGCCGTGGCGCGCACCGAGGCCCGCCTGGGTCGCAAGCGCCCGCACGTTGACGATGACGACGACTTCGATGACGACGATGATCACGACGTCGAGATCGAATACGCTCCCTGAGGCAGCATGCAGGCCGAGCGCCTGTCGACGGTGAACCGAGGGTCGGATGGAAGACAACGAGCAGGTGATCGGTCGCGAGGCGCTCAAGCGCGCCCGCCGGGTGGTGGTGAAGATCGGCAGCGCGCTGCTGACCAACGACGGTCGCGGCCTCGATGAGGCAGCCATCGGCGGCTGGGTCGACCAGATCGCCGAGCTCCACCGCCGCGGCATCGAGGTGGTGCTGGTCTCCTCAGGAGCCGTGGCGGCCGGCATGGTGCGCCTGGGCTGGCAGGTGCGGCCCTCGGCGGTTCATGAACTGCAGGCCGCGGCGGCGGTGGGGCAGAACGGCCTCACCGAGTGCTATGAAGGCCACTTCGCGCGCCACGACCTGCTGACCGCCCAGGTGCTGCTGACCCACGACGACCTCTCTAACCGCAAGCGCTACCTCAACGCTCGTTCGGCGCTGCGCACCCTGGTCGGCCTGCGGGTGGTGCCGGTGGTCAACGAGAACGACACCGTGGTCACCGACGAGATCCGCTTCGGCGACAACGACACCCTCGGCGCCCTGGTCGCCAACCTGCTTGAGGCCGATGCCCTGGTGATCCTCACCGATCAGGAGGGGCTGTTTGATGCCGATCCGCGCAGCAACCCCTCGGCGACGCTGATCGCCGAGGGGCGCGCCGACGATCCGAGCCTGGCCGCGGTGGCCGGCGGCGGTGGCGCGCTGGGGCGCGGCGGCATGGCTACCAAGGTGCGGGCCGCTCGGCTGGCGGCCCGTTCCGGGGCGGTCACGGCGATCGCCAGCGGGCGCCAGCCGGCGGTGCTCACGCGGCTGGCCGAGGGCGAGCGGCTGGGTACCCTGCTGCTGCCGGAGCAGGCGCCGATGGCGGCGCGCAAGCGCTGGCTGGCGGGGCAGCTGCAGGTGCGCGGCAGCCTGGTCCTGGACGCCGGGGCGGTGAAGGTGCTCAAGAGCAGCGGCTCCAGCCTGCTGGCGGTGGGCGTGACCGGCGTCAGCGGCGACTTCCGCCGCGGCGACATGGTGCTCTGCGTCGACGAGCACGGTCAGCGCGTGGCCAAGGGGCTGGTCAACTACGGCGCCGACGAGGCTCGCCTGCTGGTCGGCAAGCCGAGCCACCAGATCGAGGCCATCCTCGGCTACATGGAAGCGCCGGAGCTGATCCACCGCGACAACCTGGTGGTGCTCTAGGCTGCTTCAGGGCGCCGCCGGGTGATCCGGCGCTCCGCTCGGGCCGCGCGCGGTGCGGGCTGGTGGCGCCTGGGCTGCCGGTGTTCAGGGCTGGCAAGCCCTGGGGGCGCGTGATAGGATACGCCATCCTCTCAGACACGGCCCGTAGACGATGGCGCTCACTCGCGCCGTCGGGAAAGATGGCCAGGCCGGCGGGGATTTTTTTATTTCCCTGTTGGATCAAAACGTTATCAAATGTCACCCCCAGTTGGTGGCAACAACTTTCTCCAAGGAGACAGTCAGTGGCTAACAGCAAGCAAGCCCGCAAGCGTGCCCGTCAGGCAGAAGGTCGTCGTGTAATGAAGGCGAGCCAGCGCAGCATGGTTCGTACCTACGTCAAGCGCGTCATCAAGGCCATCCAGAGCGGTGACCACGCCGAGGCGATGGGTGCCTTCAAGGCGGCGCAGCCGGTCATCGACCGCATCGCCGACAAGGACGTGATGTCCAAGCGCAAGGCTGCTCGCATGAAGAGCCGCCTGAACAAGCGCGTCAAGGCTCTCGCGGCGTAAGCCAGCCGAGCGCCAGCAGAAAAACCGGCTGCGGCCGGTTTTTTTGTGTCCGCTATTCTTGCCGAGCGCGCCGCACGAGGAGTAGACGGTGATGGATCACGAGCAGCCCCCCGAGTCCCGGGACGACAAGCCCACCGCGCCCGACGCTGCGCCAGTGGTCGCAGACGACGATCGCGCCGTGGCGCCCAAGGCGGGCGGCCTGATGCGCTCCGGCCTGGTGGTCAGCGTGATGACCATGCTCTCGCGGGTCATGGGACTGGTGCGCGATGTGGTGATCGCGACCCTCTTCGGGGCCGGCGACGGCGCCGATGCCTTCTTCGTTGCCTTCAAGATCCCCAACTTCCTGCGCCGGCTGTTCGCCGAGGGTGCCTTCAACCAGGCCTTTGTGCCGGTGCTCTCGGAGGTCGCCACCCGGGGCAGCAAGCGCGAGGTGAAGGAGCTGCTCGATGCAGTGGCCGGCAGCCTCACGGCGGTGCTGGCGCTGATCACGGCGCTGGCGATGCTGGCGGCCCCCTGGCTGGTGTGGGCCTTCGCGCCGGGTTTCGGTCGCGACCCGGAAAAACTGGCGTTGACCGCCGACATGCTGCGCCTGACCTTTCCCTACCTGCTGCTGATCTCGCTGACTGCCTTCGCCGGCAGCACGCTCAATACCTGGAACCGCTTCGCCGTGCCGGCCTTTACGCCGGTGCTGCTCAACCTGTCGCTGATCGGGGCCGCGCTGCTGCTGACGCCGCTGTTCGAGCAGCCGGCCATGGCGCTGGCCTGGGGCGTACTGATCGCCGGCGGCGCCCAGCTGGCCTTCCAGGTGCCGTTTCTGGCGCGACTGGGGCTGCTGCCGCGGCCCTGGCCCGACTTCGCCCACAGCGGGGTGCGGCGCATCCTCCGGCTGATGGCGCCGGCGCTGTTCGGGGTCTCGGTGTCGCAGATCAACCTGCTGCTCGACACCGTGCTGGCCTCGCTGCTGGCCGCGGGCAGCGTCTCCTGGCTCTACTACTCCGACCGCCTGGTGGAGCTGCCGCTGGGGGTGTTTGGCATCGCCATCGGCACGGTGATCCTGCCGGCGCTCTCGCGGCGCCACGCCGAACAGTCCGGCGAGCACTTCGCGGCGATGCTCGACTGGGCGCTGCGCACCGTGCTGCTGCTCGGCCTGCCCGCCGCCGTGGCGCTATCCGTGCTGGCTGAGCCGCTGTTGATCTCGCTGTTCCACTACGGCGCCATGACCGAACGCGACATCACCATGGCCGCCATGAGCCTGCGCGCCTATGCCGTCGGGCTGGTGGCGTTCATGCTGATCAAGGTGCTGGCGCCTGGCTTCTTCGCCCGCCAGGACACCAAGACGCCGGTCAAGGTCGGCATCGTCGCCATGGTCGCCAACATGGTCTTCAACCTGATCCTGATCTGGCCGCTGGCCCACGCCGGCCTGGCGCTGGCCACGGCGCTCTCGGCCTTCCTCAACGCCGGGCTGCTCGGCTGGCTGCTCAGCAAGCAGGGCGTGCTGGTCTTCCAGCCGGGCTGGGGGCGCTACGCCGTGCAGCTGCTCGGCGGCTGCGCGGTGATGGGGGGCGGGCTCTGGTGGCTCGCACCGGACTGGCAGGCCTGGCTTGCGTGGAGCGTCTGGATCCGCGCCGCCTGGATGGCGGGGCTGGTCGCGGCCGGCGCGACGGTCTACTTCGCCTGGCTGGCGGCCTTCGGCCTGCGGCTTCGCCACTTCCGGATGCGGGGGTAACGGGCCGCGTTCGGCGCCGTCACGAGGTCGCGGGGAAAGACCAAGCCGCGCCGGCTGTCAAGGGGCCCTCGGTCCGTTATAATCGAACACTTTATTTCCCAGCGTGATGACGCCCATGCGAGTGATTCGAGGTCTGCACAACCTGCGCGACGAGGATCGCGGCTGCGTGGCCACCATCGGCAACTTCGATGGCGTGCACCGCGGGCATCAGGCGATCCTCGAGCAGTGTCGCGAGCAGGCCGCCCGGCTCGGCCTGCCGGTGACCGTGGTGGTCTTCGAGCCCCAGCCGCGCGAGTTCTTCGCCGGCGGCCAGGCGCCGCCCAGGCTGACCCGGCTGCGCGACAAGGTGGCGCTGCTCGGCGAGTGCGGGGTCGATCGCATCCTCTGCCTGCCCTTCAACGATGCCCTGCGCAGCCTCACCGCCGGTGAATTCATCGACCGCGTGATGATCGACGGGCTCGGCGTGCGCCACCTGGTGGTGGGGGATGACTTCCGCTTTGGCTGCGATCGGCGCGGCGACTTCCACCTGCTGACCGAGGTGGGGCAGGCGAGGGGCTTCGGCGTCGAACACACCCGCACCTTCACCATCGCCGACGAGCGCGTCTCCAGTACCCGGGTGCGCACCCTGCTGGCCAGCGGCAACTTCGCCGCCGCCGCGCGCCTGCTGGGCCGCCCCTACCGGCTGGGCGGCCGGGTAGTGCCGGACCGTCAGCTCGGCCGCACCATCGGCGTGCCCACCGCCAACCTGCCCCAGCCGACCCACTCGCTGGCCCTGCAGGGCGTCTATGTGGTGGTGACCGAGCTGCCCGACGGTCGCCGATTGAACGGCGTGGCCAACATCGGCTGGCGTCCCACGGTGGGAAGCACTCGTCCGGTGCTCGAGGTGCACCTGTTCGACTTCGATGGCGACCTCTACGGCGAGCGCCTGACGGTGCTGCCTTGCGCCAAGCTGCGCGGCGAGGTGAAGTTCGCGCACTTCGAGGCGCTGAAGGCGCAGATCCGCAGCGATCTGGCGCGGGCTCGGGAGTACTTTTTACAGCACCCCGCTCCCGGTGCCGATATTCGACAGCACCCCGCTGCCGGTGCGAACGGTCCACAGCACCCCGGTACCGGTGCCTACGGTCTACAGCACCCCGGTGCCGGTTTGGCGGCCGACGCGTCCTCGAATGGCGCAGTGGGCGATACGCACGACGATTCTCTTCCTCTGGCATCGGCGCCGCTGGCGCGCGAGGCCGTGACTTCCGATTCCTCGGCGGGTGAGCCCGCCGACCACGACGACGGCTGACCCCCAGGATATGAGCGACTACAAGCACACTCTGAACCTGCCAGAAACCGACTTCCCCATGCGCGGCATGCTGCCCAAGCGCGAGCCCGCCCGGGTGGAACAGTGGAAGGAGATGGATCTCTACCATCGCCTGCGCGAGGAGCGCCAGGGCAGGGAACTTTTCGTGCTCCACGATGGCCCTCCCTACGCCAACGGCAGCATTCACCTGGGGCATGCGCTCAACAAGATCCTCAAGGACATCATCGTCAAGTCGAAGAACCTGGCCGGCTTCGATGCTCCCTATGTGCCCGGCTGGGACTGCCACGGCCTGCCCATCGAGCACAAGGTCGAGACCACTCACGGCAAGCATCTCGAGCCCGAGCAGGCCCGCGCGCTGTGCCGTGAGTACGCCGCCGAGCAGATCGAGGACCAGCGAGCGGGCTTCATCCGCCTGGGCGTGATCGGCGACTGGGACAACCCCTATCGCTCCATGGACTTCGTCAACGAGGCGGGCGAGATCAGGGCGCTGGCCGACATGGTCGAGGCGGGCTACGTCTTCAAGGGCCTGAAGCCGGTCAACTGGTGCTTCGACTGCGGCTCGGCCCTCGCCGAGGCCGAGGTGGAGTATCAAGACAAGAAGTCCGACGCCATCGACGTGGCCTTTCCGATCGAGGACGCCGACCGCCTGGCCGCCACCTTCGGCCTGGAGACGCTGCCCAAGGCCGCGGCCGTGGTCATCTGGACCACCACCCCCTGGACCATTCCCGCCAACCAGGCGCTGAACATGCACCCGGACTTTACCTACGCCCTGGTAGATACCGGCGCGCGGCTGCTGGTGCTGGCCGAGGAGCTGGTCGAGTCGTGCCTGTCGCGCTACGGCCTCGAGGGTGAGGTGATCGCCACGGCCAAGGGCGAGGCCTTCGACGGCATCCGCTTTCGTCACCCCTTCTATGACCGCCTGTCGCCGGTCTACCTGGCCGACTACGTGGAGTCCGAAGTGGGCAGCACCGGCATCGTCCACTCGGCCCCGGCCTATGGCGTCGACGACTTCGTCACCTGCCGCGCCCACGGCATGAGCTTCGACGAGATCGAGAGCCCGGTGCAGGGCAACGGCGTCTACGTCGATGACCTGCCGTACTTCGGTGGCCAGATGATCTGGAAGGCCAACCCGCAGATCGTCGCCAAGCTTGAGAAGGTCGGCGCGCTGATGGTCCATACGCCGATCACCCACAGCTACATGCACTGCTGGCGCCACAAGACGCCGGTGATCTACCGCGCCACCGCCCAGTGGTTCGTGGGCATGGACGTAAAGGGCAAGGACGGCCGCACCCTGCGCGAGCGGGCGTTGGACGGCATCGAGTCCACCGCCTTCACCCCCGCCTGGGGCAAGGCGCGCCTGCACAGCATGATCGCCAACCGCCCGGACTGGTGCATCTCGCGCCAGCGTAACTGGGGCGTGCCGATCCCCTTCTTCCTGCATAAGGCCACCGGCGATCTGCACCCGCGCACCGTCGAGCTGATGGAAGAGGCCGCCAAGCGCGTCGAGGCCGAAGGCATCGACGCCTGGTTCCGCCTCGACCCCGCCGAGCTTCTGGGCGAGGAGGCCGCCGACTACGACAAGGTTACCGATACCCTGGACGTCTGGTTCGACTCCGGTACCACCCATCGCCACGTGCTGCGCGGCTCGCACCCCCACGGCCATGCCGAGGGGCCGATCGCCGATCTCTACCTGGAAGGTTCCGACCAGCACCGCGGCTGGTTCCACTCCTCGCTGCTCACCGGCGCCGCCATCGACGGCCACGCGCCGTACCGGCAGCTGCTCACCCACGGCTTCACCGTGGACGAGAAGGGCCGCAAGCAGTCCAAGTCGCTGGGCAACGTGGTGGCGCCCCAGGCGGTGATGGACAAGCTCGGCGCCGACATCCTGCGCCTGTGGGTCGCCTCTACCGACTACTCCGGCGAGATGGCGGTCTCCGACGAGATCTTGAAGCGCACCGCCGACGTCTACCGGCGCATCCGCAACACCTCGCGCTTCCTGCTGGCCAACCTGAATGGCTTCGCGCCCGAGCGCGACGTGCTGCCCTTCGACGAGATGCTGGCCCTGGACCAGTGGGTGGTCGATCGCGCCGCCCAGCTGCAGGCGCGCATCGAGGTCGCCTATAAGGAATACCGTTTCCTCGACGTCTACCAGCAGGTGCACGGCTTCTGCGCCCGGGAGCTCGGCGGCTTCTATCTGGACGTGATCAAGGATCGCCAGTACACCACCCAGGCCGACTCCGTGGCCCGTCGCAGCGCCCAGACCGCGCTCTATCACGTGGTCGAGGCGCTGGTGCGCTGGGTGGCCCCGATCCTCTCCTTCACCGCCGAGGAGATCTACGAGAACATCCCCGGCAAGCGTGGCGACAGCGTGCTGCTCGAGGAGTATTACACCGGGCTCGACACCCTGGCGGATGACGCCGCCATGGGTCGCGACTTCTGGGAGCGGGTGCTCGAGGTCAAGCAGGCCGTCAACAAGTGCCTGGAAGACGCCCGCAACGCCAAGGCGATCAAGGGCAGCCTGGCCGCCGAGGTCACTCTGTACGTCGACGATGAGCTGCGCCAGACCCTGGCTAGGCTGGGCGACGAGCTGCGCTTCGTGATGCTGACCAGCGAAGTGCGCCTGGCGCCCCTG
This sequence comes from Halomonas saccharevitans, assembly GCF_900116405.1. GTDB lineage: Bacteria > Pseudomonadota > Gammaproteobacteria > Pseudomonadales > Halomonadaceae > Halomonas > Halomonas saccharevitans. The sequence goes on along the minus strand of NZ_FPAQ01000009.1, from coordinate 6,033 downwards.
TCTAATAGCGAAAAGCCCGAAGCAAGCGAGGCGGCCGTGGCCACCGAGCTCGAAGGGCTGAAGGTGGCCGTGGCCGAGAGCGCCAACGGCAAGTGCGAGCGCTGCTGGCACCATCGCGAGGATGTGGGCGCTCATGCCGAGCACCCTGACCTGTGCGGGCGCTGCATCAGCAACCTGCCGGACGGTCCCGGCGAGACGCGCCAGTTTGCCTAAGGCTCACGCAGGAGAAGTTCGATGTCCCAGCAAGGCGAGGCGCGCATGAGCGAACGGCAGACAGGTCAGGATCACACGGCGCCCATGCGCCAGCCACTGCGCTGGCTGTGGCTGGCCGTGGCGTTGATCGTGCTGGATCTCAGCACCAAGTATCTCGCCAGCGGGCTGCTCGACTACGCGCGGCCGGTGGAGGTGCTGCCGTTCTTCAACCTGACGCTGCTGCACAACACCGGTGCGGCCTTCAGCTTCCTCGCCGGCCATCCCGGCTGGCAGCGCTGGCTGTTCGCCGCCATCGCCGTGGGGGCGAGCATCGGCCTGACGGTGTGGATGCGCCGCCTCAAGGCCGACGAGACGCTGCTCGGCGTCTCGCTCGGGCTGATCATCGGCGGGGCGCTGGGCAACCTCTACGACCGGCTGGTGCACGGCTACGTGGTGGACTTCCTCTCCTTCCATGCGGCCGGCTGGTACTACCCGGCCTTCAACGTGGCGGATATCGGCATCACCCTCGGCGCCATCGGCCTGATCTGGGAGTCGCTCTTCGCCGAGCGCCGCCGGGCCCGGCGGCGCGGTTGAGAATCCGGCCCGGCGCCCCGATATCCGGATCATCGACATCGAGACGATCGCGACCTTTCGCGCACGCACCCATCGCACGCACTGATTGAGAGACACGCCATGAGCCATCAGGAATCCCAGGAACTCCGTATCGACGAGGGCATGGAAGTGACCCTTCACTTCACCCTCAGCCTGGAAGACGGCACCGTGGTGGATTCCACCCGTGACAAGGCGGCCGCGACGTTCAAGGTGGGCGATGGCAACCTGCCGCCCGGCTTCGAGCATCCGTTCAAGGGACTTTCCACCGGCGAGAGCGGCACCTTCGAGATCACTCCGGAGCACGCCTTCGGTCAGCACAACCCGCAGAACATCCAGATGCTCAAGCGTGACGACTTCGAGAGCGACGAGCCGGAAGTGGGCATGGTGATGTCCTTCGCCGACGCCGCCGGCGGCGAACTGCCCGGCGTGATCAAGAGCATCGAGGGTGAGCAGGTTGAGGTGGACTTCAATCATCCGCTGGCGGGGCGTACCCTGACCTTCGAAGTGGAAGTGCTGGATGTGAAGCCCGCCACTACCCACTAGAACGCTGTTCCAGAGCTTATCGGGAGGTGGGGCGCCGCGGGATAGCCCCACCCGCCGACATCTCCCATGACGTGATGCCCAGGCATCGAGGCAAGGCCCACATGCAACGCAATCCCACCCAGATCAAGCTGGCCAATCCGCGCGGCTTCTGCGCCGGGGTCGATCGCGCCATCGATATCGTCAACGGCGCGCTGGACGTCTTCGGCCCGCCGATCTACGTGCGCCACGAGGTGGTGCACAACCGCTTCGTGGTGGACAGCCTGCGCGAGCGGGGCGCGATCTTCGTCGAGGAACTTCACGAGGTGCCCGATGACGTCATCGTGATCTTCTCCGCCCACGGCGTTTCCCGTGCCGTGCAGCAGGAGGCCGAAGAGCGCGGCCTCAAGGTGTTCGACGCCACCTGCCCGCTGGTCACCAAGGTACACATGGAGGTGCTGCGCTACGCCCGCCGCGGCCAGGAGTGCATCCTGATCGGCCACGAGGGTCACCCCGAGGTGGAAGGCACCATGGGCCGCTATGACACGTCTCATGGCGGCCAGATCTACCTGGTCGAGGACGAGGCGGACGTTGCCAAGCTCGAGGTCAAGGACCCGAGCCGGATTGCCTTCGTCACCCAGACCACGCTCTCCATGGACGATACCGCCCGGGTCATCGACGCCCTGCGCGCCAAGTTCCCCGAGATCGAGGGGCCGCGCAAGGACGACATCTGCTACGCCACCCAGAACCGCCAGGACGCCGTGCGCGAGTTGGCCGAAGGCGCGGACCTGGTGCTGGTGGTGGGCAGCCCCAACAGCTCCAACTCCAACCGTCTGCGTGAGCTCTCGGAGCGGGTCGGCACTCCGGCCTACCTGATCGACAGCGCCGATCAGGTCGACTCTGCCTGGCTCGAGGGGGTTGGCGCCATCGGCGTGACCGCGGGTGCCAGCGCACCGGAGGTGCTGGTCAAGGGCGTGATCGAGCGGTTGCAGGCGCTGGGCGCCACCGCGCCCGAGGAGCTCGCCGGCCGCGAGGAGACCATCACCTTCTCGATGCCTCGGGAGCTACGCGAGCGGGTCATCGCCAGCGAGTAGCGAACCCTTTCTCGTGCCGAGATAGAAACGCCGCTGTCAGGAACCTGACGGCGGCGTTTCTGCATCCCAGGGTAGGGGACCGCGACGCCATCGCGAGGAGAGCTAGCCTAGCGGCGCTGCAACGCCACTCCGTTGACGCATTCGCGTAGGGCAATACTCATGTACGACGCATGACGTTTTTGATCGTGTACCCTATCAGAGCGCTAAGTCTTGATACATACTGAAACAAATGCCTTGACTCCCAGGGAGACGCGCGGCGTGACCTTCTCAGAGCCCCGACCCAAGCCTCAGAGCCCCAAAGGCAGCCCCCGGCTCAGCGCCGGCTTCACGCTGATCGAGCTGATGATCGCCGTCGCCATCATCGGCATTCTGGCGTCGATTGCGTATCCGAGTTATCAGGGATATGTGGAGCGGTCAAACTTGGCTGAAGCAAAATCGGCTTTGATGGAAGCGGCGGGGCGGATGGAAAGGCGTTACACGTCAAAATATAAGTATGAGGCTATCGCGATCAACGATACTTTATCCGAGCAAAGTCCCTATTTTTCTGATGATACGAAAAGCCCAAGCCCTGTAGTAAAAGTTTATGACGACGGTGCAGCTTTTGTGATTTCAGCGACAGGTTCTGGAAGAGTGCCAGAAAACTGTGGGACTATTTGGGTAGATAGTCTTGGGCAGCGGGGTTCTGACACTGCTCCAACTAAAGTTAGCGCAGTTAAGTCGCCAGATGGTGGGGGCTGCTGGTGAAGGTGGCTAAAGGTTTCACGCTGATCGAACTTCTGGTCACTGTCGCCGTGATCATCATTATGGCTACTATTGCCGTTCCCGGTTTTCAAAGAATGATGGCGAGTAGCCAGCTCGCTAGCGACTATAATGAGATGTTGTCTGGGCTCCATCTTGCGCGTAGCGAGGCTGTTAAGCGGCGACAGGATGTTTCTTTAAAGCCGAAAATTAACTCTTATGAAGTAGTGTTTAACGGTGGTGCGCTGAGGAGTCGTGATAGCTTGAAAAGCACTGTCGCACTGAGCAACGGCGAGGGTGCTGGTGAAGAAGTGTCATTTAACAAGCTGGGGCGGATAGTCAAGAGCTCTTATTGCGAAGATGGATGTACATTGACGATTAGCTATAGTGGTGCTGGCAGTAAAGCTATTTATATCAGTGGCTTTGGGAGAGTCGGTAGAGGTGGCTCATGATGGTTGGACGTCAGCGCGGCTTTACCCTAATCGAGGCACTGGTTGCCTTGTTGGTGCTTTCCATCGGCATGCTGGGCGTGGCGGCCATGCAGCTCAATGCCCTAAAGAGTGCGCATATGGGGTATCAGCGATCTGTTGTTAGCTTAGCTGCTGTTGATGCTCAGGAGCGAGTATGGGGGTATTTGGCTGGCAATGAAAATTGGTGCCCGGGGCTGAAACCGTCTTATGAGGATGCTTTGAGCACTATTGAGGGCGAGTGGAAGTCAACTTGGTTCGGAGAAGGTAAGGTATTAAAAGGTAATGGAATTAAGTTGCGAGATAAAGATGCGGGTGGTAATTCTCTAGCAGATTGTGAATATGAGGTTTCCATAAGAGGTGGTAAAGGTGACTTTGTTTATCGATTTCGGCTTCCGGTATTGAGCGGGTAGGCAGGCTATGCCAAATTCTTTCGGACTGAACATGAAACAGTCGGGTTTCTCGCTAGTAGAGCTCATGGTGGCGCTGCTGATCGGGCTCGTTATCATTCTCGGCGCTGGGCAGTTATTTCTCACAGGGTTCCAGAATTTTCAGAAAATTGAAGAGTTGAGTGATAAGCAGGCTACGTTGATGTTTGCTGCGGATGTTCTGGTCCGAGAGGCACGGCGTGGTGAGGATGTCAAACATAACTATGAGGTCAAGGTATCTCAAGATGGTGAGAGCTGCTCCCTCTATGACAAAGATTCCAATGAGCCTATTGTCGATGGTTTGTCTATTGAGGATGGGTGCGATAATAATTTCAATGTTGAGAAAGACTGTGATGGTGTGACTGGCCTTTTTTGCATCACCTTTACGCTGGCTGGTGAAGCTTCTCCTATTGGTTTCCATGCCATGGATCGTACGCAAGCAGTCCAGTAGTATCTGGCTGGTCAGGGGGTAAGTTATGAAAAAGCAGAGTGGTGCTGCACTGGTCGTCGTTCTTTCCATGCTTACCATGTCGCTGATGATAGGCCTTTCCGGTATGCAGTCCTCGCTGGTGGAAGAGCGATTGGCTGGCAACTATAAGGCATTATCCGAAGCGCATATGGCTGCAGAAGCTGGTGCTTCATCTTCGCTATCTTTATTGAGCTTTAATGATATACCGGATTCTGAAGAGGAGTGTGCAGATATTTCCGCTGGCGAGGTTGACATAGTTGATGTTTCCTGGCGGGAAGATGTTTTTAAAAAAAGCTATGATTCTGGATATTCTGTTGTGAGTGATGTGGTGAGATGTAATTATGATGGAGAGGGCAGGGTCTTGTCGCGAGGCTATGTAATTGCAGATGGTTCCAGTGACATTTTATCAGAGAGGTATTTGGTTTTTTCTTATCCGGAGGGGGGGGGTGGCCTTGACGCAGTTTTTACCTGCATTGGGTTCGGTTGTGAAGAAAGTCGGGTTGATGCTGATAACGCTTTGGATGGGGATGACCACCCTGTGGCTGGACAATCTTTCAACTGTAGCGGTCAAAGTTGTCGCTACCCTTCGGATGATGGCTTGGATTCAGTGCCTGAGTTTGCTGGTTTTTTGCCTGATAGAGATGGGTATGAAGATCGGCGAAAGGCATGGGAAGAATTGGTAAAAAATTTGCCTGCACCTGTTGCTTCTTATGGAGGCAAAAAAAATAACAAAATGGGATCGCATGGCAGTCGGAGCAATCCAGTTGTGATAGAAATAACGGGAGGTGTAAAAATCAATGGAAGTGTAGATACTGCAGGTATCATAATCGTTCGTGATGGAGGATATATTAATAAGGCTAATGGTACGGCCCATCATGAAGGATTGATTATCGTCGAAGAGGGGGGTGAGTTTGATATCGCAAATGGAACGTTTAATCTGTATGGAGGGATAGTTAAGCTGAAGCCGGAAGATTCTCATGGCCACGGTGGTGGCTATGATCTTAGGGCAGGTGGTAATGCTGGCCTTAACTATAGCAGTGAAGCCGTAATGAATTTAAACAAAATTGCGGATATTGATAAACTTTTTGAAAGTAGCGGTTCTTCGGGTGATGGGATCGACACTTGGGATGAGCTTTGAGTGGGAGTGTTAAGATCCTGGATTCATAGAATAACTGCAGCGCTTTGGACCACACGGTAGAGGTAGGAGGGCCAGCGCCGATACCCTCCCTGCTTTACCGACCAAAGTGAAGCAGAGCATGGGATACCGACAGCTGACCCAGATCCAACGATACCAGATCCACGCCCGCTATGACTTGGGCATCAGCCAGCGCCAGATCGGCAGGGAGCTGGGCCTCCACGGCAGCACGATCAGTCGTGAACTGCGCCGCAACGCCACCTCAGGTGGCTATGATCCTGAACAGGCCCAGACGCTCAGTGATCACCGGCGCCGTACCGCGTGGAAGTGGACGAAGCGCCTGCCGAGCATGATCGCCGCCGTTGTCGGCCGGCTGCGT
>NZ_FPAQ01000077.1 GCF_900116405.1 Halomonas saccharevitans | reverse complement strand
ACCGCCACGGTGTCCCTCACCGTGGATGCCGACAGCGAGCCGCAGCTCCGGATCGACACGGATCCGGATGCCGTATGGGAATCTGCGCTGCCGGATGGTAGCGGGAAGGGCGATGGCGTCACGACTCCCACCACGACTACTGGCGGCACCTTCCAGATCGACACCGGTTCCGACGAACTGGACTTCATTGAAGTGCAGGACAAGAACGGTGTATGGATCAAGGTCGAAGCGAACGGTACGACAGTGCAAGGTGAGTATGGCCTGTTGTCTGTCGATCTTGACGGCAGCTGGACCTACGAGCTGACTGACAACACCCACGACCACAATGTGATCGGCGCCATCGGTAATGCGGACCAAGTGCAGGACGAGTTCGGGGTACGGGTGACCGACAGCGATGGAGACCTATCGCCGGAGGCAACGTTGAGCATCGACGTCAACGATGACGGCCCGAGCATCACTGTCAGCGTGACCGACGGTGTCAGCATTACCCTCAACACTCAGGACGCCGAGCTTACCGATACCGATACAGCCAGCTTTGCCAGTGCCCTCGCGGTTGCCAGCAGCACCTATGGCGCCGACGGGCCTGGGCAGATCAGCAGCTGGAGTTATGCGCTCGAGCTGGCGGGGGGAGACGGCAGTGACACGGGCCTGACCAGCGGTGGTGTGAGGGTCTCTCTCTACTTGGTCGCCGGCCAAGTGATCGGCTCCACGGCCGCGAGTGCCGCTGCCATTAACGGTAACAGCACCGTCTTCAGCCTGATGGTGAACACCACCGGCGACGTCACCCTGACGCAGAGCGCGGTGATCGATCAAGATAGCGCCGATACCAGCAACTTCGCCAGTGACCAGAAAGTGCTGGACTCCGGACTGGTCGACCTGGTGGGCACAGTGATCGTCACAGATGGCGATGGCGACACCTCATCCGTGAAGGCATCTTTGGACCTGGGCGGCAACGTGTTGTTCGATGACGACGGCCCCTCGATTGGTCAATTTGCCGATCTTCAGGTAACAAATGTTGATGGAGCAACCGACAGTGATACGAATACTGGGTGGCTCTCGGGGGCCGATGGGTGGAGCGAGATTAACATCACCGGTCCCGTGATCGATGGAATCAGCTATGAACAGATCGGCAATACGCTATTTGGCCGTAGTGGGGGTAGCGATATTTTCTCCATGACCGTGAATGAGGATGGTACCTACAACTTCGAGCTGATAGAGGCTGATGCAGGTTCCAGTGTTGACTTTTCCTTAACAGGAGTTACAGCTTCCGGACCCACCGTTTCTTATCCTTTAGGAGGAATTACAGTGACGGGTTCGGGGGAAGTCAATGCCAGCAGCAATGGTTTGGCTGTGGACTCCCAGAACCTGGATGATGGTGAATCACTGACATTTACGCTTCCGGAGGCCGTTAGTATTGTCAGCTTCGGTGCCTTTACCGCTCAAGGTGGGACAGCCACCATTACCTTGGATGGAGTAACTTCACCAGTACAAACCTTTGCGCCCGGCGGTTCTATTGAGTACGACTTTGGAAGCGTTTCGGGCAATGTCGTGACGCTGACCGCCTTGGATCTGAAAGCCAAGATCGATTCGATCGGTTACGTTGTTGAGATCCTCCCCGAGGGCCAGGATTTGACGTTCCAGGTCGAAGGCATCGATGGTGACGGTGACAAGGTTACGACGGATATCAACGTCGCCATTGTTGTGGATGGTGTTGTAGAAGGTATGTCGTTTGCCACCTCATCTGGCATCACCGGCGTTACCGATGAAAAAGGTGCCTTCGAATACCGCTCGGGTGATGCCATTACCTTCAGTGTGGGTAACGTCGTTCTTGGCACCTTTGATGCTGAGGAGGCACTCGCTGACGGCAAGGTATTCCTGCAGGAAATCGCGGGTGTTGGCCTCGAAAACCTCTACGACGAGTATGTCGAGAACATGGCGGTATTCCTGCAGTCTCTGGACGTGGATGGCGATGCCTATAATGGAATCGTCATCAATGAGGGAATACACGAAGTCTTCTCCGACGATGGTTTTGACCTGGCGACGATGTCCGAAGGCGACCTGCGCGATGTATTGCTGGAGAACGGCTACCAGCCGCTTTCAGAAGCCGAGGCCATGCAGCACGTAAAGGATATGATTGTTGAGCATGCCGGTGATCAGGCCTTCTCGGCGCGCGAAGGCGACGGTATGGTGCTGCTGGCCAGTGAAGACGATGATGTCTTCGCTTTCGATCTGGCAGCGGCGGAGGAGACCCCTGCCGAGGTCCGCATCGCAGGCTTCGGTGACGAGGGCGTCGACAGTCTCGACCTGCGCGACCTCCTGCAGGGCGAGGAAGCTGAGGGAGTCGACCTTACCAGCTATCTGAAGATTTCCCTTGATGGGACTAATACGGTCATCGAGGTCAGCTCTGACGGTAGTTTCCAAGGCGACAGCGGGGATGACGTGAAAGTCGATCAGACCATCATCCTGGAGGCTACGGATCTAGTGACAGGCGATGATTCGGCGACAGTCATTCAACAGATGATCGACAGCGGCCAGATAAACATCGATCAGTAAATTCTGAGTTATTCACAAGT
>NZ_FPAQ01000002.1:141000-200408 GCF_900116405.1 Halomonas saccharevitans | reverse complement strand
GGGTCCTTGCCGGAGAAGGCGCCGCCGCCGTGGCGGGCAGTGCCGCCATAGGTATCGACGATGATCTTGCGCCCGGTCAGGCCGCAGTCGCCCACCGGACCGCCGATCACGAACTTGCCGGTGGGGTTGATGTGGTACTTGGTGGTCGCGGTCAGCCACTCGGCGGGGATCACCTGCTCGATGATCTCGCGGCGCACCATCTTGCGCAGCTCCTCCTGGTCGATCTCCGGGTCGTGCTGGGTGGAGAGCACCACGGCATCCACGGCGCAGGGCTTGCCCGCCTCGTCGTAGCGGAAGGTCAGCTGGCTCTTGGCGTCGGGACGCAGCCAGGGCAGCAGGCCGTGCTTGCGCAGCTCGGCCTGGCGCTCCACCAGCCGGTGCGCGTAGTGGATCGGCGCCGGCATGTAGGAGTCGGTCTCGTTGGTGGCGTAGCCGAACATCAGGCCCTGGTCGCCGGCGCCCTGGTCCTCGGGTATGTTGCGGTCGACCCCCTGGGCGATATCCACGCTCTGCTTGCCGATCAGGTTGAGCACGCCGCAGGTCATGCCGTCGAAGCCGACGTCCGAGGAGGTGTAGCCGATGCCGGTGATCACCTCGCGCACCAGCGCCTCCAGATCGACCCAGGCCGAGGTGGTGATCTCGCCGGCGACGATGGCCACGCCGGTCTTGACCAGCGTCTCGCAGGCCACCCGTGCGTTCTTGTCCCGGGCGATGATGGCATCGAGCACCGCGTCGGAAATCTGGTCCGCGATCTTGTCCGGATGTCCCTCGGACACGGATTCGGAGGTGAACAGGGAGTATTCGCTCATGGCGTCCTCGGCCCTCTTTATGTCGGCAATAGGCAGTCGCGGAGTCTACACGCTGCGGGGCCCCCGGGCATCCGTGATTTGATGCAGGGCGGCAAGTCGGCGACAATAAGCGCCCGAATTTGACTGCGCCGCCCCGTCCCGCGGCGTTACCCAGCCAGAAGCCACGTCCGGCCGCTCCCCCTGGCCCGACCGTGTCGTGGCCTTCATTCTGCCGCAGGCGAGGAGCTTCCCATGCCGTCCCGTTTCGAACTGGCCAATGCCATACGTGCCCTGTCCATGGACGCCGTCCAGAAGGCCAATTCCGGCCATCCCGGCGCGCCCATGGGCATGGCCGATATCGCCGAGGTGCTGTGGAACGACTATCTCGTCCACAACCCGGCCGACCCGCAGTGGCCCAATCGGGACCGTTTCGTGCTCTCCAACGGCCACGGCTCGATGCTGCTCTACTCGCTGCTGCACCTGACCGGCTACGAGCTGGGCCTCGAGGAGCTGCAGAACTTCCGCCAGCTGCACGCCAAGACCGCCGGCCACCCGGAGTACGGCTACGCGCCGGGCATCGAGACCACCACCGGCCCGCTGGGCCAGGGGCTGGCCAACGCCGTGGGCATGGCACTCGCCGAGCGCACCCTGGCGGCGCAGTTCAACCGCCCCGGCCACAGCGTCGTCGATCACCACACCTGGTGCTTCGTCGGTGACGGCTGCCTGATGGAAGGCATCTCCCACGAGGTCGCCTCATTGGCCGGCACCCAGGGCCTGGGCAAGCTGATCACCTTCTATGACGACAACGGCATCTCCATCGACGGCGAGGTCGAAGGCTGGTTCACCGACGATACCGCCAAGCGCTTCGAGGCCTACGGCTGGCACGTGGTGCCCAACGTCGACGGCCACAAGCCCGAGGAGATCAAGGCCGCCATCGAGCTCGCCAGGAGCCACGACGACAAGCCGAGCCTGATCATCTGCAAGACCATCATCGGCTTCGGCGCGCCCAACAAGCAGGGCAAGGAAGAGTGCCACGGCGCGGCACTGGGCGATGAGGAAGTGGCCGCCGCCCGCCAGCAGCTCGACTGGCCCCACGCCCCCTTCCACGTGCCCGAGGAGATCTACCAGGGCTGGGACGCCACCGAGCGTGGCCAGAGCCGCCAGGCCGACTGGGACGAGCGCTTCGCGCGCTACGCCGAGGCCTTCCCCGAGGAGGCCCGTGAGCTGCAGCGCCGCCTCAAGGGCGAGCTGCCGGCGGCGCTGACCAGCGAGGCGATGGTCGAGGAGGCACAGGCCAAGGGCGAGAGCGTCGCCAGCCGCAAGGCGTCACTCGCCTGCCTCAACGAGCTCGGCCCCCAACTGCCGGAACTGCTCGGCGGCAGCGCCGACCTCGCCCCCTCCAACCTGACCTTCTGGAAGGGCGCCCAGGCGATCAGCCCGGCCGAGCCCGGCGGCAATTACCTGCACTACGGCGTGCGCGAGTTCGGCATGGCCGCGATCATGAACGGCATCGCCCTGCACGGCGGCTTCGTGCCCTATGGGGCGACCTTCCTGATCTTCTCGGAGTACATGCGCAACGCCGTGCGCATGGCCGCGCTGATGAACCAGCAGGCGATCCACGTCTTCACCCACGACTCCATCGGCCTGGGCGAGGATGGCCCGACCCACCAGCCGATCGAGCAGCTGACCGCCCTGCGCTCCACGCCCAACCTCGCCACCTGGCGCCCCTGCGACGCCGTGGAGACCGCCGCGGCCTGGAACGCGGCCCTCAAGCGCCGCTCCGGCCCCACCGCGCTGATCTTCTCCCGCCAGGGCCTGCCCCACCAGGCGCGCAGCAAGCAGCAGCTGGCCGATATCCAGCGCGGCGGCTACATCCTTAAGGACAGCGAAGGCACCCCCGAGCTGATCCTGATCGCCACCGGCTCCGAGATCGGCCTGGCCATGGACGCCGCCGCCCGGCTAGAGGCCGAGGGTCGCGCGGTGCGCGTGGTCTCCATGCCCTCCACCGACGCCTTCGATCGCCAGGACGCCGCCTACCGCCAGCAGGTGCTGCCGGCGGAGGTGGGCAACCGCATCGCCGTCGAGGCCGGCCACCGCGACTTCTGGTACAAGTACGTGGGCCTCGAGGGTCGCATCCTCGGCATGGACACCTTCGGCGAGTCCGCGCCGGCCGGCGATCTCTTCAAGCACTTCGGCTTCACCGTGGATAACCTGGTGAACGAGGCCGAGCAGCTGCTGGACGACGCCGAGGACTGAGCGCGGCGCCAGCGCAGTAAAGAAGCATGACGAAAGGGCACGGCACACGCCGTGCCCTTTTTCGTGGGCCGTTCATCGAGCCTGAGAGCGGATGCCAGGCCCCTTCAGGCTGGCGCCCTCAGGCGAGGGTGACGGCCTCGTCCAGGTAGACGTCCTGGATGGCGTTGAGCAGCGCGATGCCCTCGGCGGTGGATGTCTGGAACGCCTTGCGCCCGGAGATCAGCCCCATGCCACCGGCCCGCTTATTGATCACCGCGGTGCGCACCGCCTCGCCGAGGTCGGAGGCGCCCTTGGAGCCGCCGCCGGAGTTGATCAGCCCGGCACGCCCCAGGTAGCAGTTGGCCACCTGGTAGCGGGCCAGATCGATGGGATGATCCGAGGCCAGGTCGCTGTAGACCCGCTCGTGGGTATGCCCGAAGCCGATCTCCCGGTAGCCGGCGTTGGTCTCGGGCAGCTTCTGCTTGACGATGTCCGCCTTGAGCGTGGCGGCCAGGTGGTTGGCCTGGCCGGTGAGGTCGGCGGCCAGGTGGTAGTCGGTGCCCTCGTGCTTGAAGGCCGGGTTGCGCAGGTAGGCCCACAGCACGGTAACCAGGCCCAGCTGGTGGGCGCGCTCGAAGGCCTCGCTGACCTCCTGGATCTGGCGTCGACTCTCGTGAGAGCCGAAGTAGATGGTCGCCCCCACCGCCACGCAGCCCATCTCGAAGGCCTGATCGACCTGGGCGAACGGCGTCTGGTCGTAGATCGCCGGGTAGCTCAGCGTCTCGTTATGGTTGAGCTTGAGGATCATCGGGATCCGGTGGGCATAGCGGCGCGCCACCGAGGCGAGCCCGCCGAGGGTCGAGGCCACGGCGTTGCAGCCGCCCTCGATGGCCAGCTCGACGATGTTGGCCGGGTCGAAGTAGCGCGGGTTGGGCGCGAAGGAGGCCCCCGCTGAGTGCTCGATGCCCTGATCCACCGGCAGGATGCTGAGGTAGCCGGTACCGGCCAGGCGACCGTGGTCGAACAGCGCCTGCATGTTGCGCAGCACGTGGGGGCGACGGTCGCCCTGGGCCATCACCCGGTCGATGAAGTCCGGGCCAGGAGGGTGGATCGTCTCGGCGGGCACGCCGCGGCAGACGTGCCCCAGCAGGTCGTCGGCCTCGTCGCCGAGCAGTCGGGTGATATCGCTCATGGTGTTCCTCTCCTTGGTGCTGGAAGTCGCCATTCCCAGCGTAGCGGAAGACCCCGACGCCAGGAGGCCGCGGCGGACCGTCGCAGGCCTCGAGCCGCCAGATGAATCCATATCAGCAAAAATGCACAATAGCTCGCCGCGGCACCTTTTTTTGCTGCCGCCTCGGCGACTCTTCACGCTTCCCTTCAAGAGAGGACCTGCCATGCCCGCACTGCGCGGCTTCCTGTGGCTGCTGGGCTTCCTGCTGCTCGGCGAGACCCTGGTCACCCTCACCTGCCTGCCGGTCTCCGCCGGGGTGGTCGGCCTGCTGCTGCTGACCGCCTGGCTGCGGCTCCACGGCGGGGGCCTTGCCGATATCGCCGCGGCCGCCCAGCCACTGATCGCGGTGCTGGCGCTGCTGATCATGCCCGGGGTGGTCGGCGCCTTCTTCATCCTCGATGCGCTCGAGGGACAGTGGACGGCGATCCTCGCCGCCCTGATCGGCGGCACCCTGCTCAGCGTGCTGACGACCCTCTGGCTGATGCGCCGCCTGATGGGCGCCCCGGACGAGAACGCCTCCCCATGACGGCGCTGCTCGATCACCTGCTCACCACCCCGATCCTGGCCATCGCCCTGACGCTCGCCGCCCACGTCGCCGGCGCCCGGCTGCTCAAGGCCCTCGGCGCTCCCGCCTGGTGCCCGTCGATCCTCGCCGCCGCGCTGCTGCTCGCCGGCGTGCTCGCCCTGCTCTCCATCGACTATGCGGACTATCGCCGCGGCGCCGCCTGGCTGATGCTGCTGCTGGGGCCAGCCACGGTGGCGCTCGGCCTGCCGCTGCATCAGCAGATGCCGCGGATCATCGCCCTGTGGCGCCCGCTGCTGGCCTGCCTGCCGGTGGCAGTAATCCTCGCCGCGGCCTATGCCGTGGGCATCGCCTGGTGGCTCGGCGCCCCGCCCGAGACTCTCGCCGCGCTGGCCCCCAAGTCGGTCACCGCGCCCATCGCGCTGGGCATCAACGCTCAGATCGGCGGGCCGGTCTCGCTGATGATGGGCGGCCTGCTGATCACCGGGGTGGCGGCCGTCATCTTCGTGAGCCTGGTGGCCCGACTGCTCGGCATCCGCGACGAGCGCATCATCGGTCTCGCCCTGGGGCTCAACGGCCACGCCATCGGCACGGTGCGCGCCTTCGAGATCGGCCCGGTCGCCGGCGCCTTCGCCTCGCTGGGCATGAGCCTGACCGGCATCCTGAGCGCGCTCTTCCTGCCGCTGGCCTGGCGCTTGCTGGGCGCCTGAGCGCCGCGCGACCTGCATAGCAGACGCTCGGGGGCCAGATGCGCTAGAATCGCCGTTTCTGTTTCCCGGCTTCGGAGTCCCGCGTCCCCTCATGGCCCTTCGCATCGCCATCAACGGTTACGGCCGCATCGGCCAGTGCGTGCTGCGCGCCCTGATCGAGGGAGAGGCGGCCCGCCACGACGGGCCGGCCCTGGAGGTCGTGGCGATCAACGAGCTCTCCGATCTCGCCACCATCGCCTACCTGAGCCGCTACGACACCACCCACGGCCGCTTCCCGGGCAGCATCGAGGTCGACGGCGATCGGCTGGTGGTCAACGGCCAGCCCATCCGCGTGCTCTGCGAGCCCGACCCGACGCGGCTGCCCTGGGCCGAGCTCGGCATCGACCTGGTGCTGGAGTGTTCCGGCAGCTTCAAGGATCGCGCCACCGCCGAGGCCCACCTGGCCTCCGGCGCCGGGCGGCTGCTGTTCTCCCAGCCCGCCGAGAGCGACGTCGACGCCACCATCGTCACCGGCATCAACGACGCCGACCTGACGGCCGCGTGCCGCATCGTCTCGGCGGCCTCCTGCACCACCAACTGCCTGGTGCCGGTGCTGACCGTGCTCGACGAGGCGCTGGGCATCGAGCACGGCGTCACCACCACCATCCACTCGGCGATGAACGACCAGCCGGTGATCGACGCCTACCACCAGACCGACCTGCGCCTGACCCGCTCGGCGATGCACTCCATCGTGCCGGTCGACACGGGCCTGGCCCGCGGCATCAACCGCCTGATGCCCCACCTGGCGGGACGCTTCGAGTGCCTGCACGTGCGGGTGCCGACGATCAACGTCTCGACCATGGACCTGTCGATCTGCGTGCGCCGCGACACCTCGGCCGAAGCGGTCAACGCTCTGCTGCGCGAGGCGAGCCGCGGGCGGCTCTCGGGGCTGCTCGGCTACACCGAGGAGCCGGTCGCCTCGGTCGACTTCAACCACGATCCGCGCTCCGGTATCGTGGACGCCACCCAGACCCGAGTGGCCGGCGGCCGCCTGATCAAGCTGCTGTGCTGGTTCGACAACGAGTGGGGCTTCGCCAGCCGCATGCTCGACGTCACCCGGCGGCTGGCCCGCCTTCCCCCGGCCCCGACCGGTTCCCCCGACAGATGACATCCCTTCGGCTTTTCCAGACGAGGAACCCGCTTCCATGAACGTGCGCAAGATGACCGACCTCGACCTCAGCGGCCAGCGGGTGCTGATCCGCGAGGACCTGAACGTGCCCGTCAAGCACGGCAAGGTGACCAGCGACGCCCGCCTGCGGGCCAGCCTGCCGACCATCCAGGCGGCGCTCGAGGCCGGCGCCCGAGTGATGCTGATGAGCCACCTGGGTCGCCCCACCGAGGGCGAGCCCGCCGAGGAGTTCTCCCTGGGCCCGGTGGCCGATCACCTGGGCGAGCTGCTGGGTCGCCCGATGCGCCTGGTCGCGGCCTACCTGGACGGCGAGGTCGAGGTGGCCGACGGCGAGGTGGTGCTGCTCGAGAACGTGCGCTTCAACCGCGGCGAGAAGCAGGATGACGAGGCCCTGGCCAAGCGCTACGCCGCGCTGTGCGACGTCTTCGTGATGGACGCCTTCGGCACCGCCCATCGCGCCCAGGCCTCCACCCACGGCGTGGCGCGCTTCGCGCCGACCGCCTGCGCCGGCCCGCTGCTGGCCGCCGAGCTCGACGCCCTGGAGAAGGCGCTGGCCTCGCCGAAGCGGCCGATGGCCGCGATCGTCGGCGGCTCCAAGGTCTCCACCAAGCTCGAGGTGCTCAACGCCCTCTCCGAAAAGTGCGACCAGCTGATCGTCGGCGGCGGCATCGCCAACACCTTCATCGCCGCGGCCGGCTACAACGTCGGCAAGTCGCTGCACGAGGCCGACCTGATCGAGGCGGCCAAGGCGCTGATGGAGAAGGTCGAGATCCCGCTGCCCACCGACGTGGTGGTGGCCACCGAGTTCTCCGACTCCGCCTCCGCGGTGGTCAAGCCCGTCGACCAGGTGAGCGATGACGAGATGATCCTCGACATCGGCCCCGAGACCGCCGGACGCCTGGGCGGCCTGCTCAAGGACGCCGGCACCATCCTCTGGAACGGCCCGGTCGGCGTGTTCGAGATCGACCAGTTCGGCCACGGCACCGAAGCGCTGTCGCGGGCCATCGCCGAGAGCCACGGCTTCTCCATCGCCGGCGGCGGCGACACCCTCGCGGCCATCGACAAGTACGGCATCGAGGACCGCGTCTCCTACATCTCCACCGGCGGCGGCGCCTTCCTCGAGTACGTGGAGGGCAAGACCCTGCCCGCGGTGGCCGCCCTGGAAGACGCCGCCGCCCGCTGAGGCGCCGGCAGCCCCGATTTCCCAGCCGGCGCGGCCGTCACGGCCGCGCCGACACGACCCGACAGACCACAGGAGCCCCCATGGCACTGATCAGCATGCGCCAGATGCTGGACCACGCCGCCGAATACGGTTACGGCGTGCCGGCCTTCAACGTCAACAACCTCGAGCAGATGCGCGCCATCATGGAAGCCGCCGACGAGACCGACTCGCCGGTGATCGTCCAGGCCTCCGCGGGCGCCCGCAAGTACGCCGGCGCCCCCTTCCTGCGCCACCTGATCCTGGCTGCCGTCGAGGAGTTCCCGCACATCCCGGTGGTCATGCACCAGGACCACGGCACCAGCCCCGCGGTGTGCCAGCGCTCCATCCAGCTGGGTTTCTCCTCGGTGATGATGGACGGCTCGCTCAAGGAAGACGGCAAGACCCCGGCCGACTACGCCTACAACGTCGACGTCACCCGTCGCACCGTCGAGATGGCGCACGCCTGCGGCGTCTCCGTCGAGGGTGAGCTGGGTTGCCTGGGCAGCCTCGAGACCGGCATGGCCGGCGAGGAAGACGGCGTGGGCGCCGAGGGCAAGCTCGACATGGAGCAGCTGCTCACCGACCCGGAAGAGGCCGCCGAGTTCGTCAAGGCGACCCAGGTGGACGCCCTGGCCATCGCCATCGGCACCAGCCACGGCGCCTACAAGTTCACCCAGCCGCCCACCGGCGACACCCTCTCCATCCAGCGCATCAAGGAGATCCACGCCCGCATCCCCGAGACCCACCTGGTGATGCACGGCTCCTCCTCGGTGCCCCAGGAGTGGCTGGCGATCATCAACGAGTTCGGCGGCGCCATCCCCGAGACCTACGGCGTGCCGGTCGAGGAGATCGTCGAGGGCATCAAGCACGGCGTGCGCAAGGTCAACATCGACACCGACCTGCGCCTGGCCTCCACCGGCGCGGTGCGTCGCTTCCTGGCCGAGAACCCGGCCGAGTTCGACCCGCGCAAGTTCCTCAAGGCCAGCACCGCGGCCATGAAGGAGGTCTGCAAGGCCCGCTACGAGGCCTTCGGCACCGCCGGCAACGCCAGCAAGATCAAGCCGATCAACCTCGAGGAGATGTTCCTGCGCTACGAGCGCGGCGAACTCGATCCGCGGGTGAAGTGATCGCGACGGAGTGATCGAAAAAGGGGCGGCCAAGGGGCCGCCCCTGTCGTTTCCGGTGTCGGTGACGCCCTCAGCGCAGGCGGCCGACCCGCACCAGCCCCGCCTCGTCCGCGCGCACTACGATGATCTCCCCGGAGCCGACGCCGCCGCCCACCAGCGCGGTGATGTTCACCTGATGGGTGACCAGCAGCAGGTTGCCCTCGCCGTTCCAGCCGCGAATCAGGGCGCGAGTCGAGGCGGTCTGGCGCTCGGCCGTCGCGCGATCGCGAAAGAAGGAGTCCAGCGCCGGGGTGGGGATGACGTCGCCAAGCCCGAGCAGCCGGGCGGTCTCGAGGCAGCGGCACCAGCGGCTGGAGCGCACCTCACCGATCTCGATCCCCCGTTCGCGAAACCGCGCACCGATCCGACGCGCCTGCTCACGCCCGGCATCCGACAGGTTGCGCTGGGTCGCACAGTCGCCCAGGCGGAAGTCGGCCGGATCCCCGATGCCGGGGGCCAGGGCGTGACGCATCAGCGCGACATGGCCGCCTCGGGCAAGCGCCGCCAAGGCGGTATCATCGCCGTCCTGCGCATTGGCCATGGCCGGATGAGCGGCGATCAAGGCGAGGAGTACCACCCGCAGGAGCACCCGCCTCAGCAGGGGCAGCCGCGACGGCATCGGGTGAGCTGAGTGCATATTGACCTCGTGGGCGATTCGCGAAGACCGACAGCGCGGTGACTCGTTCAGACTAGCCCATCGAGTATCGACCGCCGGTGGGAATAACCCTGACCTGGCGGGGTATCCCACGTTACGCTCGTGATGCTCAACGCCGAGGAGCCTTCCATGGACAGCACACCACGCTTGCCACACCCAACGGCCAGAGTCGGGAAGCCTATCCCATGACCTCACTGCTCAACGACCTGTCCCTGGCCGCCGCCTTTTCGCTGTTCGCCGGCTGCGCGCTGGTGATCGGCGTGGTGGGCACTCGGCTGACCGGCATCGTCGATGACCTGGCGGATCGCACCGGCCTGGGCGAGGCCATCGCCGGCACCCTGCTGCTGGGCATGGCCACCTCGCTGTCGGGGCTGATGGTTTCGGCCTCGGCGGCCCTGGCCGACCGCCCGACCCTGGCGATGAGCAATGCGCTCGGCGGCATCGCCGTGCAGACGCTGTTTCTGACCGTCGCCGACATCACCCATCGGCGCGCCAACCTGGAGCATGCCGCCGCCTCGCTTGGCAACCTGATGCAGGGGGGGCTGCTGCTGTGCCTGCTGTCGCTGGTGCTGGTCGGTCGCTTCGCCCCCGAGTGGACCCTCTGGCAGGTGCATCCCGTCACCCCGCTGCTGCTGCTCGTCTACCTGTTCGGCCTGCGCCTGGTGAGCCTCAGCCGCGACAACCCCATGTGGCGACCCGCTCAGACCCGCGACACCGAACCCGACGTGCCCGATGAAGAGGCCATGGGCCGCTCGGCGACGCGCCTGTGGCTCGCCTTCGCGGGGCTCGCGGCGCTGCTCGGCGTGAGCGGCTGGCTGCTGGAGCGCTGCGCGGCGGTGATCGCCGAACAGACCGGCCTCGGCCAATCGGTGGTGGGGGCGCTGATGACCGCGGTGGTCACCTCGCTGCCGGAGCTGGTCACCTCGATCGCGGCGGTGCGACGCGGCGCCTTGACTCTCGCCGTGGCGGGGATCATCGGCGGCAACGCCTTCGACACCCTGTTCGTGGCGGCCTCGGACATCGCCTACCGCGGCGGTTCGATCTATCACGCCATTCCCGACGCGGTCTCGCTGTGGGTCGCCCTGGCGATGCTGATGACCGCCATCCTGATGGTCGGAATGCTGCATCGCGAGCGCCAGGGCCCGGCGCGCATCGGCTTCGAGAGCGTCGGCATCATCGCCTGCTACCTGGCCGGGGCGCTCACGCTGCTGCTGGCGCCCTGAGGGGCCAGGCGCCCCGTGGGAGCCTGCTACTGTCGCCTCCCCGGCCGGTGCTCGCACGGCGGATGCTCGCAGGGCCGGTCATGGCGAAGGCCGACGACCGGACTAGGAGTGAGCGCCGCGACGCCGCCGACGCGCATCGAGCCAGGCGAACAGATAGCCGCGCGGCTCATCGACGCCGGTGACGACATAGTGAAGCGTATAGGGGTTATGCAGGGTCGCCTGGAGCATCGACTCCGACCAGGGGGTACCGCAGAGAAGGATCTCGTCGTCGACACGCAGCGGAAAATCCGCATCCGGCAACATGATCGACTCGCCGTCCCGGTGAACGGCCAGCGCCTCACACGCCAGTCGTGCCGGGAACGCACGCGCATCGCAGCACAGCGGCCCCAGGGCCAGGCTCCCCCCTTCCTCCAGATAGTCGACCACCGCCGGTGCTTGGCTCGGGACCAGCCTGATCGACCACAGGTGCGGGGGCTCTTCGCCCACGGCCGCCTTGAGCCTTGCCACCAGGGCGCGCGTCTGGGCCGGTTCGCGCCCTGCGAGCCAGTCGATCAGTTCCTGCACCAGGGGCGAAATCAACAGTTTCAGGATCCGGCGCGCCGTAGTCAGGCTGTGCTGGAGGACGAGGTCGGCCCGAGCGGCATCGAACGCGACCTGATTCTCGTGACTGTTCTGGCGCACGATGCGAAACGCCTGGGGGTTGAGCTCGGTGACCGAGAGCAGCGTGCTGAGGTTGTCGGCATCGCGATTCGTCGCGGCGATGACCCCGGCGGCGTCATCGATCCCCGCGGTCATCAGGGCCGCATGATCGGCATGCGCACGGACGATGGCCGTCCCCTCTTCGACCTGGTTGGCGTCCACCTCCGGGTCGATGATGCAGACGTCGAGGCCGTGAGCCTGGAGGTTGCGATGGATCCAGCGGCCCATTCGCCCGTACCCGCAGAGGATCCAATTGCCCCGCGGCACCTGAACCGGCGCGCCCAGCTCGACGCCGCGCGTCCCCACGAACCAGGCATTGAGGTTATGCAGCTCGGAGCGCGCGATCGCCCGGGAGACGAGCTGGGCAAAGATCTCGAACGGATCGACGACCGTGACATTGTCCAGCGCCCGCAGATTGGCCTCGTGGCGTGCCGAGGTCGAACGGCAGATGACCCGCAGCCGCGGATTGAGGTGGCGCGCCATCACCGCGATCTTGAGGTTGACGTCGTCATCGTTGGTCAGCGCGACCAGGGCTCGGCAGGCCGGGTGCTCCACCCCCGCGGCCAGCAAGTGCTTCGGCGCGCTGGCATCCGCGTGCAGGCCCGGCATCGGGACCGTGTAGTCGCGCACGCCCAGGGCCTTGATGCGCTCGGGGTCGGCATCGAGGATCACCGCGCGCATCCGGTGGTCGCTCAGGCCCCGGGCCAGCAGGCTGCCGGCATCGCCGAACCCGCAGAGGATGACGAAGGGTTCCGCGTTGCTCTTGACCTTGCGGGCGAACCGGAAGCCGTCCATGGCCTGGATGAAATGGGGATTCTGCACCAGCTGAATCAGCGAGCCGATCGCATAGAACCAGGCGATGACGCCGGTATAGAGGCAGAAGATCGTCCACAGCCGCTGCTCCTCGCTGAAGCCGTTCGGCAGCTCGCCGAACCCGGTGGTGGTCGCCGTGTAGGTGAAGAAGTAGAAGGCATGGAAGAGGTTCATGTGGGTCGTCTCGCCCTCGACGACCTTTCCCGGCATCAGGGCCATGCCCATGATGCCCACCGAATAGACGAACAGCAGCACGAACAGCGGCCGGCGCATGTAGCGCAGCACGATCATCGCCACGCGGTCGAGATCGGAGGTCGGCGTCACGGGGTCAGTCCTCCCTGTGCCTGTTCCGGATGGCGGCGGCCACGCTGAACTCAGCCACGCATGACGTCAGCGCCGCGAGAGCAGCGTATCGCCGACCAGGATCACCGTCGCGATGATGTTCGCGACCAGCGCCCCCATGGCGATCGAGACGATATCGGCCATGTCGCCCGGCCCCGGCCCGCTGCCGCCCTCGGGGTCGGCGACGATCCAGACGATGCGCGCCGTGATCAGCAGCAGGCCGGCCACCAGGCCAGACGCCAGCAGCAAGGCCCCGGTCTGGGAGCGGTCCCCCAGTTTCAAGCCGATGGCGACCAGGTTGACGATGATGGTGAAGGTGAGGATCCAGACATTATGATGGGCGGCCGTCTCGACGCCCCCCGCCACGAAGGCGGCGTTGAGGCTCAGGGTGAGAATGACGAAAAAACCAAAGACGACGCGTTCGAGATTCATGAACCTGCTCCTGACCGGGGCGCGCCGTCAGTATAGGCATGAATTCTCATATACCGCGACCGTCGGCGGTGGGGGTCGAGCCGAGGCACGGTGAGGTCCTGGCGCCGACCGGCTCCCGAGATTCAAGAACACTGTTCACAAAATGCGAAAACTGGGCTTTACTGTTGGGCAGGACGTTCCGATATCTGTAACAATAACGTTATGACTTTTTGACTTCCCATGAGGCCCGGTGATGGCACGCCCCCTCTGCCTGCTCTTCGATTGTGACGGCACCCTGGTCGACAGCGAACCGCTGCTCGCCAGCGAGATGTCCTCGAGCCTCACCGAGGCCGGCCTGCCGTTTCGTCCCAGCGACTACATGGGAGAGTTTCGCGGCGCCCGCTTTCGCCGTATCGTCGCTGCGCTGGAGCAGCGCTACGGCAGCGTCGACCCCGAGCGGCTCGATGCCCTAGAGGCCCGCATGCGCGCCAACCTCAATCGGCGCCTGGCCAGTGAACTGATCGCCATCGACGGCGCCGCCGAGGCGCTGGCCGCCCTGACCGGCCACCCCATGGGCGTGGTCTCCAACGGCCCGGAGAACAAGATCCGTACCTCGCTTGACGCCACCGGCCTCTCCGCGGTGTTCGGCGACCGCCTGTTCAGCGCCTATACCGCCCAGTGCTGGAAGCCCGACCCCTGTCTCTTTCATCATGCCGCCAGCCGGATGGGCTTCGCCTCGGAGGACTGCGTGGTGATCGACGACGCCATGGTCGGCGTGCGCGGCGCCCTGGCCGCCGGCATGACGGTGATCCATCTCAACCGCTTCCCCGACGTGGAAGAGACCCCCGCCGGGGCGATCATGATCAGCAACATGTTCCAGCTGCCCACGGTCATCGCCCATCTGGAAACGAGCCGCGCTCTGGCCGCCCACGCCTGAGCGCCGTGCCTCTGGTCACCATGCCTGTCCACACCGCCTGTCCACCCCCCCTGATCACGCCTGCCATCCACTACCCTTTATCCACAATCTGCTATCCACAGCCTGCTGTGCATGGCATGTCTTGCATGGGCTGTGGATAGTCTGGCGGATGCAGCCCGCCGCCGGGATGGCTATCATCGCAGCGACACACGCAATCGCGAGGAGGCCCCATGGCATCCCTTAAGGAGCAGCTCGGTGGGCTGGTCTATTCCACCGAACACGGCGATACCTGCCCGGAGTGCCGCCGCCCCCTGGCCGAGTGCGCCTGTGCCGAGCAGGCCGAACAGCGGCGCCTGGCCGAGCTCGACGGCACGGTGCGCATTCGTCGCGAGACCAGCGGCCGCAAGGGCAAGGGCGTGACCACCCTGGAGGGCATCCCGCTACCGGCCGACGAGCTCAAGACCCTGGCCAAAGCGCTCAAGAAACGCTGCGGCACGGGCGGTGCCGTCAAGGAGGGGATCATCGAGATCCAGGGCGACCAGCGCGAGGTGCTCAAGGCCGAGCTCGAGCAGCGCGGCTACCGGGTCAAGCTGGCCGGCGGCTGAACGAGGCCCCGGGGGCTGAGTCCAGCGCCTCGCACAGGCCCACCAGGGCGTCGGCGGAGGCGGCCACCTTCAGGGCATAGAGGTCGTCGGCGCGGGTACGGCCCAGGTTGAGGCAGGCGATGGGCCGCCCCTCCTTGGCCGCGGCCCGAGCGAAGCGGAACCCGGAGAAGACCATCAGCGACGAGCCCACCACCAGCAGGGCATCGCTCTCGCCGAGCAGGGTGAAGGCGGCCTCCACGGTGTCGCGCGGCACGCTGTCGCCGAAGAACACCACGTCGGGCTTGTAGATGCCGTCGCCGCAGCGCGTGCAGCCGGGCACCCGGAAATCGGTGAAGTCTGCCTCGAGGTCGGCGTCGCCATCGGGCCCCGCCCGGGCGCCGACCTCCCGCCAGTGGGGATTGCGCTCGGCCAGTTCGGCGTGCAGGTCGTGGCGCATGCGTTGGGCGCCGCAGCCCATGCAGCGTACCCGATCGGCCCGGCCGTGCAGGTCGATCACCCGCCGCGAGCCGGCCCGCTGGTGCAGGCCGTCGACGTTCTGGGTGATCACGCCGTTCACGTGGCCCAGCGCCTCGAGCCGGGCCAGCGCCGCGTGGGCCACGTTGGGGGTTGCCTCCTGCAGGGCGCGAAAGCCGATCAGCGCCCGCGCCCAGTAGCGCTGGCGGGCCGCGTGACTGCCCATGAACGCCTGGTGCTGCATCGGCGGGGGACGCTTCCAGTCGCCGTGATCGTCGCGGTAGTCGGGAATGCCGCTGGCCGTGCTGATGCCGGCGCCCGTGAGCACGGCCAGCCGCGGATGCCGGCGAACGAAGGCCGCCAGGGCCTCGAGGTCATGGTCGCTGCCTGCCACGCTGCTCTGTCTCACGCTGCCTTGTCTCTCGCTGCGATGTTTCACGTCTGCCTCCTCGCGCCCACGTCCCGTGCCTCGCCGACCACGCCGAAGTGAGCATGGCCCCCCGGGGGGCAGGTTGTCTAGAATGGAGCTTCTCCCTCAGGGCAAGGACACCCGATGGCCTGGCTGGAATACCTGCTGCCGCTTATCTTCCTGTTTCCGCTGGCGGCCACCGCCGTCATCGTGCTGGCGCTGCGCAACCTGCACGATGCCCGAGTGCACTCGCCCTTCGACGCCCATCCGCTGAAGGAGCCCGGCCAGAGCCTGCGCGACCGCCTCGATCGCGCCTTTGCCGGTCTGTTCCTCGACGGCGCCCTGGGCCCCATCGTCATCCTGGCTCCGCTGGTCTACGGCATGGGCCGCATGCTCTTCGCCGACCAGCAGAACTGGATCGAGTGGGCGCTCTACGGCGCCTTGAGCACCGTGCTGGTGCTGGTGTTCTGCTTGCTGCTGATCCGCGATTTCCAGCGCATCCGCCGACTCAAGCTGGGGCTGGCCTGCGAGCTCGCCGTGGGTCAGGAGCTCGAGCGGCTGATCCGCCCCGAGGGCCATCCCTACTTCGTGTTCCACGACGTGCCGGGCGACGGCCGGTCCCTCGATCACGTGGCGGTCACCCCCCACGGCATCTTCGTGGTCGAGACTCGCGCCCGCCCGCCGGCCCTCTCACCCGGCGGCCAGGAGGACAACCGCGTCGTCGTCGAGGCGACGCGGCTGCGTTTCCCCGGCTGGAGCGAGCGGGCGCCGATGCACAGGACGCGCGAGGCCGCGCGCTGGCTGGCGACCTGGCTGGAGCGCCAGGTGGGCGAGGCGGTGCCGGTCAAGGGGGTGCTGGCCCTGCCCGGCTGGCGGGTCGAGGAGGCGGGCGCGACGGATGATCTGCTGGTGGTCAACGGCGAGGATCTGGCGCGGCGCCTCAGCGAGAGCTCGCAGGGCGAGATCGACACCGCCCTGCACGACGCTGCCATCGTCGCCCTGCGTCAGCGCACCAGCCTGGCGAGCCCGCCTCCCGCGGCCTGATAGCCCCAGACGAGCCATCGATCCATCGCCGGTCGCCCGTTCACTCGAACCGGGCGATGCGCACCCGCGTCGCGCAGCGGCCGCGCGGCTGGCGCACCAGGCTCTCGGCCGCCGGGAAGCTCGCCAGCCGGTCGGCCGCGATGCCGATCCGCACCTCGGTGAGCAGCCGGTTGCCCCGTCCGGCGCAGGAGAGCTTCAGCGTCCGCCCGGTGCCCTCACCGAAGGCCGCCTCGAAGGCATCGATCAGCGCGTTGCGCGCCACCTCACCGCCCTGGTTCAGCGTCACGAAGGCGCCGAAGGCGCTCTCGTTGACCGCCTCGACCAGGGCCACCGAGGCCGCGAAGTAGGCGGCCTCGGGCAGCGCCAGGCAGGCGGCATGCTTGGCGTACTGGTAGCGATCCAGGCAGCTGGCGCGCCCCGGCATCGCCGCCTCGAGGCGCCGTGAAAGCCCCGCCGGCAGGTCCAGCGGCGGATGGGCGCGACAGAAGCCGCCATCGGCGCGGGGCGTCTCGAGAAAGCAGCCGTCGCGCCACCAGCGGCGCCGATCGACGCCCCGCTCGGCGAAGCGCTCGGGCAGCGAGGGCCACAGGCCGTGCAGCACGAAGCCGCGATCGGCGCCCTCGGCAAGGGCCGGCTCGCGACACTCCCGCGGCGGACGTGAGCGGCTCGCGCAGAAGCCGGGGTGCCAGGTCAGCGCCAGGGTGTAGTGCTCGAAGCCCTCGGCCGAAAGCCCTGTGAGCGCGGCGTTTTGCTCTTCAACCGAGGCCGGTGCGCCCGACGCATGAGCGCCGGACACCGCCGCGACGCCGACCAGCAGTGCCAGCGCCAGCCCCCTCCCTAGATGACGCCAGCCTCCCATGCTCAGTCCCCCCTCAGCCGGCCGCCCATCTCCTGGGCCAGGTCCACCGCGTAGTGGTCGGTCATGCCGCCGATGAAGTCGAGCATGCGCCGGTAGCTGTCATACAGGCTCCAGGAGGAGCGCGGGGTGTTCTCACCGATCAGCGCCAGCACCCGCTGGTGCTTGAAGGTGGAGCGGCCCTGGTAGTGCAGCTCGTGGGCGGCGCCGATAAAGGCCTCCAGCAGGATGCCTAGGGTGGTGTAGGCGCCGATCTCCAGCTTGGCCTTGCGCTCGTTCTGGAAGATCCGCTTGCGGGCCAGCTGCTTGGCCGCCTTTACCCCCCAGCCGAGGTCCGGATGGCAGAGCTCCAGAAGATCGTCCTGGAGGCGCCCGCCCAGAAGCTCCGTCTCGTGCTGCACGAAGACCGCGCCGACGTCGCTCACCGCGCGCTCCATGGCGGCCCCGCGCAGGGCGGCGATGCGCCGGCGCTGGGAGACGCCGCTCTGCTGCATCTCGGCGTAGTCCGGCGGCACGCCGCCGGCGATCTGGGTGAGGATCTCGGCCACCTCGTCGAAGCCGAGGATGCCCATCTCCAGGCCGTCCTCGAGGTCGAGCAGCGCGTAGCAGATGTCGTCGGCCGCCTCGACCAGCCAGGCCAGCGGGTGGCGACACCAGCGATCCTGGCCGCGGGGCAGCAGGCCGAGCCGGTCGGCCACCTCCTCGAGCAGTGCGCGTTCGCTCTGGTAGCAGCCGAACTTGCCGGCCGCCCCGCCGTGCTCGACGGTCCAGGGATACTTGAGCAGGGTACCCAGCGTCGCGGTGGTCAGGCGCATGCCGCCGCGGAACTGGTTGTACTCGATCTGGGTGACGATGCGAAAGCCCTGGGCGTTGCCCTCGTAGGTGAGCAGGTCCTCGCGCTCGCGCGCCGACAGCCCGTCGAGCAGCCCGCTGCCATCGACCTCGGCGCGGGCGAACCAGTCGCGGATGGCGTACTCGCCGGCGTGGCCGAAGGGCGGGTTGCCGATGTCGTGCCCGAGGCACGCCGCCTGGACGATCACCCCCAGATCGGCCGGGGTGATCCAGGCCGGCAGGCGCTCACTGAGGCGCTCACCGACGATCATGCCGAGCGAGCGCCCCACGCAGCCCACCTCCAGCGAATGCGTCAGGCGGGTGTGGATATGGTCGTTATCGGTCAGCGGGTGCACTTGAGTCTTGCGCCCCAGGCGGCGGAAGGAGCCGGCGAAGACGATCCGGTCGTGATCCTTGTGGAAGGGGCTGCGGCCGATCTCGCCGCGCCCGTTCCCGGGGCGCGCGCCGCGACGGTCGTGCAGCCGCCCCGGATCGAGCAGCCGCTCCCAGCTCATCTGCGTCATGGGCAATCTCTCCTTGGAGGTTCCATTCTGGCACCGGGATGCGCGAGATTGCCATCGCCGCGCCGCGGGCTTGCAGGATAGCGACGCTCGATCGCCATATCGTTTCGCCGACTAACAAATTTCCATAGAATCGCCTGCATACGCCGTGCCTTTCAGTAAAAACACCAGATAAAAGCGAGTCAGGCCACAGGGTCGCCTGACATCACACGACTCGGCACGGTCCGTGACGCCACCAACACCTCACAAGGCAGACGATCCATGTCCTCAACCTCCGATGCCCCCGACGCGACGTCCCGACGGGATCACGGCTTCTTCGGCCACCCCCGCCCGCTGGGGTCGCTGTTCTTCACCGAGATGTGGGAGCGCTTCTCCTACTACGGCATTCGCCCGCTGCTGGTGCTGTTCATGGCCGCCGGCCTCGCCGAGGGCGGCCTGGGCTTCAGCCGCGAGGACGCCGCGGCCATCGTCGGCATCTACGCCGGCGCTATCTATCTCTCGGCCCTGCCCGGCGGCTGGCTGGCCGACAACTGGCTCGGCCAGCGCCGCGCCGTCTGGTACGGCTCGATCCTGATCGCCCTGGGCCACCTGGCCATCGCCCTCTCGGCGCTGTGGGGCGCCACCGCCTTCTTCGTCGGCCTGCTGCTGATCGTGCTGGGCTCGGGGCTGTTCAAGACCTGCATCACCGTGATGGTGGGTAGCCTCTACGACGAGGGCGATGCGCGCCGCGACGGCGGCTTCGCGATCTTCTACATGGGCATCAACCTGGGCGCCCTGCTGGCCCCGCTGATGACCGGGCTGCTGATCGAGAGCGGCGGCTGGCACTGGGGCTTCGGCATCGGCGGGCTGGGCATGCTGGCCGCGCTGCTGATCTTCCGCCTCTGGGCGATTCCCGCCATGCGCCGCGCCGACCGCCAGCAGGGCCGCGACTCCAGCTGGGACGCCCCGGCCGTACGGCGCCGCGGCGTGGGCCTGGCGGTCTCGGGACTGTCGATCCTCGCCGCCGCCCTGGTGAGCCTCGCGGCCGTCGGAATGATCCAGCTGGAGCCGGTGGCGATCGCCGAGGCCATGACCAGCGTGATCATCGTCTGCGCCCTGGGCTTCTTCGTCTACCTGATGGCCTTCGCCGGCCTCGACGCCCGCGAGCGCGCCCGGGTGGTGGTGGCCTTCCTGCTGATCGTCGCCTCGGCCTTCTTCTGGGCCTCCTTCGAGCAGCAGCCCACCTCCTACAACCTCTTCGCCAACGACTACACCGACCGCGCGCTGTTCGGCGGCTGGGAGGTCCCCACGGTCTGGTTCCAGTCGCTCAACGCCGTCTTCATCATCCTGCTCGGCCCGCTGTTCGGCTGGCTGTGGCCGCTGCTGGGCCGCCGCGGCCTGGAGCCGAGTAGCGCCACCAAGTTCGTGATGGGCCTGCTGTTCGCCGCCGCCGGCTTCGGCCTGATGATGCTCGCCGCGCGCCAGGTGATCAGCGGCGACGGCCTGGTCTCGCCGCTGTGGATCACCGGAAGCCTGCTGCTTCTGACCCTCGGCGAGATGTGCCTGAGCCCGGTGGGCCTCTCCACCATGAGCACCCTGGCACCGCAGCGCATCCGTGGGCAGCTGATGGGCCTGTGGTTCACCTCGCTGGCGCTGGGCAACCTGGTGGCCGGCCTGATCGGCGGCAACGTCAGCGCCGACAAGCTCGCCGAGCTGCCGGCGCTGTTCGGCCGCTCGGCGGTGGCACTGGTACTCTGTGCCCTGGTGCTGGCGCTGCTGACGCCGCTGATCGGCCGCATGCTCAAGGGCAGCCAGCGCGATGCCATTGCCTCCTCTCCCTCTTCTTCCACCACCGGAGCCTGACATGAGCCACGCCCCCTCGAACCCCGCGGACCGTCTCGCCGCCCTGCGCGACGCCATGCGCGAGAACGCCATCGACGCCTGGTGGCTGCCCTCTTCCGACCCCCACAACTCCGAGTACCTGCCAGAGCACTGGGCCGGCCGCGCCTGGCTCTCCGGCTTCGACGGCTCGGTGGGCACCCTGGTGATCACCCAGGACGCCGCCGGCGTCTGGGTCGACAGCCGCTACTGGGTGCAGGCCGAGGAGCAGCTGGCGGGCAGCGGCATCGCGCTGATGAAGCTCCAGCCCGGCCAGGCCGAGGCACCCATGCGCTGGCTGGCCGAGCGCCTCGACGAGGGCGCGACCCTGGGCTTCGACGCCGACGTGGTGTCGCTCGCCAACGCGCGGCGGCTCGAGGAGGCGCTCGCGCCCAAGGGCATCCGCCTGCGCGGCGATCGGGACCTGCTCGACGCCGTCTGGCCCGAGCGCCCGGCACTGCCCGAGGCGCCGCTCTATGCCCATCCGGCGGCCTACCTCGACGAGAGCCGCGCCGAGCGCCTGGCCCGGGTGCGCGCGTCCATGGCCGAGCACGGCGCCGACTGGCACCCCATCTCGACCCTGGACGACATCGCCTGGCTGACCCAGCTGCGCGGCGACGACGTCGCGTTCAACCCGGTGTTCCTGGCCCACCTGCTGGTGGGCACCGAGACGGCCACCCTGTTCGTCGCCCCGGGCAAGCTGAATGAGGAGCTGACCGCGGCGCTGGCCGCCGACGGCATCGCGGTGGCGGACTACGCCGACTGGCAGCCTCGCCTCAATGCGCTGCCCGGTGAGGCCCGCGTGCTGCTCGACCCGGCCAAACTGACCCTGGGCACTCGCCAGGCGCTGCCGGCGGGCGTGACCCTGGTGGAAGCCAGCCAGCCCAGCACCCTGGCCAAGAGCCGCAAGAGCGACGCCGATCTCGCCCACGTGCGCGAGGCCATGGCGGAAGACGGCGCCGCGCTGTGCGAGTTCTTCGCCTGGCTGGAGGCGGCCATCGAGCGCGGCGAGACGGTCACCGAGCTGACCGTGGACGAGAAGCTGACCGCCGCCCGCGCCCGGCGCCCCGGCTTCGTCAGCCGCAGCTTCTCCACCATCGCCGCCTTCAACGCCAACGGCGCCCTGCCGCACTACCACGCCACCCCGGCGGCCCACGCCACCATCGCGGGCAACGGCCTGCTGCTGATCGACTCCGGCGGCCAGTACCACGGCGGCACCACCGACATCACCCGGGTGGTACCGGTGGGCGAGATCTCCGATCTTCAGCGCGAGGACTACACTCGGGTGCTCAAGGGCACCATCGCCTTGTCCCGGGCGCACTTCCCGCGGGGCATCCCCTCGCCGCACCTGGACGCCATCGCCCGGGCGCCGCTGTGGGTCAGCGGCCGCGACTACGGCCACGGCACTGGCCACGGCGTGGGCTACTTCCTGAACGTGCACGAGGGGCCCCAGGTGATCGCCTGGTCGGCGCCGGCGGCGGCGCACACCGCCATGCAGCCGGGCATGATCACCTCCATCGAGCCGGGCGTGTATCGCCCGGGCGAGTGGGGCATCCGAATCGAGAACCTGGTCGCCAACCGCCCCGCCGGGGAGAGCGACTTTGGCGACTTCCTGCGCTTCGAGACGCTGACGCTGTGCCCCATCGACACCCGGCCCATCGACGTCGCACTGCTCGAGGCCGCCGAGGCCGACTGGCTCGACGCCTACCACGCCGAAGTGCGTGAACGCCTCGCGCCCAGGCTCGAGGGCGACGCCCTGGCCTGGCTCGAGGCGCGCACCCGGCCGCTCGCGCGCGGCTGATCGCGCACCGCTCCCGCGGGGCGAGGCTCGACAAAAGGGGCGCCGGCATGCCGGCGCCCCTTTTTGATGCAGGCTGTTCTCTCGCTCCTAGCCGCACGTCCTCCGCCAGCATCGGCGGCTTCGTGCCTTAATCCTCCGCCGGCACCAGCAGCAAGATATTGAGCTTGCCGGCCCTTCAAGAAAGAGGGCATTGCGCCCCCAGCCCAGTAGTTCCGCGGCCTCGCCGATCGTGTGGGGAGCGCCCGCCGCCGTGCTTGAGCGCGGTCTCGATCAGGAGGCGCTCGTGAGCTCTGGGAAGCGGCACCGCTTCCTCATTCTCCTTCGGCCAGCGCCGGCAGCAGGGTCTTGAGCTTGCGGGTCAAGGTGTTGCGCCCCCAGCCCAAGAGCTCGGCGGCCTCGCCCTTGCGACCGCCGGTATGCTTGAGGGCGGTCTCGATCAGGATGCGCTCGAAGTCCGGCACCGCCTCCTCGAGCAGGTGGGTATGGCCGTCGCTCAGCGCGCGGTCGGCCCAGTCGCGGAAGGCGGTGCGCCAGTCGCCGACGCTGCCCTCGGTGGCGCCGGGCTCGCGCAGCTCCGGCGGCAGGTCCTCGACCAGCACCTCGCGGCCGGAGGCCATCACGGTCAGCCAGCGGCAGGTGTTCTCGAGCTGGCGGACGTTGCCCGGCCAGGGCAGCCGGGTGATATGGGCCTCGGCCTCGGGGGTGAGCACCTTGATGTCGGTGGCGAGCTCCTTGGCCGCCTCGGAGAGGAAGTGGCGCGCCAGCCGCGGAATGTCCTCGCGGCGCTGGGACAGGGTGGGCAGGTGCACGCGAATCACGTTGAGGCGATGGAACAGATCCTCTCGGAAGCGCCCGTCCTCCACCAGGGTCTCGAGGTTCTGGTGGGTGGCGGCGATGATGCGCACATCCACCTTCACCGAGGTGTGGCCGCCTACCCGATAGAACTCGCCGTCGGCCAGCACCCGCAGCAGGCGGGTCTGGGTCTCGGCCGGCATGTCGCCGATCTCGTCGAGGAACAGGGTGCCGCCGTTGGCCTGCTCGAAGCGCCCCTGGCGCTGGGCCGTGGCGCCGGTGAAGGCGCCCTTCTCGTGGCCGAACAGCTCCGACTCGATCAGGTCCCTGGGAATCGCCGCCATGTTCAGGGCGATGAAGGGCTTGCCGGCTCGTGGGCTGTGCTGGTGCAGGGCACGGGCGACGCGCTCCTTGCCGGTGCCCGACTCGCCGTTGATCAGCACCGTGATGTGCGAGTGCGACAGCCGACCGATGGCGCGAAACACCTCCTGCATGGCCGGCGCCTCGCCGATGATCTCGGCATCCAGCCCCTCGGGCACGCTGACCGGGCGCTTGCGCTCGCGAGCATGGGCCACCGCCCGGCGCACCAGGGCCAGCGCCTCGTCGACGTCGAAGGGTTTGGGCAGGTACTCGAAGGCGCCGCCCTGATAGGAGGCCACGGCGCTGTCGAGGTCGGAGTGGGCGGTCATCACGATCACCGGCAGCTCCGGGTGGGCCTCGCGCACCCGGGCCATCAGGTCCAGGCCGTCGAGCCCCGGCATGCGGATATCGGTGACCAGCACCTCGGGCGGGTCCTCGAGCAGGCGCTCGAGGGCGTGATCGGCACGATCAAGGGTCTCCACCTCGAGATCGGGCTGGGCCAGGGCGCGCTCCAGCACCCAGCGAATGGCGCGGTCGTCGTCGACGACCACGACGCGGGCGACATCAGTCATGGCGCTTCTCCAGCGGAATCAGCAGTCGGAATTGGGTGTGGCCGGGGACCGAATCGCACTCGATCAGCCCCTGGTGCTGATGCAGGATCGACTGGGCGATCGAGAGTCCCAGGCCGCTGCCCTCGGCGCGACCGGAGACCATGGGGTAGAAGAGCGTCTCGCGCAGCGAGTCGGGGATCCCCGGGCCGTTGTCGATGATCGCCACCTCGCAGACCAGGCGATGGCGTTCGGCGCCCAGGGTGAACTGGCGGCGGGCACGGGTCCGCAGCCTGAGCCGCGGCGAGGCGGTACCGGCCTCGGTCATCGCCTCCACGGCGTTGCGCGCCACATTGAGCAGGGCTTGGATCATCTGTGCCTCGTCGCCGGAGAGCTCCGGCAGACTGGGATCGTAGTCGCGCTCGATCCACACGGCCGGGTGTTCGACGATCAGCAGCGCGCGGACCCGCTCGAGCACCTTATGAATGTTGAGCGGCTCATGACGCACCATCCGGTTGGGCCCCAGCATCGAATCGACGAGGTCGCGCAGCCGATCGACCTCCTCAATGATGATGCGGGTGAACTCCTTGAGGCCGGGATCGGCGAGATCCCGCTCCAGCAGCTGGGCCGCCCCGCGGATCCCGCCCAGGGGATTCTTGACCTCGTGGGCCAGACCGCGGGCCAGCACCTTGATGGTCTCCTGGCGGGTCTGCAGCGCCTCCTCGCGGGAGATCCTCAAGAGCCGGTCGCGGGGCTCCACCTCGAGCAGCAACTCGTCGGCGCCGAGCGGCGACACCGTGTAGTCGACGGTCAGGACCTCGCCGGTGGTCAGCGTCAGGCGCGCCTCGCGCTGGGTGAAGGGATGGAATTCGTCTCGGGCCTTGGCCAGCAGCCCGCCGATATCCTCCTCCCCATCAATCAGGGATGGCAGGGGCTGGCCCTTGA
Source organism: Halomonas saccharevitans (assembly GCF_900116405.1). Taxonomy (GTDB): domain Bacteria; phylum Pseudomonadota; class Gammaproteobacteria; order Pseudomonadales; family Halomonadaceae; genus Halomonas; species Halomonas saccharevitans. The sequence continues at coordinate 175,305 of NZ_FPAQ01000002.1, read as the reverse complement.
GGCGGCTCAAGCTGATCGCCAGCAGCGCCTCCGCGGCCGGGTTCATCCAGCGCAGGCGCAGCTCGCCATCGAGCAGCAGCACCGCGGTGGTGAGATGTTCCATCAAGCGTCGATACATGAAGCCGTCCTGCCCGATCCGGTTAGCGCCTTCCGGAGAAGCGCCGTGAGCCTGCATGGGAGAAGACCTGCAAGAAGCGCGCCACCTCATGAGACGGCTGGCGGCGCCTTTCCGGGGCAGGACCGCCCCATCTTGGCGCACCACTTTAGTGCATCAGGCCATCGAACGCCCGTTTACGTGCCACTGTTTAGGTGAATCCCAGGGATGCCATCGTGTCTCGCGCCCGGGCGGGCCGATCGATCAGGGCACGTCGTGGGGCGAGAGCGGGCGGTGCAAACGCCGATCGATCGAGAAGCGCTCGCGCGTCGAGGGATCGCGCCGGTGATGCGGGGACGGCGGATAGTGGGGCAAGGGATGCCGGTACGGCGGGTAATGGGGCTTGGGGCCATGAATCGGCGGATAATGGGGAGGGTGAAAGGCGGGATTGTCCCTTCGCCCGTCACGCAGCCGGTCGAGGTGCTCGAAGGCGCGTCCCTCCTTCACCCGGTCGGCGTGCTCGAAGGCATCGAAGCGGCCCTCGTCGCGGGGCGGGGGCTCGCGACAGGGCCGGTAGGTGCCGTCCGGACACGGCGGCCGATGTGTCCGGCGAGGGGCGAGCTAACCGCTCGGGTTATTGGGGTTGCTGGGCAGGTTGACGCTGGCCCGCTGCACGTAGAGGGTCACCGGCGAGCTGCGATGGCGCACCGCCCCACCACCGTCCAGCAGCTCGGCCTGCAGCACGTGCTCACCGCGCGCGAGGTTGTTGAGCAGGAAGGTATCGGTGTGCATGGCCGACTGGCTGACGCGCCCATCCACCAGCAGGCGCACCCGGTGGTCCTCGCGCAGCGCCGGCTGGATGCCCAGGTTCACCTGAACGTTACCCGCCGCGCCGGTGGGCAGGGTCTCTTCCTGGTCGGGCGAGAGGATGCCGAAGCGATCGTAGGGCATGAACGGCTGCCCCGGCGCTGCCGTGTCGGGCTCGTCCCGTCCGCCCTGGGCCACCGGCGCCATGCTCGTCGCCTCGCCGGGACTCGGCACCACGGTGAGCGAGTCGAGCGTCACCTCCTCGCCGCCGCCCTCGGGATTGTCGGTGAACACCGTATTGCCCTGGGCGTCGGTGGTGCGGTAGATGGTCTGGGCGTGAGCCGCCAGGCTCAACGACAGCCCCAGCGCCACCACTGCCAGTGCCTTGTTCATGCGCCGATTCCTGCGTGATCGATGAATTTCCCTTTATGATGACAGACTAGCGCAGAAGCGACCGCCCAAGGAACGCGGATGGCGCTCCCCGGGCCGACCGATCCGCTCCGGTGAAGACGTCATGCCGTGATGGAAGAAGGAGACGACGCATGGACGCCTGGCAGACGGTGATCGTGCTCACGCTGATGGCCGGCATGGCGATGCCGATGGGTGCCTGGCTGGCGCGGGTGGAGTGCATCCCGATCGACTGGCTCGAAAACGAGCTGCGCCACGGCATCATCGCCTTCGGCGGCGGCGCCCTGCTCTCGGCGGTGGCGCTGGTGCTGGTGCCGGACAGCCTGCCGGTTCTCGACATCGCCACCGCCGCAGGCTGCTTCGTGGCCGGCGGGCTGGCGTTCATGGCCCTGGACATCGCCCTGCACCGCAGCGGCACCTCGGCCAGTCAGCTGGCGGCCATGCTCGCGGACTTCGTGCCCGAGGCCCTGGCCCTGGGGGCGGCCTTCGCCCACGGCAGCAGCGGCAGCCTGCTGCTCGCCGGCCTGATGGCGCTGCAGAACCTGCCCGAAGGCTTCAACGCCTACCACGAACTGCGCAGCACCACCCCCTACTCGAGCCGCCGGCTGATCGCGATGTTCTTCGCCATGGCCTGGCTGGGGCCGCTGGCCGGGTTGAGCGGCTTCCTGTGGCTGGCACCGTATCCCACGGCGGTGGCGATGATCATGCTGTTCGCCGCCGGCGGCATCCTCTATTCGGTGTTCCAGGACCTCGCGCCCCAGGCCAAGCTCGACTACCACTGGGGACCGCCCCTGGGCGCGGTACTGGGCTTCGCGCTGGGCCTTGTCGGCCATATGCTGCTGATCTAGCGGCCGCCGCCAGGCCCCTTCACGAGGCCCCTTCACGTCGCCCTCTTTATCCGCCACGCACAAGAAAAGAGGCACGCCCAGGGGCGTGCCTCTTGCGATGCTGGACGCGGCGCCAGGCGCCGCGGGCTCAGCAGCTGTAGTACATGTCGAACTCGATCGGGTGCGTGGTCATGCGGATACGCTCCACGTCTTCTTCGAGCAGCTCGATGTAGGCATCGATCATGTCGTCGGTGAAGACGCCACCCTCGGTGAGGAAGCTGCGATCGGCGTCCAGCGCCGCGAGGGCCTGGTCAAGGCTCTCGGCCACGGTCGGAATCGACTTGCCCTCTTCCGGCGGCAGGTCGTAGAGGTTCTTGTCCATGGCATCGCCGGGATGGATCTTGTTGCGGATGCCGTCGATACCGGCCATCAGCATCGCCGCGAAGCACAGGTAGGGATTGGCGGTCGGGTCGGGGAAGCGCAGCTCGACACGCTTGCCCTTGGGGCTCGCGGTGTAGGGAATACGGATGGAGGCGGAGCGGTTGCGGGCGCTGTAAGCCAGCATCACCGGCGCCTCGAAGCCCGGCACCAGACGCTTGTAGGAGTTGGTGGAGGCGTTGGTGAAGGCGTTCAGGGCACGAGCGTGCTTGATGACACCGCCGATGTAGTAGAGCGCCATCTCGGAGAGACCCGCGTACTCGTCGCCGGCGAACTGGTTGGTGCCATCCTTCCAGAACGACTGGTGCACGTGCATGCCGCTGCCGTTGTCGCCGACCAGCGGCTTGGGCATGAAGGTCGCGGTCTTGCCGTAAGCGTGAGCCACGTTGTGGATCACGTACTTCATTTCCTGGACCTCGTCGGCCTTCTTGACCAGGGTGTTGAACTTCACGCCGATCTCGTTCTGGCCGGCGTTGGCCACCTCGTGGTGATGCACCTCGACCGTCTGGCCGATGGCCTCCAGGGTGTTGCACATGGCGCCGCGAATGTCGTGGAAGCTGTCCACCGGCGGCACCGGGAAGTAGCCACCCTTGACCCGCGGACGGTGGGCCAGGTTACCGCCCTCCACCGAGCGGTCGGTGGACCAGGCACCCTCTTCGGAGGAGATCTTGTACATGGAGCCCTCGATATCGGACTTCCAGTGCACCTCGTCGAAGATGAAGAACTCGGGCTCCGGACCGAAGAAGGCGGTGTCGCCCAGGCCGGAGGACTGCAGGAAGGCCTCGGCGCGCTTGGCGATGGAGCGCGGATCGCGCTCGTAGCCCTGCATGGTGGCCGGCTCGATGATGTCGCAGCGCAGCACCAGGGTGGCGTCTTCGGTGAAGGGGTCGAGGAAGCCGGAGCCGTCTTCGGGGCGCAGGATCATGTCGGATTCGTTGATGCCCTTCCAGCCGGAGATGGAGGAGCCGTCGAACATCTGACCGTTCTCGAAAAACTCCTCGTCGACGTCGCGCGCCGGGATGGTCACGTGCTGTTCCTTGCCACGCGTATCGGTAAAGCGCAGGTCGATCCACTTCACGTCGTGTTCTTCAATCAGGGCGAGTGTCTTATCGGACATGGAGTCCTCCACAGTGAGCTGAGCTGAAAAGCTTGAGCGGTGTCAGGGCATTGCCGCAGGTGGGTTCCGACGATGTTGTAGCATGCCGCCGGGCCGATGCCCACGGCCAACCTGCCGCAAGATAACCTTGCCGATAAGAATGCAGGCCGCGTGCCAGCTTTGCACCACCGAACGACAAAAACATCACAAGCCACTGATTAAAAAGGTTTTTCTCCACTCACTCCTGGCCGACTCATGCACCAGAATCGCCATTCATTTTTTCCGCGCACCGCATCACCCGCCTTTACGCACCACAAAAGTGCACAAAAAACGTCCCTCGCACCAGAATGTCTCGCGAACCGCGCTTCGGCCCTCCGTGCCCCGACGCCATGCGATGGCCTCCCTCATCCCTGCTGCGGTCGGAAGGTCATCTTCGCAACACAGAAATATCAGTCCGATGCGCATTGATACGTGTTAACACCAAAAACTACACTCGTTTACATGGCGGCGCCGACCGGTGTGGCGCGGGCTCCGGAGAGGCAGCGCGGATTCTGGGGTGAGTGCCATCCCAAGCGACCCGCGCCCAACCAAGGGAGCCGACGCGAGCATGATCGTCTGCAGCATCCTCCTCGATGCCCGCGCCTCGGGTGCAGGCCTGCCGCGCCGCCTGGCGGCGCTGAGGCCCCTGAGACAGCGCCGCGACCTGCGGCTCGAGCTACTGCTGGCCGACGATACCGGCGATCAGCGCCTGATACGCATGGCCAGTCGCCACGAGGTGCGCCTCGTGACCACCGAGGGCACCCCGCTTGGCGACCGCCTCAACACGGCGGTCGCCCACAGCCAGGGGCAGGTGCTGCTGTTCCCGGCCCCGGGGCCGCTCATCTCCCCCGGCTGGCTGGTCGATACCCTGGCCGACATCGAACGTCATGCCCAGGACGCCGTGGTCCTGACCGCCCTGCGTCCCAATCGGCTGATGCTGCTCTGGCAGCGCCTGCGCCACCAGCCCCTCGCCGACACTCTCTGCGTCTCCCGCGCCTGGTTCGAGCGCATCGGCGGCTGCGACCCGTCGCTGGACACCGAGGCCCTGCCCGACCTGATCGCCCGCCTGCATGCCTGCCAGGCACGCGTCACCGCCGTCGAGGCCTGAATCGCCCTTTCACCCTCTTTTCAGTGGCTCCCAAACCACTGATATATGGTCGTGACGGAAGATTCACGGCGACAAAGCTGGTAGCCGTCGTCGCCCTGCCCCTATAATGCGCCCCCAATTTTGTCAGCAGGATCCCGTCGTGATCGAGAATCTTCGCAACATCGCCATCATCGCTCACGTCGACCACGGCAAGACCACCCTGGTCGACAAACTGCTCAGCCAGTCCGGCACTCTCGACCGCAAGGCCGAGGGGCAGGAGCGCATCATGGACTCCAATGACCAGGAGAAGGAGCGTGGCATCACGATCCTGGCCAAGAACACGGCGATCCGCTGGCAGGCCCCCGACGGCCAGGACTACCACATCAACATCGTCGACACCCCCGGACACGCCGACTTCGGCGGCGAGGTCGAGCGCGTGATGTCGATGGTCGACTCCGTGCTGCTGCTGGTCGACGCCGTCGACGGCCCCATGCCGCAGACTCGCTTCGTGACCCAGAAGGCCTTCGACCAGGGCTTGAAGCCGATCGTCGTGGTCAACAAGATCGACCGCCCCGGCGCGCGTCCCGACTACGTCATCGACCAGATCTTCGACCTGTTCGACAACCTCGGCGCCAGCGACGACCAGCTCGACTTCCCGATCATCTACTGCTCGGCCCTGAACGGCATCGCCGGGCCGGAGCCGGAGCAGCTGGCCGAGGACATGACGCCGATGTTCCAGTCCATCGTCGACATCGTCGAGCCGCCCAAGGTCGAGCTCGACGGCCCCTTCCAGATGCAGATCTCGGCGCTGGACTACTCCAGCTACGTCGGCGTCATTGGCCTGGGCCGCATCACCCGCGGCTCGGTCAAGCCGAACCAGCAGATCACCGTGATCAGCAAGGAAGGCAAGGAGCGCAAGGGCAAGATCGGCCAGGTCATGACCCACTTGGGCCTGGAGCGGGTGCAGACCGACGAGGCCACCGCCGGCGACATCATCTGCGTCACCGGCATCGACAACCTGGCGATCTCCGACACCCTCTGCGACCCGGCCGTCGTCGAGGCGCTGCCGGCACTGACCGTCGATGAGCCGACCGTCTCCATGACCTTCCAGGTCAACGACTCGCCCTTCGCCGGCAAGGAAGGCAAGTTCGTCACCAGCCGCAACATCAGGGATCGCCTCGACCAGGAGCTGATCCACAACGTGGCGCTGCGCGTCGAGCAGGGCGACAGCCCGGAGAAGTTCATCGTCTCCGGTCGCGGCGAGCTGCACCTCTCGGTGCTGATCGAGAGCATGCGCCGCGAGGGCTTCGAGCTGGCCGTGGGCCGTCCCGAGGTGATCATTCGCGAGATCGACGGGGAGCAGCAGGAGCCCTACGAGGAAGTGATCATCGACTGCGAGGAGCAGCACCAGGGCTCCGTCATGGAGGAGCTCGGCTACCGCAAGGGTGAGCTGGTCAACATGAACCCGGACGGCAAGGGCCGCGTGCGTCTGGACTTCATCATCCCCGCCCGCGGGCTGATCGGCTTCCGTGGCCAGTTCCTGACCCTGACCTCCGGTACCGGCATCCTCACCAGCCGCTTCGATCACTACGGCCCGCTCAAGCCCGACGCCTCCATCGAGCGGCGCAACGGCGTGCTGGTCTCCATGGTCCCCGGCAAGGCGCTGGCCTACGCGCTCTACGCCCTGCAGGATCGCGGCAAGCTGATCATCGACCATGCCACCGAGGTCTACGAGGGCATGCTGATCGGTATCAACAACCGTGCCAACGACATGGTGGTCAACCCCACCAAGGGCAAGAAGCTCGACAACATGCGTTCCACGGGCAACGACGAGAACATCGTGCTGACCCCGCCGATCAACTTCACCCTCGAGCAGGCCATCGAATTCCTGGATTCCGATGAGCTGGTGGAAGTCACCCCCAGCCACATCCGCCTGCGCAAGAAGCACCTGACCGAGAACGAACGCAAGCGCGCCAGCAAGAAGTAAGCCGGCCCGCCACCGCCAGAGCCCGCCCATCCGGCGGGCTCTGTCGTTTGTGGCCGCTGCAAACGGCCCCGCGTCCCGGCGGCGGCTATGCTGGAGGCTGAATCACCCACCCAAGGAGTGCCGACATGCACAAGCACGTGGAGTGGGACGATCCCGGCGAGCGGGGCGTCCTGCGTTACTATGCCAACCATCCCGACGACTACCGCCAGCCCCAGCGCGGCAGCATCCTGTCGGCCAGCTACCGTGGATTCACCGTCAGGGTGAAGGTCGCGGCCCGGGTCGAAAGCACCAGCATCGGCGAGGTGGTGGCCCTGATCGCCGACGACAACGGTCGACGCCAGCAGGCCGCCGGCGACCTCACGCTCGGCGACACGGTGCGCCTGCCCGACGCCTTCCGCGCCCTCGAACCTCGTCACCCCGAGGGATCGGACGAGTCGGAAGAGCCGGAAGATCCCCAAGACTGATCCCGACGGCGGTGACCACCGGGCACCGCCAACGCCTCCTAAACGCTGGCCTACTAGCCAGACAGGCCCTCGTGCCGCAAAGTTGGCGGCACAGGCTCACAAGGCCCACCAAGGCAATCCTGGATTCCCATGAGCACGCATAACGTCTGGACCCACAAGGGCACCTTCCTGCTGGCCGCCGTCGGCTCGGCCGTCGGGCTCGGCAACCTCTGGCGCTTCCCCTACCTGACCGGCGAAAACGGCGGCGGCGCCTTCATCCTGGTCTACGCCCTGACCATCTTCGCCGTGGGCATCCCCATCCTGATCGCCGAGATCATGCTCGGCCGCAACAGCCGACGCAGTCCGATCATGGGCATGCGCTTTCTCACCCGCACCCACCAGACCTCCCGCGCCTGGGAGTCGATCGGCTGGCTGGGGGCCGCCTCCGCCTTCCTGATCCTGAGCTTCTACTCGGTGATCGCCGGCTGGGCGATCCACTACACCGGGCTGATGCTGACCGGGGGGATGGCCGATATCGACGCCGCCGGGGCCGGCCAGAGCTTCGATGCGCTGCTCGCCTCGCCGATGCTGCTGACCCTCTATCACACCCTGTTTATCGCCGCCTCGGCGCTGATCGTGGGCCTGGGCATCCACAAGGGCATCGAGAGCGGCCTGCGCCTGCTGATGCCCTCGCTGTTCGTGATCCTGCTGGTGGTGCTGGGCTATGGCGCCGTGGTCGGCGACATCGGCGCCGCAGCGAGCTTCCTGTTCACCTTCAACCTGGCCGACTTGAGCCTCGAGGGCTGGCTCGAGGCGATGGGGCAGTCGTTCTTCACGCTGAGCCTCGGCATGGGCGCCATCATGGCCTACGGCGCCTACATGCCGGGCGAGTCATCGCTGACCCGCACCGCCTTCGCGATCGCCGTGGTCGACACCGCGGTGGCCATGGTGGCGGGCCTGGCGATCTTCTCGCTGGTCTTCGGCTCCGGCCTGAACCCCGGCGAGGGCCCCGGCCTGATGTTCGTCACCCTGCCGCTGGCCTTCGCCGAGATGCCGGGCGGCGCCCTGGTCGGCGGCGTATTCTTCCTGCTGGTGCTGGGCGCGGCGATCAGCTCGTCGATCTCGCTGATCGAGCCCGTGGCGGCCTTTTTGGTCGAGCGCTTCGACCTGACCCGCCCCCAGGCCGTGATCATGATGGTGATCGCCAGCTGGGCGCTGGGCCTGCTCACCGTGGTCAGCTTCAACCTGTGGGCCGAGGGCACGCTCTTTCACACCCTGTTCGGGCGCAGCGCCTTCGGCCTGATCGAGATGCTGACCAACATCTTCATGCCGCTGGGCGGCCTGATGATCGCGCTGTTCGCCGGCTGGGCGCTGACCCACTCCGAGGTGATGAAGGAGATGCACACCAACGAGCGCTGGTTCCGCCTCTGGCGTTTTTTGGTGCGTTTCGTGGCGCCGGCGGCGGTGGCCTTCGTCTTCCTGCGCAGCATTCCCCAGGTGGAGGGCTACCTGATCCCGGCCATCGGCGCCGTGGTGATCGTCGGTGCCTTCGCCGCGGGTCGCACCTTCCTCGCCGACGACAGCCAGCAACAGTAAGCGCAGGAGCGTGATAACGGCAGCGTCCGAAGCGCATCACCAGAACAACAACCCACGGGATCCGCAATGGCCGCCATCATCGATGTACAGCACGTCAACAAGGCCTTCGGGGGCCTAAAGGTCATCAACGACTGCTCGATCCAGGTGGAGAAAGGCTCGATCACCGGCCTGATCGGGCCCAACGGGGCCGGCAAGTCGACGCTGTTCAACATCATCGCCGGGGCCCTGCCGCTGGACAGCGGCCGGGTCCTGCTCGACGGCGACGACATCACCAACCAGCCGGCCAACGCGCTCTTCCACCGGGGTCTGCTGCGCACCTTCCAGATCGCCCACGAGTTCTCCCACATGACGGCGCTGGAGAACCTGATGATGGTGCCGCCGGCCCAGTCCGGCGAGAACCTGTTCGCCGCCTGGTTCACGCCGGGCCTGGTGCGAAGCGAGGAGACCGAGGTGCGCCGCCGGGCGCTGGAGGTGATCGACTTCATCGGCCTGCACCACGTGCGCAACGAGCTCGCTGGCAACCTCTCCGGCGGCCAGAAGAAGCTCCTCGAGCTCGGCCGCACCATGATGACCGACGCCCGGGTGGTGCTGCTCGACGAGATCGCCGCCGGCGTCAACCGCACCCTGCTCGGCGATCTCGTCACCAACATCGAGCGGCTCAATCGCGAGCTGGGCTACACCTTCCTGGTCATCGAACACGACATGGACATGATCGCCCGGCTCTGCGACCCGGTGATCGTGCTGGCCCAGGGCAGCGTGATGGTCGAGGGCAGCATCGCGGAGATCCAGAACAACCCCGAGGTCATCGAGGCGTACTTTGGCGCGGCCAGCTGAGCGGTGTGCCGATGCCTCCTCGGGGGTCCGGCGTCCCACGGGACGCCGCCAATAACGATAACGAACGCAGAGAACGACTGACCATGCCATTACTCGACGCACGCAACGTGCACGGCGGCTACGGCGGCATGAACATCCTCAACGGGGTGGACATGGCCATCGAGTCCGACCAGATCGGCGTGATCGTCGGTCCCAACGGGGCCGGCAAGTCCACCATGCTCAAGGCCGTGTTCGGGCTGCTCCACGTCAGCCAGGGCGAGATCCTGCTGCGCGGCGAGCCGATCCACAACCTGCCCCCCAACAAGCTGGTGCAGAAGGGGATGGGCTTCGTGCCCCAGGAGAACAACGTCTTCCCGAGCCTCACGGTGAAGGAGAACCTGGAGATGGGCGCCTTCCTCAAGCCGGGCAACGTCAAGCGCATGCTGGCCCAGGTCTTTGAGTTCTTCCCGCCGCTCCATGAGAAGCGCCACCAGCCGGCCGGCGAGCTCTCCGGCGGTCAGCGCCAGATGGTGGCCATGGGCCGGGCGCTGATGGCCGAACCCAGCCTGCTGCTGCTCGACGAGCCCACCGCCGGCCTCTCGCCGCTCTACATGAACGAGATCTTCGAGCAGGTGAAGCGGGTCAACTCGGCCGGCGTGGGCATCCTGATGGTCGAGCAGAACGCCAAGCAGGCGCTCGGCATCGCCGACAAGGGCTTCGTGCTGGCCGCCGGCCAGAATCGCTTCACCGATACCGGGGCCGCCCTGCTGGCCGACCCGGACGTCGCCAAGAGCTTCCTCGGCGGCTAGTCCCGGCGCCCGACCTGGAGAATCCTTCGTGAACGAACTCGTCTTCTTCATCAACAACGTGGTGATCGCCGGCAGCGTGACCGGCTCGATCTACGCCATCGGCGCGGTGGGCGTGACGCTGATCTTCAGCATCATGCGCTTCGCCCACTTCGCTCATGGCGACATGATGACCTTCGGCGCCTTCATGGTGCTGCTGCTGGCCAGCGCCTTCCCGGGGGCCGGGGCGGCCTTCGGCGTGCCCGCCGCGCTGGTGCTGCTGCCGGTGGCCATGGCGCTCACGGCGCTGCTCGCGGTGGGCATCGACCGCGCCTTCTACAAGCCGCTGCGCGCCCACGGCGTCAAGCCCATCGTGCTGGTGATCGGCTCGCTGGGGGTGACGCTGATGCTACAGGGCCTGATCCGGCTGTTCTCGGGCACCGGCGGCCAGAGCCTCTACGTCGATGATCGCAAGGAGATATTCCGCCTCGCCCTGCCCTTCGAGGGCGTGCGGGTGCCGGTGGTGATCACCGAGCCGCAGCTCTGGCTCTTCGGGATCACCCTGGTCACCGTGGTGGGCCTGCACCTCTTCCTGACCCGCTCGCGGCTCGGCAAGGCGATGCGCGCCATGTCCGACAACCCCGACCTGGCCCAGGCCTCGGGCATCAACACCAACACCATCGTCGCCGTGACCTGGGTGATCGCCGGCGGGCTCGCCGCCATCGCCGGCACCCTGCTGTCGCTGGACGTCACCTTCAAGCCCGATCTCAGCTTCTTCCTGCTGCTGCCGATCTTCGCCGCCGCCATCGTCGGCGGCGTGGGTCATCCCTTCGGGGCGGTGGCCGGTGGCTTCGTGGTGGGCTTCGCCGAGACCCTGGCGGTGTTCAACTGGAGCGTGCTGCTCAGGCCCTTCCGGGACAGCCTGCCGGAGTGGCTGACCCAGGCCGGCAATCTCGCCTTCGTCGGCACCGAGTACAAGATCGTGGTGCCCTTCTTCATCCTGGTCGTCATCCTGGTGTGGCGCCCCACCGGCATCTTCAAGGGCAAGGTGATCTGATGGAAACCAGACGCACCGATATCGTCGCCACCCCCAGCCGCCTGCCGCTGCGGGAAATACTGCTCTTCCTCGCCCTGCTGGCGGCCGTGCTCGGCGTCTACGCCGCGATGGGCAGTGCCTACAGCACCCGCATGCTGGTGGAGGCCTCCTGCTACGCCATCCTGGCCCTCGGCCTGACCATCCAGTGGGGCTATGCCGGACAGTTCAATGCCGGGGTGATGGGCTTCGTGGCCCTGGGCGGCTTCAGCGCCATGTTCTTCAGCATCCCGGTCAACGAGGCGTTCTGGGGCAGCGAGCTGCCCGGCGAGCTTGGCCTGGTGCTGCTCGCCATGCTGGCCGCCATCCTCGTCGTGCTCGGCGCCACCCGGCTCGACCGGCTCGGCGTGCCGAAGCGGCTGCGCACCGTCATCGCCGTGGTGCTCGGGGTCGTGCTCTACCTGGTGGTGATCAACGCCCTGCGCGACGTGACCGATCAGATCGAGTCCCAGGCCGGTTTCATCGGCGGCCTGGGGCTGCCGGTCGGCGTGGGCTGGATCGTCGGCGGCGCGCTGGCAGGCGCAGTGGGCTTCTTCATCGGCCGGGTCTGCCTGGGGCTGCGCAGCGACTACCTGGCAATCGCGACCCTGGGCATCGCCGAGATCATCAAGGCCTTCCTCAAGAACTCCGACTGGCTGACCCGCGGCACCGCCACCGTCTCGCCACTGCCCTGGCCGGTGCCGGGCCCTGCCGAGGTCGGCTTCACCCTGGCCCGGGCGATGTACCTGTCGGTGACCGCGGTGATGATCGCGGTGATCTTCTTCCTGCTGAGTCGCGCCTATCACGCCCCCTGGGGGCGGATGATCCGCGCCATTCGCGACAACGAGCTCTCTGCCGCCGCCATGGGCAAGGACATCAACCGGCGTCGTCTGGAGATCTTCGTGCTGGGCTGCATCTTGATGGGCATCGGCGGCGCCGCGCTCGGCAGCTTCAACAGCATGTTCGATCCCCAGGGCTACCTGCCGCTCAACCACACCTTCCTGGTCCTGGTGATGGTCATCCTGGGCGGTCCCGGCAATAACCTGGGCACCATCTTCGGCGCCGTAGCGGTCTATCTCATCTGGATCATGTCCGAGCCGCTGGCGCTGTTTGTGATGGAGCTGGTCGTCGCCTTCGGCGAGGGCACCTTCGGCTGGGAGGCGCCCACCAACATGGACAGCCGAGCGCTGCAGGCGCGGGTGTTCGTGATCGGGCTGCTGATCACCCTGGTGCTGCGCTTCGCGCCCAAGGGGCTGCTGCCGGAGAAGGTCAGGCACGTGGCCTGACACGTCATCGGCCCGGGACGCGGTCCCGGGCCGATGGCATCTCTCTTGTTGGCTGACCGGCCCGTTCGTCAGGTGACGAGCGGGCCGGCTGCCGCTAGAAGGCCTCCCACTCGGGCTCACGCTCCTCGGCCTTCGACAAACGCGCCCGGGGCGAGGCCTCGTCGGACGCCGGCGTCGCCGAGGCGGTGGACGACGCCTGGCTCGCATGGTGGCTGGCATGAAGGGCGCTCTCCTCGCGCTCATCGCCCAGCACGAAGCCGCTGATCAGGCCGCTGAGCTGCTCGGCCTGGCGGCGCATCTGGGCGGCCGTGTCGGAGCTCTGCTCGACCATGGTGGCATTCTGCTGGGTCATGGTATCGAGCTGATTGACGGCCGTGTTGACCTCCGCGATGCCGGCGCTCTGCTCTCGCGACCCGGCGTTGATCTCGGAGATCACGGCCGTCACCTGCCCCACGCGGTCGAAGATCTCACGCATGGTCTCGCCGGCCCGCTGCACGATCTTGGTGCCGTCCTGGGAGAGCGTCACCGACGACTCGATCAGGCCCTTGATCTCGCTGGCCGCCTCCGCCGAGCGCTGGGCGAGCTTGCGCACCTCCTGAGCCACCACGGCGAAGCCGCGACCGTGCTCGCCGGCACGCGCCGCCTCGACCGAGGCGTTGAGCGCCAGGATATTGGTCTGGAAGGCGATGGAGTCGATCATCGAGACGATATCGCCGATCTGCGACGACGAGCGGTTGATGTCGCCCATCGTCTTCTCGACGCCCTGCATGGCCGCCTGGCCCTGCTGGGCGACACCGGAGGTGGCGGTGACCAGCTGGTCGGCCTGCTCGGTGTGGCTGGCGTTGTTCTCCACCGTGGAGGTGATCTCCTCCATGGCCGAGGAGGTCTGCTGCAGGCTGTCCGCGGCCTGGTCGGTGCGTGCCGCCAGCTCCTCGCTGCCCTGGGCGATATCGTTGGCCGCCCAGGAGACCGCGTTGGCGCCGTGGCGCACGTCGCGCAGCATCGACTGCATGCGCTCGAGGAAGGCGTTGAACTGCTCGCCCAGCTCGCCGATCTCGTCGCGGCTGCGAACGGTCAGGCGCCGGGTCAGATCCCCCCGGCCGGCCGCCACCTCGCTGGCGACCTCCTTGATGGTCGAGGCCGTGTAGCGCACCTGGTGAACCGTGCGGCGCGCCAGCCACATCGCGAAAGCCGCGATGATCAGGTTGGCCACGGTGCCCAGGCTCCAGAGCCGGACCAGAGAAGCGATGAGCGACTCCTCGGCCGCCGCCTCGATACCCGCCATGGCCGCCTCGATATCACTGACATAGACGCCGGCCCCGATCACCCAGCCCCAGGGCTCGACGGAGGCGACATAGGAGTGTTTGGGCTCGGGCTCGCCGGTCTCGGGGTCCGGCCACTCGTACCGATAGGAACCGCCGCCCAGCGCGGCCAGCTGGGCCATGTCGCGGATCATGTGAATGCCGTTGGCGTCGGTGGCCCCGAACATGTTGGTGCCCACCGTGTCGGGCGCCGCCGGCTGCACCAGCATGTGGCCGTCCGACTCGAAGGCAAAGATGTAGTTGTCGCCCTCGAAGCGCAGGCTATCGAGCAACTCCATGGCGCGTCGTTTCGCCTCGTCGGTGTCGGGCACCGTGGCGGCGATTCGTTCCACCATGGACGTGGCGAGCTCGACGTGGCCCCGCACGCCGCGCTGGCGCGCCTCGAGCAGCAGCTCACGCTGCTGCTCGACCTGTTGCTGATTGGCCTGAATGCCGCCATACCCTTCGAGCAGCAGCAGGCAGGAGGAGGAGAGAATCAGCGGCATGAGGACCAGCAGCAGGATCTTCACCTGCAGGCTGTCGGTGACGAACCGCAGCAGGCGAAACCGGGGGGGCGCGGCGGAGGAAGCATTGTTCATTATTGGGTCTCCCAGGGAAACAGAAGTGGCGAAAGCTCGCCAGCGCCACGAGGTGACGGCGGGCCCCGACCCTCGGCGTGCCGCGGGGGCGAGGATCGGGCCGACGGCAAGCATGGATGTTATGGGGGGCTCTGGCCGCTGGCCTGGCGAGGCGGTGCCTCACATCGTCCCATTGTCGGGATTGGGCGGTGCCGCCGAATGATGTAGATCAAGCTTTGTTGCTAAATATGAAACTAAATTAATGATTATGTATTTACCCCTCACAGAAAAGCCCCGGCGGTTGCCCGCCGGGGCCCTCGTTCATTCGCCTCCGATCAACGGGAGCGCGACCCTCAGAGGTCGACGTAGCCCTGGCTGGTAAAGGTGCCGTCCTCGATCACCATCTCCAGCACCACGCCCGGCACATCGCCGTTGGCATCGAACTCGTGGGTGCCGGAGGCGCCCTCGTAGTTGATCTCGGTGCCGGCGGCGATCAGCTCCACCGCCTTCTCCCACTCGCCGGGCAGCACCACCTCGCCCGGCGCGCTGGCCACGCTGCGCAGCGCCTCGTTGAGCCCCTCGCGCTCGGCGCTGCCGTGCTGTTCGATGGCCAGCGCCACCAGGAAGGCGGCGTCGTAGGCCTGGGCGGCGAACACCGCGCTGGGATCGATGCCGGCTTCCTCGGCCTGGGCCTGGAACATCTCGGTGCCCGGCAATTCGGGGCTGCCCGGGCGGGTGGCGATCATGCCGTCGAGCACGTCGGCGCCGATGGCCTCGACCAGGCTGTCGCCGACCATGCCGTCGGCCCCGATGTACTGGGTGAACATGCCGCTCTCGTAGGCCTGGCGCACCACCGTCTGGCCGGAGGTGTCGGCGTAGGCCAGCACCACCAGGTTCGGCACGCCGGTGGAGGAGAGGATCCCCAGCTCCGAGCGGTAGTCGGCGCGATTGTCCTCGTGGGCGAGGTTCTCCACCACCGTGCCGCCCGCGGCCTCGAAGGCCGCGCTGAAGGCCTCGGAGAGGCCGCGGCCGTAGTCGTTGTTGACGTAGGTGACGACGACTTCCTCGATGTCTTTGGAGATCAGCAGCTTGGCGAGCATTTCGCCCTGGAAGGCATCCGAGGGCACGGTGCGGAACACCAGGTCGTTGTCGTCGAGGTCGGTCACCGCCGGCGCCGTGGAGGCCGGCGAGACCATGGTCACCCCGCCCGGGACGGCGGCGTTGTTGGCCGCGGCGATGGTCGCGCCGGTGCACAGAGCCCCGACGATGGCGGTGACCTGCTCGGTGTTGACCATGCGGTCGGCGGCATTCGAGGCGGCCGAGGCATCGGAACAGGTAGTGTCGCCGGTGGGCATCACCAGCTCCTGGCCGCCCAGCAGGCCGCCCTGCTCGTTGACCTGACTCACCGCCAGCTGGGCGCCGTCGAAGATCGGCGGCGTCAGGCTCTCGATGCCGCCGGTGAAGCCACCCAGGAAGCCGACCTTGACCTCGGCCTGCGCCATGCCGGAGAGGGCCAGGGTGGTCGCCGCCACCGCCGTCGCTAGAACGCGTTTCTTCATGATTGTTAGTCTCGCTCTGGTTGCTCGGATCATGAACTGCATGAATCACACCTCCCAATCTGGAAGGCCGAGGAGTAAAACACAAGCCGGCGCTGCCAACGCTTCGGGCCCGTCGGAACTCGCCAAGTCATTGATCAAAATGGCGGAACGCCAGTGCTTAAGGGTTCGCACACACGCTTCAACGCAACCGCACACCCCGACCTATACTGAGGGCCGTTCCCCCTGCCAAGAGGTCACCATGACACCACGCCTGACGCCCCTCGCCTTCGCCCTCATCACTCCCCTCACGTTTTTCATGAGCCATGCCCAGGCCGATCAACCCGCCGGCCAGGCCATCGACTACGCCGTGGACGGCGAGGCCTTCGCCGGCTACCTGGCGAGCGCCCCGGATGAATCCCGCGGCACCGTGCTGATCGTCCACGACTGGGACGGCCTCACCGACTACGAGCGCCGGCGCGCCGACATGCTCGCCGAGCTGGGCGTCGACGCCTTCGCCATCGATCTGTACGGACAGGGTAATCGCCCGGTGGAGACGGACGCCAAGAAGGCCGAGACCGCGCGACTCTACGAGGATCGCGAGCGCATGCGCCGCCTGACCCTGGCCGGCCTCGAGGAGGCGCGCGCCCAGGGGGCCGCCGGCCCGGTGGTGATCATGGGCTACTGCTTCGGGGGCGCGGTGGTGCTGGAGCTCGCCCGTTCGGACGCGGCCGGGGAGATGGCCGGCTTCGCTACCTTCCACGGCGGCCTGACCACCCCCGACGGCCAGGGCTATCGCGCCGATACCGGACCGATCCTGGTGGCCCACGGCGGCGCCGATGGCTCGATCTCGCTGGACGACGTCGCGGCCCTGGGCCGTGAGCTCGAGGCCGCCGGCACCCCCTACGAGATCGAGATCTACTCGGGCGCGCCCCACGCCTTCACCGTCTTCGGCAGCGAGCGCTACCAGGCGCGGGCCGACGAGAAGTCCTGGGCCGCCTTCCTGAGTCTGCTCGACGAGGCGCTGTGATCCCCCCGGGCGGCCCGCGGCGCGGGTCGCCGCACTCGTCGCCATCTCGCAAGAAGCCGTTCGTTTAATCAAAGATTAATGGTTTTTCTTTCTGTAGAATCGCTTTCCGGAACTGACAACCACCACATAAAAGCTGTTTTGCAGAAAGGAGTACCGACGTGACGAGCCCCTCGACGGCCGCGCCCACCAACGTGTGGCGGCGCATTCCCCTGTGGCAGAAGATCCTCGCCGGCCTGGCGCTCGGCATCCTCGCCGGCGCGCTGATGGGCGAGGACGCCAGCGTCTTCAAGCCCATTGGTGACGTCTTCATCAGCGCCATCAAGATGCTGATCGTGCCGCTGGTGTTCTCCACCCTGGTGGTGGGCATCACGGCGATGCGCGACCCGCAGAAGATGGGCCGCATCGGCGTGCGCACCATCGGCCTGTACCTGATCACCACCGCCTTCGCCATCGCCATCGGCCTGCTGGCCTCGCTGATCTTCCAGCCCGGCGTGGGCCTGGAGATGAGCTTCGAGTCCGGCATGGAGGCCAAGGAGGCCCCCAGCCTGGTGGAGATCCTGGTCGGCCTGGTGCCCCAGAACCCCATCGACGCGCTGGCCAACGGCAACATCCTGCAGATCATCGTCTTCGCCATCGGGCTCGGCATCTCGCTGACCCTGATCGGCGAGAAGGGCGAGCCGGTCGTGCGCGTCTTCGAGAGCTTCGCCGAGGCGATGTACAAGCTGACCAGCTTCGTCATGGCCCTCGCCCCGTTCGGCGTGTTCGGCCTGATCGCCCACGTCTCGGGCAGCTACGGCCTCGAGGTGCTGCTGCCGCTGGCCAAGGTCATCGGCGTGGCCTACCTGGCCAGCGTGGTGCACGTGCTGGTCGTCTACTCCGGCCTGCTGGCGCTGCTCGGCCGCCTCAACCCGGTGCGCTACCTGCAGGGCATCCTCGATGCTCTGGTGGTGGCCTACTCCTCGGCCTCCTCCTCCGGCACCCTGCCGGTCTCGCTGCGCTGCGCCCAGAAGAACCTCGGCGTCTCCGAGGGCGTGGCCGGCTTCGTGCTGCCGGTGGGTGCCACCATCAACATGGACGGCACGGCCATCTACCAGGGCGTAGTGGCGGTATTCATCGCCCAGCTGCTGGGCGTCGAGCTCAGCATGATGGACTACGGCATGATCATCGTGACCGGTACCCTGGCCTCTATCGGTACCGCCGGCGTGCCCGGCGCGGGCCTGGTGATGCTCTCCATCGTGATGGCCCAGATCGGCCTCCCGCTGGAGGCGATCGCGGTGATCGCCGGCATCGACCGCATCCTCGACATGGCCCGCACCAGCGTCAACGTGGCCGGCGACCTGATGGTCACCACCCTGGTCGGCAAGAGCGAAGGCGAGCTAGACGAGAGCGTCTACAACGCCACTCACAAGAGCTGATCCCCCGCGGCGCCGGACCCGCTCCGGCGCCGCGTCCCTCCGCGGCGCGTCCCGGGCCGCTGTAATAAACGGCGCATCCCGGGCCGCTGTAAAAAGCGGCTCGCCCTTAGCCGCTATCCTGGTGCGCTCCCCGACCCGGCTCGCGACCAGCCCCCTGCCCTGCCGGCTCCCGGCGAATGCTACAGTGATCCTGTCGATGCGCAGCGAGTCGCGAGGTCACCATGCATATCACCCCTCTCTCCGGCAGCCGGGCCGAGATCGGCGAGGCCCACGGCCGCGCCCATGGCGAGCGGATCACCCAGAGCCTCGCGGTCTACGACCGGCTCTTCCAGGACTTCGTGGGAATGGACTGGTCCCGGGCGCGCCGTGTGGCCGAGCGCTTCTTGCCGATGATCGAGCGCGGCTTCCCGGCGATCCTCGAGGAGATGGACGGCATCGCCCGGGGCGCGAGCCTCGACTTCGCCGATATCCTGACCCTGAACTGCCGAAGCGAGATCTCGCTGACCCAGGCCAGCGGCGGCTGCTCGGCCTTTGCCCTCGCCCGCGACCACACCCAGTGGCTGGCCCAGAACTGGGACTGGCGCAGCGATCAGCTGCACAACGTGGTGGCGCTGGAGATCAGCGGCGACGACGCCCCGACGCTGTTCAGCATCGGCGAGGCCGGCATGGTGGCCAAGATCGGCATGAACGAACACGGCCTCGGCGTATGCCTCAACGCCATCCGCTCCCGTACCTGCGGTGCGGGGCTGCCCATCCACGTCGCCCTGCGCAAGATTCTGGAGTGCCGCGACCTGGACGACGCCGTGGCGGTGGCGCGCCACGACCGGGTCTGCTCGCCGGCGCACTTCCTCATCGCCCAGGGCGACGGCCGGGCGCTGGGCCTCGAGGTGCAGCCCGGCGAGCCCGGCGTGCTGCTCCCCGAGAACGGCCTGGTCACCCACACCAACCATCTCTATGCCGGCGACGGTGCCCAGCGTGTGGCGGACTTCCCGCGCGCCGATTCCCGGTCTCGCCTGGCCCGGCTGGATGCCCTGCTGGGCGCTCTGAAGGATGATGCGCTGCCACACCAGGGCGCGATCGGCGAGAGGGAGCTGTTCGCGCTGCTCGCCGACCACCACGGCGCGCCGCTCTCGCTGTGTCGCCACTTCAACCCCGACCAGCCCGCCGAGGAGCGCATGGAGACGCTGTTCTCGGTGGTGATGGACCTGACCCAGCGGCGCCTCACGCTGCGCCACGGCAAGCCGTGCGAGAGCGACGAGAGCCTGACGGTCCAGTTCGGCGACGAGCCCGGCGTTGATTCGGGTCAAACGCGACAGGGTAACGAACAATAATGATTGTCAGGTGCAATGGCGGGTGATAGCTTAGCCGTGCGATACATTCTCATTTGCACCAAGGATCCCCGCATGAAGAAGCTGCTGCTCACCGCACTCTCTACCGCCCTCTGCACCGGTATGCTCGCCACCACCGCCCACGCCGAAGGGCCGGACCACTTCTCGGGCGAGCCGTCGCGCACCCTCGAGGAGGCGATCGCTAACCTCGGCGAGTACAACGAGCGGCTGACCGAGCTGCTGGCCAAGGACGAGCTGAGCAACCGCGACCTGGGCACCGTCCACGAGCTCTCCTACACCCTGGAGAACGCCCTGGCCCGCATCGATGCCGAGGTCGACGCCATGGCCGTCTCCCTCGAGGAAGTGCACCTGGGTTCGGAGAGCGTCGATCGCGAGCGCGTGCGCCTCAACGGCATGGCCTACCTCAACGCCGCGCGTCCGCTGACGGCAGCAGAGTAAGGGCCTGAACGCGGCCCTCACGGCCGCGCCGGCGCCTCAGCCGGCCAGGGCCTCCTCGACCAGCGCACGGGCCTCGGCGGTCATCGGCAGCTCGAGGGCCAGCCCATGGGCGCCCGGCGACATCTTCCGCCAGGTCTTCTGCACGATGCGAATCAGGTGATCGTGGTCGACCTGCCGGGAGAAGTCGCCGAAGTAGTTCTCCAGGAACACCAGGCAGGCGCAGTCCTCCACCGCCTGCACCCCCGCGTCGCGTCCCAGACCCTGCTTGCGGATCATCGTCGCCACCCGCTCGGCCGAGGCGTCGTCATAGCCCGCATCAATCATCAGCGCCGCGGTGGTCTCGCCGGCGCGCTGCCCCTGATCACGACGCCAGGTCAGATAGCCCACGCGCCCCTCGGGATAGTCGCCGCGCGGCACCTGCCAGCGCTGCAGGTGCTGGCCGCGCACCGCCAGGCGCACCAGTTCGTCCGGCACCTCGACGAGCCGCTCCAGCCAGGCGCTCATCCGCCCCGCGTGCCACAGCTCCTGAGGCATCGACTCGCCCTCCACCGTCACTGGGCGAGGGTCCTCCGCGTGCAGGGCATCCAGGGCGGCGAGGGTCGCCGCGAACGGAGAGGGGTCGCGAGGGGGTTCGACGGGCATGGGCGCACTCCTTGATCGGATAGGGTCGGGTCCGGTGACGGCGACGGCCGCCGCCGGCCACAGCATACCGGGCCGCCGGGCGCGGGGCCCAGCCCCGCCGCCACGGATCGTCCTCCGCCCAGGCCGCGGTGATCGTGCGATGGCCTCGCTCGCCTCGGCCCGCACGAGGCGTAACGAGCGCGCATAAAAAAAGCCCCCCGAAGGGGGCCAGTGGGAGCACGCCAGCTCACTCGTTGCATCGCCACTCCAATGGCGATCCTGTCATACGTGTTGCGATAAGCGGGCCAATAAAAATAAAGCACATATATAACAACCTCTTGACGGAAAATGACGCCTCGACGCCACGTCTAGCGGCATCCGATCACTTCGCACCTGCACCATGGCGGATCCACACGCCGGCCCGGTGCCCCATCACAGCCCGCCGATCGCGCCTCGTCAGAGATCATCAGGACCCAGCGAGATTACCGGGACACCGCAAGATCATCGGGATGTCACGCCGCCGACTCCCCGGCACTCAGGGATGCAGGCTGGCGGCGTTGCTTACATATGGAATGGCAGATATGTTGGCAAGACATTCCACCTCCCAGGCCCCGTAACGCTCATGCCCTCTCTGCACGACCTGCCCAATATCGACCGCCCGCTGTTTCGCGTCCCCGACCCCGAGACCCTCGGCGCCGATGCCGCGGCGCATCGGCCCCGGATCCTGCTGCTCTACGGCTCGCTGCGCGCGCGCAGTTTCAGCCGACTCGCGGTGGAGGAAGCCGCGCGGCTGCTGGAGGCCATGGGCGCCGAGACCCGCATCTTCGATCCTCGCGGCCTGCCGCTGCCCGATGCCGAGGAGGCCAGCCACCCCAAGGTCGCCGAGCTGCGGGAGCTGGCCGCCTGGGCCGAGGGCATGGTGTGGTGCTCGCCGGAGCGCCATGGGGCGATGACCGGCATCATGAAGGCGCAGATCGACTGGATCCCGCTCTCGCTGGGCGCCGTGCGCCCCACCCAGGGCAAGACGCTGGCCGTGATGCAGGTCTGCGGCGGCTCCCAGTCGTTCAACAGCGTCAATCAGCTGCGCGTACTGGGACGCTGGATGCGCATGCTGACCATCCCCAACCAGTCGTCGGTGCCCAAGGCCTACCTGGAGTTCGACGAGCACGATCGCATGCGGGCATCGCCCTATTACGACCGCATCGTCGACGTGATGGAGGAGCTGGTGAAGTTCACCTGGCTGGTGCGCGGGCGCACCGACACCCTCACCGACCGCTACTCCGAGCGCAAGGAGAGCGCCAGTGAGCTCTCCGCACGCGTCAACCAGCGGGCGATCTGAGCGCCGCGGCCGTCAGCCGCGATCGCCACAGAGCAGGCCGCTCTGGCGAATCTCCCCCAGCCGTCCGTCGCCGATCCCCCCGATCCGGGTAAGTTCGGTGGCACCTCGCCACGGCCGCCCGGCGATGATATCCGCGGCGCGCGCCGGCCCCACGTGGGGCAGCTCGGCGAGCCGCGTCGCGTCGCTGTCGTTGAGGTCGATGCAGCGCCTCCGCGAGCCGCCGACCGCCAGCGCCCCGCCGCCTGCCGCCGGTATGGGCTCGAGGCGTGCGCCGTTGAGCGCCAGGTAGACCGGCGCATGGTCCGAGACCCGCTCGCGCGATGCCCGGTGATCCAGGGGCAGCAGTGCCGGATAGCGCAGGATGCCCCGGCCGTCGGGCGTCAGGCGCTCGGCGTCGTACCAGAGGTTGTCGTAGAGGCTTGCGTACTCGCCCGCCGTGGTCGCCAGGGTCGAGCGCCCCTCGGTGATCGCCGGCACCGCGCCCAGGGCACGCAGCGGCGCCCAGCCCGGATGGTCGGGCGGCAGGTTGAAGTCGCCCGCCAGCAGCCGCGGCGTCTGTGGCGCGATCTCGCCGAGCCACTGCCAGTAGTCGGCCAGCGCCGCGATCTCCGGCAGGCGGTCGCCCACGCTGTCGCCGTAGACCACGTGCACGGTCGCCAGGGTGAAGCGCTCGCCGCTCGCCACGTCGCGAAAGCGTGCCGAGTAGGGCTCGCGGGAGAAGACGTCGCCGTGATCGATGAACACCACGGCCCCGTCCTGGTAGGCCACCTCGCTCTCCCGCCACAGGAAGCCGTAGTGCTCCTCGTAGGAACCGCGGCCCAGGGCGTGGCTGGCCATGGAGGACCAGGCCTCGCCCGAGCGCGACTCGAGCTCGCGCTCCAGCGCGCTCAGCGCCGCCGGATCCATCAGCTCCTGCACCGCCAGCAGGTCGAAGTGGTTGGCCACGTGGGCTACCTGGGGCATGGCCTTGTCGTTGTTCCAGCCCAGATGCTCGATGTTCCAGCTGCCGACGAGCACGTCGGCCGAGAGGGAAAGGGGGGACAGGGCCAGCAGCCCTGCCAGCAGATAACGCGGCATGCCATCTCCAGGCAAAAGGCCGCTATCCTGGCGGCCTTCTGCATGAAGATCAATCTGTTACGAAAAGCGACAAACGAGGGAGAGAGATAACCGGCCCGGGACTCAGCGCCACCCGAGCCACAGCGCGGCGGCGGCCACGCCCAGCAGGAAGAGCGTCAGGCCGAGGCGCCGGGTCGGCAGGCGCGCCGCGCCGATGAGGGCGTGCGAGGGCCTGCCCGGGTCGTGGCGAATCGCCAGCGTGCGGCCGGTAGGGTAGTCGGTCAGGTACGCCTCGGCCTCCTCCCGGCTCGCGAAGGTGGGCGCGCCATCGAAGCGGCCATTGTCGGAGATGATCTCATGGCCGTCGACCCGATAGGCGAAGTGCACCCGCGCCAGGTAGCGGCGCGACTGATCCGGGCTCTCGCGATTCTGCACCGGCGAACCGAGCTCCTCGAGCTCGCTGCCGGTCACCGTGGCCGTCACCTGCGGCCAGCGATTCGCGCCGCGCCGCCGCCATACGCCGCGCGCCGAGAGGACGGCACCGGCCAGGGCGGCGACGGCGATCAGCAGGGGGATATCGAGCATGGTCTTCGGCTCCTCACCGGGTCAGCCGACATGATGGCCGTCGACGGCGCCGCTGCAAAGGCGCCATACAAAAAGGCCGCACCCCAAAGGGCGCGGCCTGGTCACGCACGACAGCCGGGCGATCAGCCTTTGGCGGCGGCCGTGTAGGGGGCCGGCTGCTCACGCTCCACCCACAGCGGGTTGCTCCAGGCGGTCTCGTCGTCCTGGTCGTCGACCTCGAGGGCGACCCAGCCCTCGACGGTCTCGTCCAGGGTCAGCGAGAGGCGGGCCTCGCGGCCGTCCAGGGCGACGGTCTCGAGCACCTCACCGCCCGGTCCGATCAGGCGGGCCTCCTTGAGGCCGTCGACGGCCACGACGTCCACCTGCCAGGTGAAGTCCTCGCCCTCGGGCAGGCGCAGCTCGTCGCCGAACAGGCCATTGCGCGGATGCAGCAGCGGCCCCTGGGTCGCGTAGCCATGACCGTCTTTGAGGGAACGGGCGAAGGCGCGCGGGGTCAGCTCGCCCGGCACCTTGGCCATCATGCGGATGCGGCCGGTCAGGTCATTCCAGGCGTCGTGGGTGTCGGTGCCCGCCGTGAAGTAGACGCGGCTGCCCTCGTCCCACAGGTTATGCGCCGTCTGAAGCGTCGGGACGTTGTCGACCTCGGCGTTGAGCTCCAGCAGGTCGAACCCGGTGGCGAAGCCGCCCGGCACGCTGTCATTGGCGAGGTTGCGCAGGTAACCGTAGTCGTTGAACGGGTGGTTGAGGGGGATCACCTCGGCGTTCAGGCGACGGGCCTCCGCCAGGATCTCCTGGACGCTGTCGGTACCCGGATCCACCTGAAGCTCACCGGCAATGTCGATGGGGAAGGGATTCATGTGCCCCCAGGACGCCGACACCTCCATGGACGGGATGAAGGGCACGCCGCGCTGCCCGGAGAGCGCCTGGAAGCGTTCATGGTTGGCCGTGGAGTCATGGTCGCTGATGAACGTCAGGTCGAGATCGGTGGCAAGCTGCGCCCGAACGACCGTCTCCGGCGGAGTGGTGCCCTCGAGGATGTTGGCGTGGTGGTGCAGGTCGGCGCCGTACCAGGAGTCGTTGTTGGGCTCGGCGAGCCGCTCGATCTCGAGGGTCTTCTGCACGCTCTCGCCGGAGGCCAGGCTGACCTCGAGCTCCTGCTGCTCGGCGGTGAAGCCGGCGCCGGCATTGACGCTCATGCGATAGTCGCCGGGCGCCAAGTTGAGCTCCGCCGTGCCGGCCGGGGTCAGCTCGGTGAAGAAGGTCTGCTTGCCGAGGAACTCGACGGGCGGCTGCTGCCCCTCGAGGATTGCCAGGCGGGCATCGCGGGGCGCGCCGGTCTCGGCATCGCGCACGTCGAGGCTCAGCGTCCCCGGCCCTTTAAGGCCCGCGAAGTCGAGCGTCTGCTCACCGCCCTCGGTCACCGTCAGCGCGACGGGCTCGCTGTTGGCGTGGCCCTGAGCCGTGGCATAGGCGCGGTACTCGCCCGCCGGCAGGGACATCGCGAAGCTGCCGTCCTCGGCCAGGGTCCAGGCATAGGGGTGGCCGTCCTGCTCCACCATGACCAGGCCGTCCTGCGGGGCCTCGCCGCTGTCGTTGCGCAGGCTGCCCGCGATCTGCCCGACGGCATCGCCATGCCGCTCGGCCTCGAAGGCCACCACCGGCGACAGGTCGCCCTCGGGCACCACCTGCAGCCAGCCATCGAAGGTGCGCGACTCGCCGGGCGCGAGGTCATACTCCAGGTACATGTCCTGGCCTTCGTAGTTGACGCGATCGAAGTAGGGGGCATGCAGCGCGAAGACCCAGTCGCGATCGTAGGCGACCATGCGATCGGTCAGCGCCTCAACGGCCACGGTTTCCTTGGCATCGCCAAGCCCCGGGACGCCGAACAGGAAGCCGGTGTCCGGCCACAGGGTGTAGCCCGAACGAATGGCCTCCAGCGGCGCCTCGCCGGCGTTTTCCAGCTCGGTCTTGAGCCGGATGCGATCGCTTCCCGCCTCGAGGGTGTAGCTGGTGGTGACCCAGGCCTCGCCCCAGTTGCGGCGGATGCGGACCACGGCACGCTCGGGCGAGTCCTCGACGATCTCCACCTCCTTGCCGTCGTTGGGCCAGGAGGACCAGTTGTTGGGGATGAAGTCGGCGAAGGCGATGCGATCCAGGTCGATCTCGCCCTCCTTCACGGCGGCCAGGTCGACCAGGGTGCCGCGGGGCACGCCCCAGGGCGGCGCGGATTCCACGGCGAGGGAGAAGGCCAGCCGCTCATTGGCGATGGTCAGGTCCTCGCTCGCCTGAGCTTCCCCATCGGGGATCGTCGTGGCGCCGCGGGTGATGCTGACATCGGCGTGAGACGCCGCGGAGGCGCCGGCCAGCAGGCCGGCAAGCAGTAGTCGTTCGAGCCGCTTGGTCATTGAAGCGCTCCCTTGCAGAGTATGTCGTTATTGGTAGGTAACGCTTCTATCCTGCTTTATTTTGATTGACCATTCAAATAACGACCACGAGGCGGTCTGGCGCGGCTTGATCTCCTGGCGACGCCGGGAAACGGCTGACATGGGCTCTGTTCGGTTAGCCCGTCGCCGAACCAAAAAAGGCCGCCGATCAATGATCGGCGGCCTTCTGGATGCTTTCCTCACCCCGGCCCGCAGGCCGAGTTCAAGGCTTACTTGGCTGCCTTGGATGCGGTGACGGCCTTGCTGACGGTCTCGGTGGCCTGCTGGGCGCTTTCCTGGGCCTGCTTGACGCTGCCCTCGCTCAGCTTCTGGCTTTCCTGGGCGAACTCCTGCTGGAGAGCCGTCATCTTCTCGGCATCGCCCTGCACGCGCTCGGTCAGAGACTTGGCGACCTCCTGCTGGCCTTCCAGGAAGCTCTTGAAGCCTTCGGCGTCCTTGACCTCTACCAGCTTGCGCAGCTGCGACATGTTGGTGTCGGCATAGGCCCTGGTGGCGTCGAGCTGAGCGTTGACCATCTTCTCGGTGAAGTCGACGGACAAGGCGGCAAAGGCACGCGCCGGAGCGAAGAACATGGACTCGAACTGAGCGGTGTCGAATTGCTTGGTGTCGAAAGCGAATACGTTGGTCATGATGGGAACCTCCAAGGTTCTGAGTACCATGGAACGGGCGATCCCCGTCCTGATGCAGTGCATCATAGCAGGCGCTTTTGTGCAGTGCAACATAAGCCCTTCTTATCGCCGAAGGTCCTTACGCCAGGGCGCATGGGCTGGCATTCGCCCGCCCGCCGAAAAAAAACGCCTGACCGCCTGGGCATGCGTCGATCAGGGACCCGAAATTCAGATCAATGTAATGCATGGGCCACACCACTGGGCTAGCCTGTGCTGCAACGCAATAAATCGTGGAGCCCCTATGACGAACCCCTTCTCTCTGGAGGGCAAGGTCGGCATCGTGACCGGCTTGGCCAACCAGGACAGTATCGCCTTCGGCTGTGCCCAGGCCCTGCACCAAGCCGGCGCCGAGATGCTGGTGACCTATGCCAGCCCCAAGGCCGAGCGCTTCGTCACTCCACTCGGTGCCGAGATGGGTCATCCCGAACTGCGGCTCTGCGATGTGCAGGACGACGCCCAGCTGGATGAGCTTTTCGACCGGGCTCATCAGCGCTGGGGGCGTCTGGACTTCGTGGTGCACTCGATCGCCTTTGCACCGCTGGATGACCTGCATGGCCGCGTGGTGGATTGCTCGCGAGACGGTTTCACGCTGGCGATGGATGTCTCCTGCCACTCCTTCCTGCGCATGGCGAAACGCGCCGAGTCGCTGATGCCGCATGGCGGCACCCTGGTGTGCATGTCCTACTACGGCGCCGAACGGGTGGTGGACAACTACAACCTGATGGGCCCGGTGAAGGCCGCCCTGGAATCCGCCACCCGCTACCTGGCCGCCGAGCTGGGGCCCAAGGGCATTCGCGTGCACGCCGTCTCCCCGGGGCCGATCCGCACCCGCGCGGCCTCCGGCCTCCAGGATTTCGAGGCCCTGGCCCGGGAAAGCGAAGCCCATGCGCCGTTGCGGCGTTTGGCGACGGTGCGCGACGTGGGCAATGCGGTCGTCTACCTGGCCTCCCCTGCCGGCGCCGCGACCACCGGCTCGCTGCACTATGTCGATGCCGGCGACCACATCCGCTACTGAGCCCCACATCGCCAGCGAAGCCCCTGGCGAAGCGAACGACGAGGAGAGGAAAATGCCCGCGACAAGCGACGATGGCCTTATCGAGAACCGCACCTTCGACGAGATCAGGATCGGCGACCAGGCGTGTCTCGAAAAGCGCCTGACCATGGAAGACATCAAGCTTTTCGCGATCATGTCCGGCGACGTCAACCCGGCCCATGTCGACGACGACTTCGCCCGCAGCACGCGCTTCCAGGAGGTGATTGCCCATGGCATGTGGGGCGGCGCGCTGATCTCCACGGTGCTCGGCACCCAGCTGCCCGGGCCCGGCACCATCTATATGGGGCAGACCCTGAGCTTTCATGCCCCGGTCAACCTCGGCGACGTGCTCAAGGTGTGCGTCCGGGTCACGGCTAAGGACGAGGCGAAGAAGCAGCTCGACCTGGAATGCCGCTGCGAGAACCAGAAGGGCAAGGTCGTCATTGACGGCCAGGCCCATGTGCTCGCCCCGACCGAGAAGATTCGGCGGCCGCGCACCGCCATGCCCGAGGTGCGTCTGGCCGAGCGTGGCCGCCTGCATGAGATCCTCAGCGCCGCCGACCACCCCGAGCCGATCGTCATGGCCGTGGTCCACCCGGTAGATCGCGAATCGCTGCTGGGAGCCGTGGCCGCCGCCGAGCATGGGCTCATCGTGCCCTTGCTGGTGGGGCCCGCTGGCAAGATACGGGCCGCCGCCGATGCCGCCGAGGTCGATATCCGTGACATCGAGGTGATAGACACCCCTCACAGTCACGCCGCGGCAGAAAAGGCCGTGGCCCTGGTACGCGAAGGTCGCGCCGCCTCGCTGATGAAGGGGGCCCTGCACACCGACGAGCTGATGCGCGAAGTCTTCAAGCGCGAGAGCGGCCTGCGCACCGAACGCTGCATCAGCCACGTGATGGCGTTCGACGTGCCCACCTACCCCCGCCCGCTGTTTATCACCGATGCCGCCATCAACATCTATCCCACCCTCGCTCACAAGCGCGACATCGTGCAGAACGTGATCGAGCTGGCCCAGGCGCTGGGCAACGCCGACCCCAAGGTGGCGATACTCTCGGCGGTGGAAACCATCAACCCCAAGATCACCTCCACCCTGGACGCCGCCGCGCTCTGCAAGATGGCCGAACGCGGCCAGATCACCGGCGGCACCCTGGATGGCCCGCTGGCCTTCGACAACGCCGTCTCCGAGGCCGCCGCCGAGGCCAAGCACATCGTCTCGCCGGTGGCCGGCAAGGCCGACATCCTGGTCGCCCCGGACCTCGAGGCCGCCAACATGCTGATGAAACAGCTCACCTACCTCGCCGACGCCACCGGTGCCGGCATCGTGCTGGGGGCCAGGGTGCCGATCGTGCTGACCAGCCGCGCCGACGAAGCCATCACGCGCATGGCCTCCTGCGCCCTGGCATTGCTGCTGGCCGACCACCAGCAGCGCCAGGGCGCCGCGCCGCAACAGGAGCGCTGAGATGGGCGATATCCTGGTCATCAACAGCGGTTCGTCGAGTCTCAAGTTCGCCCTGTTTTCCGCGCCCGACGCGGACTATCACGACCTCGACGGCCTCGCGCTGCGTTATCAAGGCAAGCTCACCGGGCTCGGCCAGGGCCAGGCCGCCTCCGCCGCCCGCCTGCAAGACGCCGAGGGCCGGCCGGTACGGGCCGGCGCCTTCAGCGACCTGCCCCCCGCCCTGGATCATCACGGTGCGTTGGAGCGGCTGCTCGACTGGATCGATGAACGTCCCGATCTCGACGACCTCGCCGTGGTCGGCCATCGCGTGGTGCACGGCGGACGCCACTTCCATGCACCGGTGGTGCTCGACGCGGCCATCATCGATGAACTGCAGACCCTCGAGCCCCTGGCCCCGCTGCATCAGCCCTTCGGCCTCGAGCCGAGCAGGCGCCTGGCCGAGCGGCTTCCCGAGATCACGCAGATCGCCTGCTTCGATACCGCCTTTCACACCACCCAGCCGGCAGTGGCCAGGCACTTCGCCCTGCCTCGCGAACTGACCGCCAGGGGCCTGATTCGCTACGGCTTTCATGGACTCTCCTACGACTACATCAATCGCATGCTGCCGCGTCACTTGAACGGCCAGCCCGCCGGACGGGTGGTGGTCGCCCACCTGGGCAACGGCGCCAGCCTCTGCGCCATTCAGGACGGCCAGAGCGTGGGCTCGACCATGGGCTTCACCGCGCTCGAAGGCCTGCCCATGGGCACCCGCTGCGGCAGCCTCGACCCCGGCCTGGTCCTCTACCTGCTCGGCGAGGAGGGCATGAGCGTCGACGAGGTCAATGAGCTGCTCTACTCACGCTCCGGCCTGCTCGGCGTTTCCGGCATCAGCGGCGACATGCGCCGACTGCTGGAGAGCGACGCCGCCGAGGCCCGGGAAGCGATCGACCTCTTCGTGTATCGCATCGTCCGCGACATCGGCAGCCTCGCCGCCGCCATGGGCGGGCTGGATCATCTGGTGTTCACGGCGGGCATCGGCGAGCGGGCGGCCCCGGTGCGCCGCGCCATCGCCCGGGGGTGCGCCTGGCTCGGCGTTACCCTGGACGACGATGCCAATCGTCGCGATGCGGCCTGCATTTCCCGCACCGACAGCCGCGTCGGCGCCTGGATCATCCCCACCGACGAGGAACGCATGATCGCCTGGCACGCCAGCAGACTGAAGGCGGCACCCGCATGAAGGTGCGCCTGGACGGCGTGGCGAAGTGCCGGTGGCCAGCGCTTGCCCCTCGGAGGCTGTCGCTGAAGGATTTAGCGCAGGACGAGGAAAGCCTGCGCTGGTCGATGACGGTAGAACGCACAGCGCCGAAGTGTCCCTATGTACAGTTGCGCCGGAGGGGAGCAACATGGCTGAAGGGCCGGGGAGCCAAAGCTCCTCGGCCACGATTGGGTTTCCAGATCGGCCGCCCCGGTTGATGAACACGAACCCAAAGAGCCGGGGGAGTGACAGCGATGGCGACAACCGTACTGGTCTATTACGACTTCCGCATGCTCGGTCACAATCCACACGGCTGGGACCCTGAGCGTCCCGAGTGGACTGACGCCGTCAAGGCGATGATCGAGCTTCAGTATCCCTATGCCAACCTGGACACCTATAGTCATCCGGAACGTCCGGGGCGGCTGACGGCGATCGTCGATCGGCTGCTTAACGGGCCTATCGACGGGTTGCGCTGGATGCTGCCGGCCCCGGCCAGCGCCACCCAGCTAGAGAGGACACATCATGCGGCCTATGTGGCCCATGTCGAATCGCTGGACGGTCAATCCGGCTGGCTGGCCAAGGACACGACCGCCGTATCGCCGGGCAGCGTGACAGCGGCCCGCCTGTCGGCCGGCTCCGGAATCAGCGCGGTCGAAGCGATCGCCGCCGATGAGGCCCGGCGGGCGTTCTGTATCGTGCGCCCGCCGGGCCACCATGCGCCGGCCGACCGTGCCCGTGGCTTTTGCCTGTATAACAACCTGGCGGTCGCCGCGGCGCATGCACGCCAAGCGCTCGGCCATGACCGGGTCATGATCTGGGACCTGGACATGCACCACGGCAACGGCACCCAGGACATTTTCTATGACGATCCCCATGTGCTGGTGGTCGATAGCCACTGCGCGGCACCGTTCTACCCGGGCAGCGGCCTGTTGGCCGAAACCGGCGCCGGGGCGGGCGTTGGCTACCACCTCAACGTGCCGCTGCCCATGGGGTTTGGCAACGCCGCGCTATTGGAGGTGTTCGAGCAGGTGGTACGACCGGCAGCGCACGCATTCCAGCCCGAACTTCTGCTGATATCCACTGGCTTCGACTGCCATTACCTCGACATGATCTGCGCCATGGACGAGACCGGCTATGCCGCCGTCACCCAGCGCCTGTGCGCCCTGGCCGATGAGCTCTGTGACGGCCGACTGGTGATGATGCTGGAAGGCGGCTACAACGCGAAGGCATTGGCCGACAGCACCTATGCGGTCATTGACGCATTGGCGGGGAATCCGGTGAGCGCCCTCAACGTCCTGCCGGACGACCCCGGCAGTGCCGCCGTGGCCGACGCAGCGGCCTTCCACATCGAATCCATCGACGCGCTGAGCAGAACCGCTAAACGTAGAAGTCCAGCTCTTCCTGGGCTTTCAGGAGGTCCCACGTCTTGATGGGGTCGTCACCAAAGAAGAATGTCAGGTCTCAATGAGTTCCGAAGGCTGACCGATCCGGAACCATCTCCTCTGTCGGCGCGACCAGTTCGTGAGACTCGAAGTAGGGGTGATCTACGGTTTCCTTGGGCATTTCCAGCGTTGATGCCGGGGGTGGCTTGCAGCCATAGCCGGCCACGGGTCGGTAACGACCACCCTTTTAGCGAACGCCAATTCAAGACCCGTAACCCTAAACGTACCAGCCGGACTACCCGGGGCGATTTGGCGCCCGCCGGATAGCGCCTATGTCTGTGGCTGCTACCTGCAGCATCATCACAGCAGACTAGCCGGCTTCACGCCGGAGCAGCTCGGCGTTGCGCTGCTCCAGCGCGCGGATCTTCGGGTCGAG
Source organism: Halomonas saccharevitans (assembly GCF_900116405.1). Lineage (GTDB taxonomy): Bacteria > Pseudomonadota > Gammaproteobacteria > Pseudomonadales > Halomonadaceae > Halomonas > Halomonas saccharevitans. The sequence goes on along the minus strand of NZ_FPAQ01000002.1, from coordinate 142,621 downwards.
GTTGTGGAAGGCCATCGGCTTCTCCGCGACCGATTCAGGCGCGGGTGACCTTCACCGCCGTGCCCGTCGCCACCAGAAACAGCATCGACTTGCCGCCGCCGGAGATCTCGCTGTAGTCGAGATCGATGCCGATGACGGCATTGGCACCCATCGACTCGGCCTCCCGGCGCAACTCGTCCAGGCAGGACACGCGAGCATCGCGCAGCGCATCCTGGGATGACTTGTTGCGCCCGCCGAAGAAGTCGCGAAAGCCGGCGAACATGTCCTTGAGAACGTTCATGCCGAACACGCATTCGGCGGACACGATGTCGATGTGTTCGGTCACCCGGTAGCCCTCGAGGTGCGAGGAGGTAGTGAGGATCACGCGCTCGGACATACGGAGTTTCTCCCTTTGATGGCGGTCACGGTAGGCGAGGCGGCGCGAGTAACGGCACGGCGACCGCCCACCCATCATGCGCAGGGGGCGAGCGGGCGGGCAAGCTTTGCCCCTCAGATGCCAGTGTCGCCGGAGAACAGAAATCTGGCGCTCCTCGTCGTTTCCGCTTCTGCGGGGACCATTTCGATGCCTACGCGGGCGACTTCCCCATCGTAGGATTATCCCCTTGCCTGCGGGGACCGGTTGAGCATGCCGGCGACGTTCTCGGTCGCTTGCGGATCATCCCCGCGTTTGCGGGGATCGGGCGTCCACCGTCTCCAGCCACGGCATGGCCGTCGGATCATCCCCGCGCTTGCGGGGATCGGGCTTCGGGCAGGCTGGTGGCGATCTCGATGATCGGATCATCCCCGCGCTTGCGGGGATCGGTACATGAATGCGGCGTGATCGGCCCAGGCCCGCGGATCATCCCCGCGCCTGCGGGGATCGGGAGAGCACGCCGACCAGCGCGCCGACCAGCGCGCCGACCAGCGCGCCGACCAGCGGCGGATCATCCCCGCGCCTGCGGGGGCCGGTCGAGTCTCCACCCTTGCCAATCGCTCGTTTGCGGATCATCCCCGCGCCTGCGGAGACCGAGTGCCGGTGGCGATGGTGCCCGAGGTGCCGAGCGGGTTATCCCCGCGACTGCGGGGACCGGTTCTCAGCTCGCCGCAACGGAGACCCAGACGCCGGGTTATCCCCGCGGCTGCGGGGACCGGCTTCCATGTGTGCTTGGGTCAGGTTCTCACCGCGGGTTATCCCCGCGGCTGCGGGGACCGGTCTACGCCGTGGAAGACCCATGCCACCGACGACGGATCATCCCCGCGGCTGCGGGGACCGGGCTATTCAGGGGGTAGTCATGCCCACCGACACCGGATCATCCCCGCGGCTGCGGGGACCGGGCCACGCTCGCCACGCTGTCCGTGTTGTCGATCGGATCATCCCCGCGGCTGCGGGGACCGGGCCAAGCCCTCCATCTTGTGCACCGCCTGCTGCGGATCATCCCCGCGGCTGCGGGGACCGGTTCTTCCGCATCCGCCACGTGCCGTCAGCCACCGGATCATCCCCGCGGCTGCGGGGACCGGTCACCCTCCCAGCGGCAAAGCTCGGCCTCGTCCGGATCATCCCCGCGGCTGCGGGGACCGGGCCGGTTGGACGCGTCGCCCGCGTAGCGGATGCGGATCATCCCCGCGGCTGCGGGGACCGGCA
>NZ_FPAQ01000002.1:0-139130 GCF_900116405.1 Halomonas saccharevitans | reverse complement strand
CCGGATCATCCCCGCGGCTGCGGGGACCGGACTAATTGTAGCCGCTTGTTTATCAAGAAGAAATTCGCCAACGGAATTTCCACCGGCCATATTGGTGATTTTTTAACCAGGTCACATTGTTAAAGATCAAGGAAAATCAATCAGTTGGATGAGAGGGCAGAAAACGCACCAGCCGCAGTCCGTCATGATCGATCGGCTCACGGCGATTGGCGCCATAGGTCTGAAACTCGAACCCCGACTCATGATTGCTGGCCCAGGCCATGGCAACGTTGCCCTCTTCGGCCAGTGCATCGATCTGTTCCCAGATCATTTCGCGTACACGCTTGGTGACATCGCCAACGTAGACGCCGGCGCGAATCTCGAGCAGCCAGATGGCGAGCCGCCCACGCAGGCGCGGCGGTACCGCCTCGGTTACCACGACCAGCATCGCCATATCATTGACTCCGGTGTCCCTGATCACCGATGGAAGGCGGCTCGGGAATGGCCGGCGGCATGGCCTCGGGGGCCGGCGGCGGCGGCTCGATCTCACCGGCGGCCAACACCTCCTCGATCATCGGAATCAGCCGCTGCAGCAGCTTGGTCTGCTTGAAGGCGTCGCGGCAGGCGATGCGTACCTCCCGCTCGGGCGAGACCGGATTGCGTGCCGCTACCCGAAAGGCGGCGGGCACCACCGTCTCGAACTTCACGATATCCGCAATATCGTAGACGAAACTCTGCGGCTTTCCGGTATGCAAGAAGCCGATCGCGGGCGCATAGCCGGCCGCCAGTATCGCCGCTTCGGTGATGCCATAGAGGCAGGCCGTCGCGGCAGACAGGCACTGATTGGCCACGTCAGAGGCACTCCATTGGCTGGGATCGTAGCGCCGACCTTGCCACTTAACGCCGTACTGCCGGGCAAGCAACTGGTAGGTCTTGCGAACCCGCGCGCCTTCCATGCCACGCAGCTGATCCACGCTGCGCCGCGAGGGCGGCGGTTCGCCGAAACGCAGCTCGAACATCTTGCGCACGACCTTTAGGCGCAGCGAATCATCCAGCGCCAGCTGCGCCTGATAGAGCAGCTTGTCAGAACGCGCCCCGCCGGGCTGGCCTGCGCTGTAGAGCCGCACCCCCGCATCGCCGACCCAGATCAACAGCGTCCCGACGACCGACGCCAGCTTGACGGCCGCATGCGAGATGCGGGTGCCCGGTTCGAGCAGCAGGCAGGCCACCGCCCCTACGGGAATGTGCATGCGTTCCCCGTTCACCTCATCGATGACAACGAAGGCTCCGTCACGCACATCGATCTGCCCCATGCCGACGAAAATCATCGACATGCGGTCCTTCTCGGGAATCGGCTTGAGGGGAATAAAGCCCATGGTGGCCTCCCTGCCAGTGATGTGACGTTATGGGCGGCGCAGCAGCATCAGGCCGCAGCCAAAGGCCTTGGCGCGCCCCAGACCATGCGCCAGGGTCTCGATCAGCCGCTCCGGCTCTGTGACTTCCAAAAGCCCCTCGTAGTCGACGCTGGAGAACTGGATGGCGTCTCGCCGCCCGGGCTTGTTCAGCTCATGCTGCCGATAGGCCCCAATCTCAGGGGTTACCGGCAGACGAAAACCGGCGCCCTCGGCCCTTGTCTTCAGCCAGTCACGGGCCGCCTGATCCATCGCCCTCGCGCACTCTTCGCTGGTGCGCTGCTCGGGAGAGAACGGCTTCTTCGCTGCCATCATCACGTCGGCTCGCTGCCCACGCTTACCCGCCACCGATTTCGCCACCGTGGGGTTGGCGCGCAGGCGAAAGGCCAGCTGATCGCCGGCGGCGAGCGCCGGGGCAAAGGGCTTGCACTGCACCTCCAGAAGCCCCAGGGACGCGGCCGGCTCACGATCGGAGAGCACATAGAAGAGCGGCAGCCCCTTGGGTGCCTTGTTCAGGCCGGCGTCCCCTTCTTCCATCTCCTGGCGAAACAGGAAAGGGCGCGCGCCGTCATGACCGGGGAAGAGTTGCCAGAGCAATTGGTGAGCGGCATACGCGCCGCCGCCCATGATCTCGAAGAGGCTTTCGCGGGAGAGGCCGTTGAGATCGACCCGCACACGTGAGAGATACATCAGCGCGCCTCCTTGGGGTTGGCATCGCGAGCGAAACGCCGATATTCGACGCGCGGCCCGAACTGCCAGCGGCGACGGTTCAGCGGTTGATCCCAGACATCATTGGACTCCACACCGCTGGCTTCGCCGTCCAGCCCCGCGGCGCCCCCTTCCCAGTAGTAGATCACGTCATCAGACAGCCGCAGCAGGCGCTGCTCGCCGGGATCGATGGGCGCGAAGTCGCTATCGAGCGCGGCCCGCAGCGTCTCGGCCGGCATCCGGCGAGGTGCCAGCGGGGCCGCCAGGGGGCAGGCCTTGCGCCCGAGATACAGCGTAAAGCGGGGCCGCTCTAGGGCGGCCTGTAGGGCTTCCAGCGAGATCGTCGCCGCCTCGGTGGCCCAGACCGCGACGGTCCATAGGCCGTCGCCGCGATAGTCGCGGCTGGAGAGAATGGTGTTGATGGCCTTGCGCGGCGCGTTGAGCTCGTCGCGGCGGGTGCGATAGGTCACCTTGGTCTGTGTCGAGGGCACCTGCGCGGTGTGATAATCCCGCAGCAAGGTGCCGGGCGAGCGCTGCTTGACGGCGATGCGAACGCTATCGTTGAGCGCCTGCTGACCGGCATCATCGTCGCGCCGGATGCCCAGCGCCGCGCCCAACAGCCCGATGATCGCGCTCCGCCCGGGATGCGTCGCGGTGGGGCGTGTCTCGCCCACCGCCGCCTCGCCCCAACTGGCGAGCGGGGCATAGAGCCGAAAGACCAGATACTCCCTCATGTCGGCTCCTTATTGCTCGGTATGCAGAAACTCGATCAGCGACGCGAGACTGCCGGTATGCACCTCACCGTCCAGATCGGGGGCCGTGTAATCCGGCTCGGCGGAGACCACGAAACGCCGCTCGGCCCCCGGGCCGTAGGCGGCGTCGAAGGCCTTGGCCTGGCGCTCCAGGCGAGCGATGGCCTCCAGTGACTGATCCTGGCTTTGAACAGGACGCAGGAAGGCCGCCGACAGCGAGCGCGGCTGCTGCTCGCCCTGCTCGGCGAGCACGTAGCTCGCATGCGCACGGGAGCCGAAGCTGTTCTGCTTCCCCTTGGGCGAGGTGCGTACGGCGGCTTCCACCAGGGCGGCGATGGCACGCTCGGCCAGCTCGCTATTGCCCCGAAGGTTGTCGACCAGCTGCGCGCGATCGATGCAGATGTAGGTGTAGAAGAGGCCCGCGCCGAAACCGGCCTCGCCCACGTGCGCGGCACCACGGTGCTCGTCGCCGGTATTGAGATCATCCACGGCGGTGAAGTAGTCGTCTTCGACCTCGGCGGCATGCACGGTGATGGCATGGGCCACCTGACAGGCCGCTTCGACGTTGTATGTCGGCACGGCGGCTAGCATGCGTCCGAACAGCGCGATATCGGCGGCAGCCGGCTTATGGCGCAGCAGATCCAGATCGTCCTTCTCGGGAGCGCGATGGTCGGCCGCCAGCGTCTCGACCAGAGCATCCACCGCGGCCTGTTCCTCGGGCCCGATATGCACCAGCTGACTGGTCGCCAGCTCATTTTTGGCCACATCGCCGAACACCTTGGCGATCTCGGTGGCCCAGGCCTTGGCGTCTTTCTCCTTTACGCCTTTCTCCATCAGGCGATCACAGGCCTCGATGCCGACACGCTTGGTGCGCTTGCCGCGATGCTCGCCCAGCGCCTCTTCGAACAGTGCCGAGGTGCGCCAGGTGCGCTTGAGGCTTTGTGACGACACCCGCAGACGCTTGGCGCCGCCCATGATGGCGGTCTTGGGCCGGCCCAGGTCATCGCGGTTGAGGTTGGCCGGCGGATAAGAGGTCAGCAGATGCAGCTGGATGAAATGGCTCATGGTCAAATTCCCTGTCGTCGTCTTGGCAATGTAAGAGCGGTCAGTCGCTCTCGCGCTGGTACTTCGCCAGCGCGTCGAAGTAGTCGTTGGCCCACACGAAACCGAGCCGCTTCGAGGGCTGAGCCGCCGGCTGGCCTCGATATTCACGCCACCACAGGGCGATGTTGTCGGCCAGGTGCACCACGCTGATATCGCGCTTGTCGATCAGCGCCAGGGCACGGCGCAATCGCTGCACCAGCTCATCCGGCGAATGGCAGTCCATTAGCTGCTGGAAGCGCAGCTCGCTCATGCGGGGCTTGCCGGTGCCGTTCTTCTCTTGCCCCAGTCGGCTGCCCAGGGTGGCGCTGGGCGTTTCGTCACGCAGCTCGGCCAGCACCAGGGCGATGCAGGCCCACTGCTGCAGGCGCGCGTCGCGAGGAACCGCTGGCGCGTCCGGCAATCGCTGCCACAGATGGCGAAAGCCCTCGCTCAGCATGGCGGTCTCGGCCGACTCGCAGCGCTTGAGCCTGGCGCGCATGGCTTTCGGCCAGGGCGGCGCCTTGGTGTGAGTCGCCAATGCCTCTGGGCTCAAGGCCAAGCGCTGCCACCAGTGGCGCACCTGAAAGGCTTCCTCAGGCGACAGCGCCAAGAGTCGCTCTGGTGTCTTTTTCAGCGGCGGCGCGTCGGCCACCTCAGGCGTTTCCATCTGGCTCATGGCGCTGCCTCCTCGGTTGACGGGGTTCCTTGAGTGTTTGTCAGCGCGAAGCCGCCGTCCTTGGCGAACCGCGTCACGACCTTGCTGCCCTTGCTGTGCCCCGAGAGCCATGCCCGAAGCTGACGGTGCGCGCGGGTGATGCGTTTCATGTCCAACTCAAAGGCGGGACCGCTCAGCGCCTGGGCTTCGAACGACGTCAGCGCCTCGCGGCGCAGGGCGAGATACCAGGCCTTGGCCACCTGAGACGGCATATGGGGCCCCTCGCCCCGCTGGAGGGCCTGCTGCAGAGCGAACAGGGCGCGAAAGAACGCGGATTCGGTCGCTTCGTAGAACTGGCTGTCGATGGGCGTCAGATCGCCCTTGGCATCGGCGGGGCGCGAGAACCAGGCATTCTTGATCTGCGTCCGGGTCATCCAGGCCGTCTGGCGGGAAAGCTCAATGGAGGCCTGCACCCAGGTTCGCAGTAACTCCTGCTGGGCGGGCGGCACCGCGACCAGCGGCATTTCCACGCTGTACCAGCCGCGCGGTTTCATGTTGTCCATGTCGTAGCCGAAGACCCACAGGCGCGGCGTGAGCAACGCCTCGATGTCCTCGCCGAAACGGCGCTCCTGGGCCACGATATCCATCTTGTGGGTGAGATAGTCATGGATCACGGCCGCCGGCAGGGCACCGCTGCCCTCGGCATCGTCGAGCACCAGGTTCGACCAGTGCCGATAGCCCAGTCCGCCGGGCTGGCCCTTGGTGGATAGCGGTAGCTCGCTGGGTTTCTTGGGATCGCGCCGGTAGGGCGTCAACGGATGCTGCCAGGGGCCGTCGTAGTTGGCGCCATAGTTCTTGGCGCGAATCTCGCTCACCATGTGCGATGCCTGGCGGCCACAGAGGTCACAGCGGCCGTCACGCTCCTCGATCTCCAGCCGGAAACGCCGCGGCATGGCCCAGTAGGCATGTAGCGCATGCATGTGTTCAGGAAGGACTTCGCTGCCTTTCTTGTCGCTGATGCGCGTCGGCCCCATCCAGGGGAAGAGGGTGTCGTCACCGGCGCGCCTGTCGCTAGCGCGGCCTTTGGGCGCGATCGTCTCGATGGGAGCCACATTCAGCCACAGCCGCTGCCACAGGCTGGCATCCGCCTGATCGGGTAGCACCAGGGTGGTCAAGGGGCCACCACCGCGCAGTCCCACGCGATAACCGGCGCCGCCGGCAGGAGCATTGATCTGGGTGGTGAAAAGGGCCAGCGCCGCGCAGTCCTCGCAGATCGTATCGACCCGCCCCCGTTTGACGAAATGATCGGTATTCAGCTTGAGGCCGTTGGCCCCCGGCGAGTCGATCAGGAGTCCGGCGACAGGCCCAGGCTTGGCATCCTCCAACGGGTCGAGGTCCTGCATGAAGCTAGGCCCCTCCCCCGTCAGCTCGAAGGCCGCCGCGAAGGATGCGAAAGCTGCTTCCAGGGCCTCGACGCTGGGCGGCTCGAGATGACGATCCAACCACTCGCCATGATCCTCGGGGGGCCAGGCGGTCTGCAGCAGGCCGATCAGGAACTGATAGGCCGCGCCCTGGAAGTCGGCTCGAGGCAAGGCCAGATCGACGATATCGGGGTCGGCTATGGCGCTTGGCGGCCGGTAGACGATGCTTCCATCCCGGGCACGGAAGGGAAGCCAAGGGTCATGCAGTAGATTCATGAGCGCCCTCCTGGCGGTTCACAATATGAAGACTCAGTCTCTCGACTCGAATACCAATCCCCACTGGCGGTGATATTCACAGCCCCCATCCTCACTGGCGAGCCACGGCTGCACGAAGCGCAGCGCCTTGTAACGCTCCTGCAGAGCCTCCCACTGGGCCTGGTAGCGCTGCGGCAGGCTGGCCAGCTTGCCGGCCTGGCTCTGGCGCAGCTTGAGCTGGCTCAGCACGTCGGCGTGGCGCTCGCCATCGGCCCACAGCGTCAGGGCACCGTCGTCGTCGCGGGTCAGCAGCGCCACGTTGAGCGTTGGCTCATCGACCAGCCGCGTGCCGATCTCCTGCTCTTCCTGCCACTGATGCCGATTCCAGACGTAGCCGTCCTCGAGCACCAGGGCGTTGAAGTTCGCCATCGAGCCGGCCACGTTGTGCATGCCGCGTTGCTCCCAACGCGCTCCCTGTAGTCCATCGGGGACAAGGTCGGCAACTTCGCCATAAACGCCTTCGATCAAGGCTCTGGCGCACTCAGGCATGCGAATCTCTCCCTGCTCGCGCAGGACGCGCTGGGTCAGCCACAGCAAAGAGGTGTCGCGATAGACGGCGTGCGTGCCCGGCAGGGCGCGCTTCAGCCAATGCTCATCCGGATCTTCCGACCATTCGGGCGCCAGTATCTTAAGCACCGGCGGGCGCCGAACCCCGCGAACGTGACGCTGCAGTCGGCCGGCGCGCTGCACCAGCAGGTCAATGGGCGCCAGGTCGCTGATCATGAGGTCGACATCGCAATCGAGCGACTCCTGGAAGACCTGCGTGCTGATCAACACCTGACCACGACGCCCCTCGGGCGTGGACGCCTTGCCCAGCCGGCCGATGACCTCGGACTCGATCCGCTGGCGATCGCACATCGCAAAGCGGCTGTGGAACAGCAAGCAGCGCTCCGGCGTCGGATGGCGCTGATGAATGGCCTCGAAGGCACGAATCGCGTCATCCACGGTGTTACGCACCCAGGCGACACATTCGCCAGCCTCGACGGCAGCCATCACGGCCTCGATGGCCTGATCTTCTCGGGTGAGCCACTCGACGCCGACGGCCCGCGACACCTCTGGTCTGGCCGCCAGGGCGACCTCGCGAGGCGCCTCCTGGGTGACATGGGTCAGCAGCGGGAAGTCATCCTTCGTCATCCGCTGGGGAGCGAGGCCCAGCCCATCTCGCCAGGCCGCGCCCAGAGCATGGCGCATGGCCTGGGGTAACGTGGCGGTCAACAAAATGGCGCTGCCGCCCTGTCGGGCGTGATGGCTCAGCAGCTGGCCGAGCAGCGTCTGCATGTAGTGATCGTAGGCGTGGACCTCGTCGACGATCAGCACCTTGCGGGCCAGGCCATATAAGCGCAGCGACTGGTGACGAAACGGCAGCAGGCCCATCAGCACCTGATCGATGGTGCCGACGCCGACGTCGGCCAACAGGGCCTTCTTGCGCGAATCGGCGAGCCAGCGGTTGCACTGGGCGGACGCCGTGGCCTCGCCGGGTGCGTAGTCGCGATCCCCCGGCTGGGGCCGGTCGATGGCAAGCGTGAAGTCTTCATTCAGCTTACTGGCGCCGTGGGCGAGCACGAAAGAGGGGCAGGAATCGGCGGCATAAAAGCGGCGGTGAAGGGCGCCGAGACGGGCATACATGGCATTGGAGGTCGCCATGGTGGGCAGGGCAAAATAGAGCCCCTCACCATGTCCGGCCGCCAGCAGTCGTTGAGTCAGGATGCAGGCGGCTTCGGTCTTACCGGCACCGGTGGTGTCTTCGAGGATGAACAGCTGCGGGCCCGGCGACAGCGCCAGCGTCTCGGCCTCATGCTGCAAAGGCGTTGGCGTGACCGCTTGACCATCGAACCAAGAGGAGAGGCCGGCATAGGGTCGCGGCTCGGGCAACCGCATGAATCCGGTGTCACTCAGGGCCTGCTTGGCGCGCGGCTGGGCGTGGCGTGTCCAGTAGGACGCCAGCGATATCTCGTCGCGACAGTAGGGAAAATGCGCCTGGTTTGAACCCAACCAATCACTGAGGGTGGCCCAGCCGGCGATGGTCCAGCTCAGTGTTTGGAAGGCCTGCAGCCATTCGACAGAGACCAGGTTGTCGATGGGCCACTCAACCTCGATGAGGCGAGCCCAGTCGGCGACAAATCCCCGTGAGACGTCAACATCATCCGCGCCGTCATCACGCCCGAAGAAGCGCGACAGATCCAGCGAGGCGCCGGTCACCGGCTGGCCATGATGACCGAACATGGGCGCCAGCAAGATGGGCAGCGATTCGATCAAACGGCGGCGCGTCTGGCGCTCCGGCAACCCTTCCGGCCAGAGAAGAGTGCCATCGCTCAGCCATTCGACCCAGCACTCTTGCCATAGCAAAGCCCCCAGCCGATCGTGGCGCGCGCTGTATTCGAAGCGAGGCAGGGCAGGCACGAGCAGGCTTTCTTGCAACTGCGCAAGCCCCTGGAATGCCCGCGAAAACTTGCCGAGATCGTGTAGCCCCAGCAGGAAGACGAAGAAGCGCCTAAGCGCTTCGGGCGTCATTTCTAACTGTGAGGCCAGGCGCTGGGTCAAGGATCTTTCGGGCGACAGCAGATACCAACCAACGGCCGCCACATCGAGGTTGTGATAGGGCAACAGGTGATATGGCGCTCCATCTGCACCTGCAGGCCTGGCCTTGCCCCAATAGAGGTAATACGACATCCCTGTCTCTCTTTCCTCATAGGCGATAGGACCCATCCAAGCACGCCAAACTTCGCTTTGCCATCCCCTTAACGTCTATCCAGCCCTCGTTTGATTCAAGCCCTGTCACGGCTCATCTCCAACCGACGAGGCTTACTGCAAAAGCTCTTGCATTGCGGACTCGAGAGCTCTTCCGCGCCTCAACATCCAGGCATTGAGCCCCTGGAGCCCGACTTACGGGTAAAGGAATAGCTTTCGGGGCCGATACCGAGTTACTGCGTTAAATCCCGAGGAGGCTCCCCCTTGAAATCAGATGCCCGCTCCAAACCCCGCCTTGCCATGACGATCCAGACGAAGGTGCTCGCCCTGGTGCTGATACCGCTGTTCCTGGCAACGGCCATCCTGGTCACCAAGGCCGCCCTGGTGAGCCAGGAAAAGACCAAGACGCTGCTCGAAGAACAGCGGGCTTCCCTCATGGAGAACCGCCAGGCCGCCGTACAGGATGTCGTGCGAACGGCCGTGTCCTCGATCCAGCCGATCATCGAGAATGACGGCCTGACGACGCAGCAGGCGACACGGCGCGCTGCCGATGCGCTGCGCAGCGTCGCGTTCGGAAAGGACAACTACCTGTTTGTCTACGACGCCCAGGGCATCAACGTCGCGTCGCGACTCAACCCGGAGAACGAGGGGGTCAGCATGCTGGCGGCGAAGGACGCCGACGGTAAGCCGCTCGTCAGCGACATGCTCGAGATCGCCAAGAACGGGGGAGGGTTCTACGACTACACGTGGGAGCACCCGGTATCCGGCCAGCCTTCCCCCAAGGTCAGCTATGTCATGTCCATTCCTGAGTGGGAGTGGATGGTTGGGGCTGGTGTCTACACCACGGACATCGACGCCGCGATGGCAGACGCCCAGGCGGTGGCCACCGCCGGTCTCCGCCAGTCCGTCATTACCGATATCGTGTTCGGGGTGGTGATGTTTGCGCTGGTGGCCTTGCTGGCCCTGGTGCTGGTGCGCCGCACGGTGCGGCCAATACGCATCACCGCCGACGCCATGCGCGACATTGCCCATGGCAAGGGCGATCTGACCAAGCGCCTGCAGGTCACCTCGCACGACGAACTCGGAGAGCTGTCGATCGAGTTCAACGCCTTCGTCAGCCGGATGCAGGAGACACTGCAGGAAGTCCGCGCCAGCAGCGACCAGGTCTTCAGCGCCTCGGGGGAGATCGCCGAAGGCAGCCAGGAGCTGGCGACTCGGACGGAACAGGCCGCGGCCAACCTGCAGGAGACGTCCTCTTCCATGGAGCAGATCTCCGCCAACGTGGCTCACGCGGCCGATGGCGCGAAGCAAGGCGAGAGCCTGGCACGCAGTGCCGCTACGGTGGCCGAGGAGGGTCAGGGGGCGATGCAGCAGGTCGAGACGACCATGACCGACATCGCCAAGTCGGGCAGCCAGATCCGCGACATCATCACCCTGATCGATGGCATCGCCTTCCAGACCAACATCCTGGCGCTCAATGCCTCGGTCGAGGCCGCGAGAGCCGGCGAACACGGGAGAGGGTTCGCCGTGGTGGCAAGCGAGGTGCGCACCCTGGCCAGTCGCAGCGCGGATGCGTCGAAGGAGATCCGCACGCTGATCGACGAGTCGACGACCCACACGGACACCGGCACGCAGCTGGTCGCGGGAGCCGGCGATAAGATTCGCGAGATCGTCGACAGCGTCAGCCAGATGGCGGGCGTGATGACCGAGATCAGCGCGGGGGCGGGTGAGCAAAGCTCCGGCATCACCCAGATCAACACCGCCGTCTCCGAGATGGACGCCATGACCCAGCAGAATGCCTCGATGGTGCAGCAGACCTCCACCGCCGCCGTGGAGCTTCGCCGGCATGCGGGCAAGCTCAATGAGCTGGTCGGCTCCTTCATTCTCGGAGAGAGCGAAGCCCCCCAGGCGAGCAGGGAGTCTCGCACGCAGACTACGCCCCCGATGCGCACGCCACCCCAGTCCCACGCGGCAAAGAGCACCTCGCGCGCAGACGAGGTAGCCGAGTGGGAGTCGTTCTAACCGCCCGGCAGGCAACCGAATCGCCGCAGCGCCGGACCGCCGGACCGCCGGAACGCCGGAACGCCGGAACGCCGGAACGCCGGAACGCCAATATCGGCCGCTCCGGCGGCGGCGCCTCGAGAGAGCATCATGACACTGCGCCGTGCACTCCTGAGTGCGCGGCGCAGTGCCGTCATCATCCTCAGAAGGTGTAGATCACCCCGGCGGTGAGCATGTCGAGATCATTGATCTCGTCGGCGTCGATGCGCTCGTACTCCAGCCGGCCGCTCAGGCCGAACAGCCCCAGCCGCGCGCCCACGCCGTAGACCGGATCGGTGCCGGAGCGGTCGCCGAGCCCACGGCCGCGACGCTCGGCGTCCCAGTCGGCCATGCCGGCCTTGGCGTAAAGGCCCAGCGGGCCGAAGCTCAGCCCGGCCAGCCCCATGGCCTGGACGCTCTCGACCTCGAGGGTCGCCGAGCGGCCGCCCACCTCGCCATCGAGCTCGCCGGTGTTGACGTAGCTCACCTCGGCGCCGAGATCGATCAACGGCAGCCAGCCGAAGTGATAGCCGCCGGTGAGTTTCCAGTGGCTCGTCTCGTCGTCGAAGTCGCCATCAGCGTGGGTCTCGCCGGCGCCGGCTCCGACATAGAAGCCGGTGCCGGCGGCCATGGCGGGCGCTGCGCTCAGCGCAAGGGCCGAGGCCAGGCCGGCGGCCATCAGGGGGCGAAAGAAGAACGTCCGAGGCATGTCATCACTCCTGTGAGCCTTTCAGGGAGCGGCGAGTGTACGCGACCACGCGGCGACACCACAGCCCGCGGCCGTGGCGCGCCTCGCAAGCCTTGGGATGTTCGTCCGCGGAGGGCCTTGCCTAGCCGTTGAGCCACCAGGTGGCGGCATTGAGGTAGGCGGCGAAGCTCACCCAGGCGAGATAAGGCACCAGCAGCCAGGCGGCGGCGGGCGAGACCCGGGCGAAGCGGCGGATCGTCAGGGCGATCAGCCCCCACAGCAGCAGCAGGTCGAGCAGCGCCAGGCCCATCCAGTGCAGGCCGAAGAAGAGAATCGACCAGAGCGCGTTGGCGACGAGCTGGGCCAGGAAGGGCCAGAGGGTCTGCCAGCGCGCCGCGGGCGGTACCGCCAGGGTGACCCGCCAGGCGGCCAGTGCCATCAGCAGGTAGAGCGTGCTCCAGGCAATGGGGAAGGCGAGGTCGGGCGGCGTGAGCGGCGGCTTGGTAAGGCCTGCATACCAGTCGCCGGGCGGGGTGGCGATGCCGGTCAGGGCGGCCAGCGCCACCAGCGCCAGCCAGCCCGTCAGCACCAGGGCGGAACGCATCGCGGTCATGATCACTCCATGTCATGGTGAATTCGGTATCGTAGGCGGTGGCTGTCCTGCCGTGAAGCGTATGTGCTGGGAGAGAAACATGGACGAGATCCTGGATGCCCTCATCGTGGGCGGCGGCATGGTCGGCGCGACGACCGCCGCGGCGCTGGCTCAGGCCGGCATGCGCGTGGCGCTGGTGGAGGGCGGCGAGCCGCCCGCGGCGATCCCCGATGACGCCCCCTTTGACCTGCGGGTATCGTCGCTCAACCTCGCCTCCCAGCGCCTGCTGGAGGCGATCGGCGCCTGGGACCACATCCCCGAGGCCCGGCGCTGCCCCTTCCGGCATATCGAGGCCAGCGACGAGTCCGGCCAGCGCCATGTCCACTTCGGCGCCGAGGCGCTCGAGCTGCCGGACTTCGGCCACTTCGTCGAGAATCGGGTGATCCGCCGCGCCCTGTGGCAGCGCCTTTCCGAGCTGCCGCAGGTGAGGGTCATCTGCCGCGCCGGCCCGGTGGCCTGGCTCCCCGGCGGGCAGCACGGCCTGCTGGAGCTCGACGACGGCCGGCTGCTGGCCGCGCGGCTGGTGGTGGGGGCCGACGGGGCCGGCTCGCGTACCCGGGCGCTTGCCGGCATCGCCACCCGCGACGAGGACTATGGCCAGCGCGCCCTGATCATCAATGTGCGTACCCGGCTGCCCCAGCAGGATGTGAGCTGGCAGCGCTTCACCGCCAGCGGACCCAGGGCGATGCTGCCACTGCCCGGCCACCACGCCTCGCTGGTGTGGTATGACGGCGACGCGGCCACCCGAGCCCGCGAGGCGCTCGACGACGAGGCGCTGCGCCAGGCCATCGAGCGCGACTTCCCCGAGCGCCTGGGAGGCGTCGAGGCGGTGCTGGGTCGCGCCAGCTTTCCCATCCGCCGCCGCCACGCCGAGCGCTACGTGCGCCCGCGCCTGGCGCTGGTGGGCGACGCCGCCCATGTGATCCACCCGCTGGCCGGCCAGGGGCTCAACCTCGGCCTGCAGGATGCCGAGGCGCTGAGTCGCCGAGTAACCGCCGCCTTCCGGGCCGGTCAGGATCCGGGCGATCGTCGGGTGCTGGCCGGCTATGGCCGGGAGCGGCGCCCCCAGACACTCGCGATGATCGCCGCCATGGAGACCTTCCATCGGGTATTCACCGGGGCGGCGCCCCTGCGCCAGGCCGGGGGCGCCGGGCTGGCGCTGGCCGACCGCCTGGAGAGTGCCAAGCGGCAGGTGATGCGCCACGCCTTGGGGCTCTGACCACGGACGATGACAGGCATGCGGGAAGGCGACGGGGCGGTGGCCCGGGCACGTATTGTTATGTTATAACTTTCGCCGCATTCCCGGAGGCGTACCCCCATGGCACACCGACACCACCGGCATCGCCCCGAAGGGCCCTGCCACTTCTCGCTGATGTCGCTCTCCGCGACGCGCCGGCTGCTGCTCGTCGCCGCGCCGCTGGCCGCCCTGTGGCTGGCGGTCTCGTGGGCCGCGGGGTGGTGGTCCTGATGTCGCGCCTGCAACTCCACGACCTGCAGCTGGCCCGCGGCGGCCAGACGATCCTCGAGCACCTCGACGGGCGCTTCATGGACGGCGCCATCACGGCGCTGATCGGCGCCAACGGCGCCGGCAAGAGCACCCTGATCGCGGCGATCATGGGCATGCTGTCGCCCGTCGACGGGCGAGTCGAGTGCGTGGTACCCCGCGAGCGCCGTGCCTGGCTGCCCCAGCAGCTGGCGCTGGACCTGACCTTCCCGATGAGCGTGGAAGAGCTGATCATGAGCGGCACCTGGCCGAGCCACGGCGCCCTGAAGGGTTACTGCGGCCCCCACTACCGTCGCTGCCGCGAGATCATGGCCAAGCTGGGCATCTCCTCGCTGGCCCACCGCCCGCTGGGCGAACTCTCCGGCGGCCAGCGCCAGCGCGCACTGTTCGGCCGCACCCTGATGCAGGAGGCCGAGCTGCTGCTGCTCGACGAGCCCTTCGCCAATGTCGACATCGAGACGGTGGACGTGCTGATGGAGGTGCTGCGCGAGATGGCCCGTGCCGGCACCACCATCATCGTGGTGCTCCACGACATGGAGCAGCTAGCCCGCCTGGCCGACGACGTGCTGCTGCTTTCCGGCGGCCACGGCCGCTGGGTGCGCCCCGACGCCCTGCTCGACCACCACAGCGGCCTGGTGCCCCGCGCACCGCGCCTGCCCCTGACCTTTCCGGATGCTTCCCATGCTGGCACTGCTTGACGCCTGGCTGATCGCCCCCTTCGACTACGGTTTCATGCAGCGCGCCCTGGTGGCCGGGCTGGCGCTGTCGCTGGCCGCCCCGCCGCTGGGCGTGTTTTTGATGCTGCGCGGCATGAGCCTGATCGGCGACGCCATGGCCCACGCCATCCTGCCCGGGGTCGCGCTGGGCTTTCTGGCTGCCGGCTTCTCGCTGCCGATGATGAGCCTCGGCGGCATCCTCTCGGGGCTCTTGATCGCGGTGCTCGCCGGCAGCGTGTCGCAGATGACCGGCCACAAGGAGGATTCGGCCATGGCCAGCTTCTTCCTCATCTCGCTGGCCGCGGGCGTGATGCTGGTGTCGCTGGGCGGCAGCAGCGTCGATCTCACCCACGTGCTGTTCGGCTCGATCCTGGCCGTCGACTCCACTGCCCTGATCCTGATCGCCGGCATCAGCAGCCTGATCGTGATCACCCTGGCGGTAATCTTCCGCGCCCTGGTGGTGGAGTGCCTCGACCCGCTGTTCCTGCGCGGCCAGGGGGTGCGCGGCGGCCTCGTTCACGGCACCTTCCTCGGCCTGGTGGTGCTCAACCTCACCGCCGGTTTCCAGACGCTGGGCACCCTGATGGCCGTGGGCCTGATGATGCTTCCCGCCACCACGGCGCGCTTCTGGAGCCAGCGCCTGGAGGGGCTGATCGCCATCGCCATCGCCATCGCGCTGGTGGCGAGCACCGGCGGGCTGCTGCTCTCCTATCACCTGAGCCTGCCCTCGGGCCCGGCGATCATCCTGCTGGCCGGCCTCGGCTACGTGCTCTCCGCGCTGTTCGGCCGCCACCATAGCCTCACCGCCCGCCGGCGCCGCCATGCCATGCCGCTGGGCGCCCCCGAACCCGACTGACGCCCCCAACGAAGGAAGCCTCCATGCGCCTCTCCCGATCTCTTGCCCTGCTCGCCGGGATGTCCACCCTGCTGGCCCTGCCCGCCGCCCTGGCCGCCGAGCGCGTCCAGGTGGTCACCAGCTTCAGCGTGCTCGCCGACATGATCGACCAGGTCGGCGGCGAGCACGTCGAGGTGACATCGCTGGTCGGGCCGGACAGCGACGCCCACGTCTACTCGCCGCGCCCCACCGATGCCCGCCGGCTCGCCGAGGCGGACCTGGTGGTCTTCAACGGCCTGCAGTTCGAGGGCTGGATGGAGCGGCTGATCGACGCCAGCGACTTCGCGGGCCCGCTGGTGGTGGCGACCGACGGCCTCGAGGCACATCTCGGCGCCGCCGAGGACGACGGCCACGATGACGAACACGGCGAACACGCCGACCACGACCATGGTCACGAACATGGCGGGACCGACCCCCACGCCTGGCAGGACCTGGGGCTGGGCGAGGTCTATGTGGATAACATCCGCGACGGCCTGATCGCCGCCGACCCGGCTCACGGCGATGCCTACCGAGCCAACGCCGAGCGCTATCTCGACGCCATCGCCGCCGCCGACGACGAACTTCGCGCCCTGCTCGACGAGATCCCCGACGAGACCGCCGTGATCACCGGCCACGCCTCCTTCGGCCACTTCGCCCGCGCCTACGGCCTGCGCTTCCTCTCGCCCCAGGGGCTCTCCACCGCGGGCGAGCCGAGCGCGGCCAACATGGCGCGGCTGATCGACGTGATCCGCGAGCAGAACGTGCGGGCGCTGTTCCACGAGAACATGACCAGCCCCGCCATGATCGATCAGCTCGCCGAGGAGACCGATCTGCCGGTGGCCGGCACCCTCTATGCCGATGCCCTGGCGAACGACGGCGAGGCCTCGAGCTGGCTCGGCATGATGCGCCACAACGCACGGGTGCTCCACGATGCCCTGGCCGAACCGGGCCGTAATCATAAAGAGCCGGGCCATAAAGAGCCGGGCCATGAAGCGCCGGGGCATGAGGGGAACGGCGACGCTCACGGCCACACCGACGAGGAAGCAGCGGCGCACGACCACGCGCACTGAATCTTCACGCACCATCTTCACGCACTGGGCCCCACGCACTCAGGCCCCGCGCGCAGCACGCACCGACACGGGCGCCCTCTTCGAAGGGCGCCCGTTTTGTGTAATATCGAGCCACGCCCTTCGCCAGGATCGCCGCCATGCTCGAGTTCCTCCAGGTCGCCAAGGCCTACGCCACGCCCCAGGGGCCGCTCGCGGTGCTCGCGGACGTGGACCTCGCGCTGTCGGCCGGCGAGAGCCTGGCGCTGATGGGCGAGTCGGGCAGCGGCAAGTCAACCCTGCTGCACCTGGCGGCGGGGCTCGACCTGCCCGACCGCGGCGAGGTGCGCCTCGCCGGGCGCGCGATCTCGTCGCTCGCCGAGCCGGCCCGGGCGCGGCTGCGCCGCGAGACCCTGGGCCTGGTGTTCCAGCAGTTCCACCTGGTGGCGAGCCTCAACGTGCTCGATAACCTGCGCCTGCAGGCGCGCCTGGCGGGTCGCGAACGGCCCGACTGGACGGCCGAGCTGATCGCGCGGCTGGGCCTCGCGGGGCTGGAGAAGCGCTATCCCGAACAGCTCTCCGGCGGCCAGCAGCAGCGCCTGGCCATCGGTCGGGCGCTGGCGCCCCGCCCCGCCCTGCTGCTCGCCGACGAGCCCACCGGCAACCTGGACGAGGACACCGCCGACGAGGTACTCGACCTGCTGCTGGCGCTGGTGCGCGACACCGGCTGCGCCCTGCTGATGGTGACCCACAGCCCGCGGGTGGCCGACCCGCTGGATCGCCGCCTGCACCTCACCCATGGCCGGCTGGCGACACCCACGCCGGGGCAGGACGCATGCGCCTGACGCTCGTCGCCCTGGCCACGCTGCTCGGCCACTATCGCCGCCACCCCGGCCAGCTGGCCATGCTGCTGCTGGGCCTCTGGGTCGCCGGCGCACTGTGGAGCGGCGTGCAGGCGATCAACGCCTCCGCCCGGGACAGCTACGCTCGGGCCGAGGCGCTCTTCACCAGCGGCCTGGATCGCCTGGAGCGCCGCGACGGCGAGGCCCTGGATCACGCGGACTTCGTGAGCCTGCGCCGTGCCGGCCTTGCCGTCTCGCCGCTGCTGGAGGGCGAGGTGGTCACCGTGCAGGGCGAGCGGCTGACGGTGATCGGCATCGATCCGCTGACCCTGCCCGGCGACAGCGCCTTCGCCACCGCCGGCAGCGGCAGCGGCAGCGGCGGCGGCGGCGGGCTGACCGCCTTCTTCACGCCGCCCGGGCAGACCCGCCTGGCTCCGGCCAGCGTGGAACGGCTGGGGCTCGAGGCCTCCACGGCCCCCGGCGCCACGCCGATGCTTGCCGACGGCCGACCGCTGCCGCCGCTGGACCTCGCCCCGTCGCTGCCACCGGATACCCTGGTGATGGACATCGCCGCCGCGGCGCGGCTGCTGGAAAGCGGCGCCGCCGTCAGCCGGCTGGTGGCCGAGGCGGGCGCGCTGGACGCGGCCCCGGCGGGCTATCGGCTGATCCGCGCCGAGACCCTGGCGGACCCGGGCGAGCTCACCGAGAGCTTTCACCTCAACCTCACCGCCATGGCGCTGCTGGCACTGATCGTCGGGCTCTTCATCGTGCAGGCGGCGCTGGGTCTGGCGCTGGAGCAGCGCCTGGGGCTGCTGCGCACCCTGCGCGCCCTGGGCGTGCCGGGGCGCACCCTGGTCGGCGTGCTGGCCCTCGAGCTCGCCCTGCTCGGTCTTCTCGGTGCGCTGGCCGGGATAGCCAGCGGCGTGTGGCTGGCCCGCGCGCTGCTGCCGGACGTGGCCGCCACCCTGCAGGGCCTCTACGGCGCCGCGGTGGGCACCCGGCTCCAGCTGCCCTGGCACTACTGGCTCGGCGGGCTCGGCGTGACCCTGGGCGGGCTCACCATCGCCGGCAGCGGCACCCTGTGGCGGGCCGCCCGACTCGGCGTGCTGGAACTCGGCCAGGCCCAGGCCTGGCGCGCCGGCTTCCAGCGCCAGCTGCGCGGGCAAGCCATCGCCGGCAGCCTCGCCGCCCTGCTGGCGCTGGCCACGGGGGGGTGGCTTGCCACCCGGCCGCCCGGCGAGGGCCTGGTCGCCGGCTTCGTGATGATCGCGGCGCTGATGCTCGCCTGCGCGCTGTGGCTGTCGCCGCTGCTGGCGATCGGGCTCGCCAGGCTGGCCGGGCTCGCCCGCCGTCGTCCGCTGACTCAGTGGGCCCTGGCCGACCTGCAGCTGCAGCTGCCGCGACTGTCGCTCGCCATGATGGCGCTCGCGATCGCGCTCTCCGCCAACCTGGGCGTCGGCAGCATGGTCGGCGGCTTTCGCCTGACCTTCCTCGACTGGCTGGACCAGCGGCTGGCCGCCGATCTCTACCTGCGACCGCCGCCCGAGCGCTTCGACGAGGTGCAGGCCTGGCTCACGCGCCGCGACGAGGTCGCCGAGCTGCTGCCCACCGCCGACGCCGAGGCGGTGCTGCTCGCGCATCGTGACCGGAACGCAGCCCAGTCCCTGAACGTGCCGGTGACGCTCTTCGGCATCACCCCGGGCGAGCGCCTGACCCCGAGCTGGCCGCTGCTTCAGACGGCGGCCGGTCGCGACGCGGCCTGGGCCACCCTCGAGGCGGGCGAGGCCTTCATCAACGAGCAGCTGGCCCTGGGGCAGGGCATCGCCCCCGGGGATCGACTCGTCCTGCAGGCGCCGGGCGGCCAGGGCTCGGACAGACGCCGAGGCCGCGAGGAGGTCACGGTGGCCGGCATCTATCCGGACTACGGCAACCCCCGCGGCGAGGTACTGCTGACCGCGACCCGGCTGCGCGAGCGCTTCGACGCGCCGCCGGACTCCCTCGGCATCGCGCTCGCCGAGGGACACGACGCCGCCCCGCTCACCCGAGCGTTGACCGAGCGCTTCGGCCTCGACGACGAGGCCGTGCTCGACCAGCGCCAGATCAAGGCGCTCTCCACCGAGATCTTCGAGCGCACCTTCGCCATCACCCGTGCCCTCAATGGCCTGACGCTGGCCGTGGCGGCCCTGGCCCTGCTGGCCAGCCTGCTCGCCCAGGCCCGGGAGCGGCGCCGCCGGCTGGCGCCGCTGTGGGCGCTGGGCGTGCCAAGACGCGAGCTGGTGGTTCTGCAGCTGGCCCAGCTGGGCGGCGCGGCGCTGGTGACCGGGCTTGCCGCCGTGCCGCTGGGCATCGCCATCACGGCCAGCCTGGTGTCGGTGATCAACGTGGCCGCCTTCGGCTGGCGCCTGCCGCTGCACGTCTTCCCCGGCGAGATCGCGCTGACCCTGGCCACCGCCCTGGGGGTGGCGCTGCTGGCGGCCGGCCTGCCGGCCATGACGCTGTGGCGCACCCCGCCGCGCGCGCTGCTCGCCGAGGAGGAGACCACATGAGGCAAGCCGCGAGGCAGGGGAAAAGCATAAGGAGATGGCCGGCTTGGTTGCTGGTCGCCCTGCTGGCGGGCTGCGAAGAGCAGACGTCCCGCGCTCCCGCCGGGGGCTTCGCCGGGCTGGGCGCCGAGGCCGACGGCTTCGTGCCGGCCTCACCGGGCACGCCGCTGCGCTTCCCCGAGGATCATGGCCCCCACCCCGATCACCGCCTGGAGTGGTGGTATCTGACCGCCAACCTGGAGGACGCACAGGGCGAGGCGCTGGGCGTGCAGTGGACGCTGTTTCGCCAGGCCCAGATGCCACCCGGCAAGCGCCAGGCGTCGCCCGGCCACTGGTCCGCCGAGCAGCTGTGGATGGCCCACATGGCGGTCTCCCGGGGCGAGGTCCATCGGGTCGCCGAGCGCTTCGCCCGGGGCGATTCCGGCGAGGCCTCGCCCGCGCAGGATCAGGCCGGCGTCACCGTCCGGCCCTTCCGCGCCTGGCTCGACGACTGGTCGATGGAGAGCCAGGTAGAGGACCCGCAGCGGGACGCCCTGGACCGGCTGACGGTGCGCGCCCGCGCCGGCACGGGCGATGACGCCTTCGGCTATCGGCTGAGCCTGACGGCCAAGGGCCCGCTGGTGCGCCACGGCGAGGCCGGCTTCAGCCAGAAGTCCGCCGACGGCCAGGGCTCGATCTATATCAGCCAGCCCTTCTACGAGGTCGCCGGCGAGGTCACCCTGGCCGGCGAGACCGAAAGCGTCAGCGGCCGCGCCTGGCTCGACCGCGAGTGGAGCAGCCAGCTGCTCGGCCCCGACCAGACCGGCTGGGACTGGTTCTCGCTGCACCTCACCGACGGCCACAAGCTGATGGCCTTTCGCCTGCGCGGCGGCGGCGAGGGCGGCAATCGGGGCGAGGACTATCTCTCCGGCACCTGGATCACGCCCGACGGGGAGGCCACGCCGCTCGCGCACGACGCCCTGCGCCTGACCCCGCTGGAACGACGCCCGGTGGCGGGGCGCGAGATGCCCATCCGCTGGCGGCTTGAGCTCCCGGGGCGAGGGCTCGACCTGATCGTCACGGCGCCCCACGCCAAGCGCTGGATGGACACCACGGTGAGCTACTGGGAGGGCGAGGTGCGGGTCACCGACCGCGACGACGGCACTCCGCGCGGCGAGGGCTATCTCGAGATGACCGGCTACTGATGACCGGCGACTGACGGGCGGGCTTCAAGGCCCGAACGACAACGAGGCCGCCCTTCGGGGCGGCCTCGTCGCATCATGCCTGTCGCCAGGGATCAGGCGGCAGGCATCAGGCGTCGGGGATCTCCAGCGCCTGCTGCACGGCCGGCCAGGCCGGCTCACCCTCGCGGGTGGTCACGCCGTCGAGGAACGCCTTGACCTTGGCGGGGTTGTCGCGCATCCATCCCACTGCCACTTCCTCCGGCTCCTGCTCTTCATAGCTGAAGCCGCGGATCATCGCGCTCTGGTCCTCGGCGGTGAAGCTGAGCTGATCGATCAGCCGGGTGGCATTGGGGTTGGCGTCGGCGAAGGTCTGGGTCACCAGGGTGCGCACGTCGCTGCGCCCGCCCTCCGGGCCCCACATGTCCTGGGTATCGGTCAGGTACTTCACATCGTATTCGATGTTCATCCAGTGCGGGGTCCAGCCGGCGAAGACGATCCACTCCTCGCGATTGAGGGCGTTGTCCACGGCGCTCAGCATGCCCGGCGTGGAGGTCTCGGAGAGATCCCAGTCCCCCAGGCCGTAGGTGTCATTCTCGACCCCCTCGTTGAGGGTGTCGCTCATGCCGGTGCCCACCTCGATGGAGTAGATGGTGCGATCCAGCTTATCGGCGAACTCGGGCTTGTCCAGGTCCTCGGCGGAGGTGAGGCCGGCCTCGTAGAGGTAGGTCGGCACGGCGAAGCCGAGGCGAGCACCGTCGACGTTGGTGCCCAGGTCGACGAGCTTGACGTCGTCGCCCTCGAAGCTGGTGTCATACATGCCCTGCTGGGCGGGCAGCCAGGCCGCCAGGTAGGCATCCAGCTCGCCCTGATTCAGGGCCTCGTAGGTGATGGTGGCACCGAGCTCCTGCAGCTGCGGCTCATAGCCCAGGGTCTCGAGCAGGGTGGCGGCCAGGGTGGTCTTGACCGTGACGCCGGGCCAGGCCGGCACGGAGAAGCGCACCTGTTCGGGTTCTGCGGCCTGGGCCACGCTCACGGCCAGCGGGGCCGCCAGCAGGGTGCCGGCGAGGGCCAGCGTCAGGGGACGAAGAGGCAGATTCATCGGGACTCCTTGGCAGGTCATGCCGTTAAAGATCAGACCATGACCCTATTCCCCATGGCGCCGCCTATCAATGTTTGGCCACCAACGAAAGGCCCCGCGCTCAGTCGCCCTTGCCGGCCATGCGGGCCGCTTCGACCACCTCGATCCAGTAGCCGTCGACGTCCTTGATGAACACCACATCCTTCATCTTGCCCTGATCGGCGCGCTTGATGAACTCGACCTCGTTGGCGTCGAACCAGGCCTGGGCCGCCTCGAGATCCGGCACGCTGAAGCAGATGTGGCCGAAGCCCTGGGGTTCGGCGTTGCCGTCGTGATAGGCGAAGTCGTCCTGGGTCTCGGTGCCCCAGTTGTGGGTCAGCTCCAGCACGCCGCGCTGGTCGAAGGTCCAGGCGGTGCGCTCGTCACGCGCCTCGGGGATCTGCTCTCCGGCTTCGGGGCGTGCCAGGAAGTAGAGCGAGAACTGCATCTCCTCGAAGTCGAGCCGACGCAGCACCCGCATGCCGAAGACGCGAGTATAGAAGGCCAGCGCGCGCTCGGGATCCTTGATACGCAGCATGGTGTGGTTGAGGCGAAAGCCGTGGCTCTCGGCCGTGGGGGCCTGGACGCCGGGGTGCTGTTCTCCCTGGAAACTCATGCGGGGCTCCTCATGTGTGATAACGAGTGTGTAGTAACGAATGGACAAGAACGGGTGGGTAAAAAATAGCGGCATGATGCCGGACTGCTGACGAGAATGTAGGAAGTGGGGACGACGGGCAGGCTTTTCCAGCCCCGGCAGGCGTGCGGCTCGCCTCGCGTCGATCAACATGTACAGAAGTGACGCGCCGACAGCGCCAGGCGGCATTGAGTCGCGAATACCCCTTGAAGTGGCCCGCCAACCTTCTACACTAGTTGTACAACGCCAACATCATTCACCACCGAGGCATCCCTCATGTCCATCGCGGCCTACCAGCTAGGTGATCACGTCACCCTCAAGGAAATCGCCAACGCCATCCATCACGGCCTGACGCCGATCGTTGAGGTCGAATCCATGGACGGCATCTATACCGTACGCTTCCACCATGCCAATGACGTTTCGGAGCTCTCCGACGCCCACGGCAAGACTCGCACCTTCCTGGGCACCGGCGAGATCCGCGACCTGCTTGGCGGCATCGGCCTGACCCACGGCGTGCTCACCTGGGGCGACCAGTGCGGCGACGAGATGATCGGCGTGCCGGGCCATGCCCTCTCGCCGGACGAGATGCTGGCCAGCGGCACGCGCATCGCCTTTCGCTGATGCACCTCCACCGATCGGCCACGGATGGCGCGATCAGGCTACTGATCGGCCTGCTGATCGCCTGGCTGCTGACCGGCTGCGCGGGTCGCGAACTCGCCACCCGCGATGCGCCGGGCGAACTCACTATCGACCGGGCACTGATCCTCGCCGAGGCCAAGCGCTCCCTCGGCACTCCCTACCGCTATGGCGGCACCAGCGACCGGGGGCTGGACTGCTCGGGCCTGGTCCAGCGCGCTTACTCCCACGCCGGTATCCGCGTGCCGCGCACCTCCCGGGCGCAGTTCAAGGCCCTGACGCGCGTCGATGAGGCGCGACCCGGCGACCTGCTGTTCTTCGCCACCGCCGGGGGCCGCAAGGCGAGCCATGTCGGCATCTACCTGGGCGACGGCGAGATGATCCACGCCCCGGGACGTGGACGCCGCGTCACCACCACGACCCTGACCCTGGACTACTGGCAGGAGCACTTCCTGGGCGCCGCCGCGCCCGCGCCCTGACCACTTTCCTGTGGCTAGCAGCGCTTCTTCCCGCCCCTTAAGCCATCGTTAAGTCGCCGCAACCACAGTATTGGGGAAACGTCATGGAGACGCCCCAATGTCGATCCCCGATCCCGCTCACGCTACCGCTTCCGGCCAGTGCCCGCCGACGGCTCCTCTGGCCACGATCGCCCCTGTCACCCCGAACGCTCCGACTGTGGTGGCCTCCCCGCTCGTGTGGCGGGAGGGCCGCCACTGGTATGAGCGCCGCCGCCTGGAGCGGCTGGTGCGCCGCTGCTTCACCCTCGACCACGGCGCCCGCATCCGCCATTTCCTGCCGCGCCTCTTCGGGCTCTGGGAAGGCGATACGCCCCTGGCGGCGGTCGGGGCGGGTCGGGCAAGCGAAGGGTCGCTCTTTCAGGAGCACTACTTCGACGAGCCCGTCGAAGCCTTCCTCTCCCACCACCTCGGCCGGCCCCTAGACCGCGAGGCGATCGCCGAGATCGGCAACCTGGCGAGTCAGCGCCGCGGCCTGCAGCGGCGCATCTTCGTGCCGCTGATCGATCAGCTGGTCGACGACGGCCTCGAGTGGGTGCTGTTCACCGCGACGCCGACGGTGGCCAACGGCATCCGGCGCCTGGGCATCGAGCTGCATCCGCTGCAACTCGCCGACCCGACGCGGCTGGGCGACGAGCAGGCCGGCTGGGGCCGCTACTACGAGCATCAGCCCCGGGTGATGGCCGGCGACCTGCGCCTGGCCCACCGGGTGCTCACCGCGCACGGCCTGCTGGGCCCGGCGCGCCCCGTGGAGGTCGACCATGTCCCGCGGCACTGAGGCCCTGCTGGCGCGCCTGGCCCACCACGCCGAGGCCACGCCCGACACCCCGGCGCTGGACGACGGTCGGCGGCGCATCGCCTACGGCGCACTGCCGGGAGAGATCGCGGCGCGCCGAGCCCGCCTGACGGCGCTCGACGCCCAGCGAGTCGGCTTGGCGCTGGACAACGGCCTCGACTGGGCGCTATGGCACCTCGCCCTGCTGGCCGATGGCCGCGTCGACGTGCCGATCCCCGCCTTCTTCAGCGAGACCCAGCGTTGCCACCTGGTGGTAAAGGCCGGCCTGGACGCCTGGATCGGCCCCGGCGGCGCGTCGCTCGGCTTCGCGGAAAGCCCCGACCCGGCGATCACCCGCCGGCGGG
This sequence comes from Halomonas saccharevitans, assembly GCF_900116405.1. Taxonomy (GTDB): domain Bacteria; phylum Pseudomonadota; class Gammaproteobacteria; order Pseudomonadales; family Halomonadaceae; genus Halomonas; species Halomonas saccharevitans. The sequence goes on along the minus strand of NZ_FPAQ01000002.1, from coordinate 114,007 downwards.
TGGCCTCACCGCCCGCACTGCATGCCGGCACCGGCATGATCACCTTCACCTCCGGCACCAGCGGCCACCCCAAGGGCGTGTGCCTCGACCGCGAGGCCCCACTGCGCGTCGCCGAGAGCCTCGCCGAGGCGGTGGCGCCGCTGCATATTCACCGCCACCTGGCCATGCTGCCCCTGGCTACCCTGCTGGAGAACATCGGCGGCCTCTACGTACCGCTGCTGCTGGGCGCCACCGCCGGCCTGCCCGGGGCCGCCGACCTGGGCTGGACCGGCAGCAGCGGCTTCGATCCCCGCCGGGCCCTGGCGGCTCTCGAGGCCTTTCGCCCGCATAGCCTGATCCTGGTCCCCCAGCTGCTGCAGGCGCTGGTCGAGCATTCACCGCAGGCCCCCGCCGGGCTGCGCGCCGTCGCCGTGGGCGGGGCCCGGGTCGCCGCCTCGCTGCTCGATCGGGCCCGAGACGGCGGCTGGCCGGTCGTCGAGGGCTACGGCCTCTCGGAGTGCGCCTCGGTGGTCTGCCTCAACCGGCCCGGCGAGCCCGCCCTCGGCGTGGGTCGCCCCCTGCCCCATGCACAAGTGCGCCTCGCGGCCGACGGCGAGGTGCAGGTCCGGGGCACCACCATGCTGGGCTATCTCGGCGAGCCGCCCCTGGACGGCTGGCACCCAAGCGGCGATCTCGGCCACTGGCAGGGCGAACACCTGGTGCTCGACGGACGCCGCCGCGACGTCTTCATCACCGCCTACGGCCGCAACGTCGATCCCCAGTGGGTGGAGGGCGAGCTCTGCGCGAGGCCGGCCATCGCCCAGGCGCTGGTGTTCGGCGAGGCCCTGTCGCGCAACCGGGCGCTGATCGTGCCCGCCGGCCCCGAGTGCGACGACCACGCCCTGGCATCAGCGATCGCCTGCGCCAACGCCGACCTTCCCGACTATGCCCGGGTCGGCGAATGGCGCCGCTGCCGGCCCTTCACCCCCGCCAATCACCAGCTGACGGCCAACGGCCGCCTGCGCCGCGACACCCTCCACGACACCTACCGCGACTGGCTGCTCGCCTCTCGCCAGCCGCACCCCGATGCCGGCCCGGCCGACACCCCCGTTCCCAGAAGGAGACACGCCATGACCCCCTACCAGCACCTGCAGGACGCCACCCGCGCCGAACGCGACTGGCTGCTGGCCACCCCGCTGCTGACCCGCGCCCTGGGTGGCGAGGAGAGCGGTGAGGTAAGCCGCGAGGAGTACCTGGCCTTTCTCGGCCAGGCCTACCATCACGTGCGCTTCACGGTGCCGCTGATGATGGCCTGCGGGGCGCGCCTGCCCGAGCGCCTCGGCTGGCTGCGCAGCGCCCTGGTGGAGTACATCGAGGAGGAGCACGGCCATGAACAGTGGATCCTCGACGACATTCGCGCGGCCGGCGGCGACCCGGAGGCGGCGGCCGCCGCCGCGCCCGACCCGGCCACGACGCTGATGGTGTCCCACGTGCGCGACGTCATCGAGCACGGCAACCCGGTGGGCTTCTTCGGCATGGTGCAGGTGCTCGAGGGCACCAGCACGGCGATCGCCACCCGGGCCGCCGAGGGGCTCCAGGCGAGCCTCGGCCTGCCGGACGACGCGGTGCGCTACCTGACCTCCCACGGCAGCCTGGATATCGGCCACCTGGCCTTCTTCGAGGGCCTGGTGAACCGGCTCGACGACGAGGATCTGGCGGCGGTGATCGACACCGCCAGGATGGTCTATCGGCTCTATGGCGCCATGTTCCGCGGCGTCACCGCCCGCTGCGCCGGCGACGACGCGACCCAGGAGCTGGCCGATGCCCTGGTCTAGAAAGCCCTGGTCCAGGCAGCTCCCCGAGGGCGGATGGGCCGCCCAGTCGGTGCTGATCACCGGGGCGAGCGGCGGCATCGGCCAGGCGCTGGTCGACGAGCTGGCAGGCTCCGGGGCGCGCCTGCTGATCACCGGTCGCCGCCAGCAGACCCTGGACGCCCTGGCGGCGCGCCATCCGGGCCGGGTGACGGTCATGGCCGCCGACCTGACCCGCGCCGAGGAGCGCCGGCGACTGGTCGAGCAGGCCCTTGAGGCGGGCTGCACCATGCTGATCAACGCCGCCGGGGTGAACCGGGTGGGGCTGTTCGAATCCTCGAGCGACGACGAGATAGAGGCCCTGATCACCCTCAACCTCACCAGCACCCTGCAGCTGACCCGCGCACTGCTGCCCCGGCTGCTCGCCGCGGAGCACGGCTGGGTGATCAATCTGGGGTCGACCTTCGGCACCATCGGCTATCCCGGTCAGGCCGGCTACTGCGCCACCAAGTTCGCCCTGCGCGGCTTCACCCAGGCCCTGCGCCGGGAGCTCGCCGACACCCGGGTCCATGTGCTGCACGTGGCCCCCCGGGCCACCCGGACCGGCATGAATGCCCCGGAGATCGAGGCGATGAACCAGGCCCTGGGCAACGCCATGGATGCCCCGCAGCGGGTCGCCGGCCTGGTCCGCCGCGCCATCGAGGCCGGGCGGGAGGAGACCCAGCTGGGCGGCCCCGAGCGACTCTTCGCCCGGCTCAACGCGATGCTGCCGGGCGTGGTCGACCGGGCCCTGCGCCGCCAGCTGCCCACCATTCGCCGCTTCATCACCAAGCCCCGAGGAGACACGCCATGATGCCCCGAGTGACGCCCGCCCTGCGGGCCACCCTGCTGGTCCTGCTCGTCGGTCTGCCGACGGCGCCCCTGCTGGCCGCGACGCCCACCTCCGCTGACGCGCCCACCTCCGCTGACGAGAGCGTGGCCGAGGGGATCGAGCACCTGCAGCAGCGCTGGGCCGAGATCCACTACACCCTGCCCAAGGACGAGCAGGCGACGGCCCTCGAGGCCCTGGCCGCCGAGGCGGACCGGCGGGTGGCCGCCCACCCCGAGGCCGCCGGGCTGCAGATCTGGGCCGGCATCGTGCGCTCGACCCAGGCCGGCGCCAGCGGCGGCCTCGGCGCGCTGTCGCTGGTGAAGGACGCCAGGCGCGACCTGGAGCAGGCCCTGGCGATCGACCCGCTGGCGCTGGACGGCTCGGCCTATACCAGCCTCGGCGCCCTCTACTACCAGGTGCCGGGCTGGCCGCTCGCCTTCGGCGACGACGACAAGGCCGAGCACTACCTGAAGCGGGCCCTGTCCATCGACCCCGACGGGCTCGACAGCCTCTACTTCTGGGGCGACTATCTGCATGAGCAGGGACGCGACACCGAGGCCCGCCAGGCGCTTGAGAAAGCCCTTCAGGCACCGCCGCGACCGGGACGCGAGCGGGCCGATGCCGGCCGCCGCGAGGAAGTCCGCGCCCTGCTGGAAACGCTCGGAACATGATCATCGCAAGGACAGGACATGCGCATACTGCTGGTCGAGGACGACCCCAGCCTGGCGGCGGGCATTCGCCTGGCGCTCAAGCCCGAACACTACGCCGTGGACCTGCTGGCCGATGGCCGACAGGCGCTGGCGGCGCTGAAGGGCGACGAACCCTTCGATGCGGTGATCCTCGACCTGGGGCTGCCCGGGCTCGACGGCATGCAGGTGCTCGAGGCGGTGCGCCGGCGCGGCAACCGCGTGCCGGTGCTGGTGCTGACCGCCCGGGACGGCATCGATGATCGCATCGCCGGCCTGGACGCCGGCGCCGACGACTACCTGATCAAGCCCTTCCAGGTCGACGAGCTCAAGGCGCGCCTGAGGGCCCTGCTTCGCCGCAGCCAGGGACAGGCCAGCAGCGTGCTCGAGGCGCGCGGCATCCGCCTCGACCCCGCCACCCACAGCGTCAGCTGCCGGGAGACGCCCGTGCCGCTGTCGCGGCGCGAATTCGCCCTGCTGCAGGAGTTCCTCAGCCATCCGGGCCGGGTCTTCACCCGCGACACCCTGACCCGCCTGGTCTATGGCTGGGACGAGGAGGTGGAGAGCAACGCCATCGAGGTCCACGTGCACCACCTGCGCCGCAAGCTCTTCCCCGAGCTGATCCGCACCGTGCGCGGCATCGGCTACGTGATGGACAAGCCCCCCTCATGACCTCGATTCGCCGCCGCACCCTGGGCGTGGTGCTGCTGGTGTTCGGCCTGAGCATGCTGGTGATCGGGCTGACCAGCTATCGCGACGCCGCCCACGAGGTGGAGGAGCTCTTCGATGCCAGGCTCGCCCAGAACGCGCGGCTGCTGGAAGGGCTGGTGGGCGCTCCGCTCCCCGAGGATCAGCGGCGTGAACTGCTGGCCAGCATCGGCACGGCGCTGCAGCGCGGTGACGATACACTGGGCCCAGTGGTGCGCCACCCCTACGAGAGCAAGCTGATCTTCCAGGCCTGGGGTGGCGAGACCCTGCTGCTGCGCTCTGCCGAGGCCCCCGAGGCCCCGCTCACGACGCTGCGCAACGGCTTCGGCAGCGCGCGCCTCGATGACTACGAGTGGCGGGTCTTCGCCCTGGACGCCCCGGGCAGCCCGCGGCGGGTGCTGGTGGCGGAGCGCGAGGACGTGCGCGGCGAGCTGGTCACCGCCATCGCCCTGCGCACCCTGATGCCGGACCTGCTGGGGCTGCCGGTACTGGGCCTGCTGCTGTGGTGGGCCATCGGCTGGGGCCTGCGGCCGCTGTCGCAGCTGGCCGAGCAGATCCGCAGCCGCGACCCCCAGAACCTGCAGCCGTTGATCATGCACCGGCTGCCCCGTGAACTGGAGACCATCGCCGGCGCCCTCAACCGGCTGCTCGAGCGGATCCGCACCCTGCGCGCCCGGGAGCAGCGCTTCATCGCCGACGCCGCCCATGAACTGCGCACGCCGCTGGCCGTGCTCGACCTGCACGCCCAGAACGCCCTGGCCGCCGACGATCCCGAGGATCGTCGCGAGGCGCTGGACAAGCTGCGCGGCGGCGTGGCCCGCGCCACGCGGATGGTCTCGCAGCTGCTCACCCTGGCCCGCCTCGAGCCCGAGCAGGAGGGCAATGGCCAGGGGCGCGAGATCGCGCTGCTGCCCGAGGTGCGCGAGGCGCTGGCCAAGCTGATGCCGCTCGCCGTGGAGGGTCGCCAGGAGCTGCAGCTGGAGGCCGACGAGGCGGCGGACTGGCGGCTAGAGGTGGAGCCCGGCGCCATCGATACACTGCTGCAGAACCTGGTCGGCAACGCCCTGCAGCACTCGCCGACGGGGGCCCTGATCCGCATCGTGCTCACCGCCGAGCATGACGCCGTGACGATCGACGTGGAGGATCAGGGACCCGGCATCCCGGCAAACGAACGCCATCAGGTGCTGGAACGCTTCCACCGTGGCGGCCCGGGCGCCGGGGCCGGCCTGGGGCTCTCCATCGTCGACCGCCTGCTGCAGCGCCACCACGGCCGGCTGCGGCTCGGCGACGCCCCGGGCGGGGGCCTGAGCGTCACGGCCACGCTGCCGAGAACGCAAGGCGGGACGTAACGCCGCCGCCCTGGGTCGCTGGCAGCGCCGAGCCCACGACGACGGTCGATCGAGGTGCCGCTGGTCGGGGCCTCAGGTCTTCTCGGACGCGCCCCCGGCCAGGTCGGGACGCGTCTCGTAGGCCACGTCATGATCGCTCAGATAGTCGCGGATCAACTGCCTCACCACCTGGGAAGGCGTCAGGTCCTGGGCCGCACACAGCTGCTCGAAGGCGCGCTTCTTGTGCGGGTCGATCAGCAGGGTCAGGCGTGCCGTCTTCTTTTCCATGACAATCCTCCAGAACATTACCATCAAATGTTAATGCTCGCCGCCTTGCGGGGCAACGGCGTTGGCGCCTTTGTCGACAATGATAATGACATGTTAATGTCGTTAACATGCCTGACCGGCTCGACCTTCAAGGAGGATCCTCAGCATGGCACGCCACCGACCGTCCCTTCCCGGCATCGCTACCGGCCTGCGCGCGGCCTGGCGAGACGGCTACGGCCTGGACGACCTGCGCCGCGACATCCTGGCCGGACTGACCGTCGGCACCGTGGCCGTGCCGCTATCCATGGCGCTGGCGATCGCGACCGGCGTTCCTCCCCAGCACGGGCTCTACACGGCGATCGTCGCCGGCGTGCTCATCGCGCTGACCGGCGGCTCACGCTTCAATGTCTCGGGCCCGACGGCGGCCTTCGTGGTCATCCTCTTCCCCATCGTCCAGCAGTACGGACTGGGCGGCCTGCTGATCGCCTCGATGATGGCCGGCATGATCCTGGTCGTCCTCGGCATCACCGGCATGGGGCGCCTGATCCAGTACGTTCCCTACCCGGTGGTACTCGGCTTCACGGCGGGGATCGCGGTGGTGATCGCGGTGCTTCAGCTGCCCGACTTCCTGGGCCTCGAGGTCGGCCAGCTGGGCGAGCATTTCATCGACAACCTCGGGCAGATCGCGATCTCGTTGCCGACCGTGGAGCCTATCGAGCTGGGGGTCGGCCTCTTCGCCCTAGGGGTCATGCTGCTCTGGCCGCGCCTGGGGCTGCCGCTGCCCGCGCCGCTGGTGGGCCTGGTCGCCGGTGCCCTGGCCGCCTTCGCCATCAACCACTGGCTGGCCGGGTCGGGCGCGGAGGTGGAGACCATCGCCTCACGCTTCACCTGGGAGGCCCAGGGCGAGACGGGCAGCGGCATTCCTCCCATCGCACCGAGCTTCATCGCGCCCTGGCGGCTGCCCGGTGCGGATGGCGAGCCGCTGGCGGTGGATTTCGCGCTGATTCGCGCCCTGCTGGGCCCTGCCTTCGCCATCGCCCTGCTGGGGGCGATCGAGTCGCTGCTGTGCGCGGTGGTCTCGGATGGTCTGACCCGGACCCGGCACGACCCCAACGCCGAGCTGATCGGCCAGGGGCTCGGCAACCTCGTAGCGCCACTGTTCGGCGGCATCACCGCCACGGCGGCCATCGCCCGCACCGCCACCAGCATCAGAAGCGGCGCCCGCTCGCCGATCGCGGCGGTGGTCCACGCCCTGGCGGTGCTGCTGGCGGTAGTGGCCCTGGCGGACCTGCTGGGACGGGTGCCGATGGCCGCCCTGGCGGCGCTGCTGTTCATCGTCGCCTGGAACATGAGCGAGGCCCGACACGTTCTGCACACCCTGCGCTCGGCCCCGCCGGGAGACGTGGCCATTCTCGTGACCTGCTTCACCCTGACCGTGCTCTTCGACATGGTGCTGGCGGTGGCCGTGGGCATGGGGCTCGCCGCCGCGCTGTTCATTCGGCGCATGGCGCTGCTGACCGAGACCCAGCGCGTCGACGGCGAGCCCCATGCCAGCATCGGCGTACTACCCGACGAGATCGCCCTCTACGACATCAACGGTCCGCTGTTCTTCGGCGCCGCCGAGAAGGCGCTCACCTCGCTGCACCGGGTGGATCCGCAGGTGCGGGTCGTCATTCTCGACATGCACGACGTGCCGAGCATGGATGGCACCGCCATCGTCGCGCTAAAGGCGCTGATCGACACGATGCACCGTGAGGGGGTCGCCCTGGTGCTGGTCGGCCTGCCGACACGGATCCTCGTCAAGCTGCGCCGTGCGGGCATCCGCCGCGCGGCCGGGCGGCTGAGCTGGTGCAGGGAGCTGCAGCACGCCCGAAGGTTGGCCCAGCGCTGGCTCGACCGAGCCGCCTGACGCGCGAACGCCCCTGTCACGTCGACGCCCCTGAAACGCATTGGTCATCTCTTCTTAAGCGGTCGTTAAGACGCCCCCCGTAGCGTCAGGGGGGCTGGGGCCGATGTTCGGCCCGGCCACCCCCCAGGAGACACGACCATGCAAACGATCACCCAGAATGCCATCCCGGTGAGCCCGCGACAGGCCGGCCAACTGATCGTCGCGGGCCTGCTGCTGCTGATCCTCGGCGCGCCGCTGATCGGCTGGCAGCCGGTAGCCGTGCCCCTCGAAGTGGTCGCCCTGGGGGCGTCGGGCCTGGTGCTGATGACGCCGGGCATGAGCCGGCAGCATGAGGTCATGGAGGCCCTCTACAGCCTGACCCTGGCCAGCCTGATCACCCTGGCCGGCATTCAGCTGCTGGCCTGATGCGCGGCCTTTACAGTCGCGCGGACGACAAGGATAGTGGGGCCTGACGACGGGGGCGCCGCGGCGAGCAGGCCGCAGCTGAGATGCACCCTTGGAACCTGACCCGGACAATGCCGGCGTAGGGAGTCGTGCAGCGCCGGCCTCCCGTCGACCTGCACCTCCCCCGCCGGGGAGGCCCCATGCACCACATCGATCCCGCCGCGCACCTGGCCCGGGTGCGCGAGATCCGCCCGCTGGTCCACAACATCACCAACCATGTCGCCATGAACAGCATGGCCAACGTGCTGCTGGCGATCGGCGCCTCGCCGGCCATGGTCCACGCCCGCGAGGAGGCCGCCGAGTTCACCGCTCTGGCCGGCGCCCTGACGATCAACATCGGCACCCTCTCGCCCCACTGGGTCGAGGCCATGGAGGCCGCCGCGCTGGCGGCCGGAGAGACGGGGCGCCCCTGGGTGCTGGATCCGGTGGCGGTGGGCGCCACGCGCTATCGCCGCGAGACCGGCGCGCGACTGCTGGCGCTCTCGCCGACCGTGATCCGCGGCAACGCCTCGGAGATCATCGCCCTGGCGGGCGGCGCCGGCGGCGGACGCGGCGTGGACAGCACCGACCCCGCCGAGGCGGCCCTCGCGGCCGCCCGTCGCCTGGCCGCGCACACCGGCGGCGTGGTGGCCGTCACCGGCGAGGTGGACCTGGTCACCGACGGCCGGCGACTCGCCCGGGTGCACGGCGGCCACCCGCTGATGCCCCGAGTCACCACCCTGGGCTGCGCGCTGACCGGCGTGGTGGCGGCCTTCCTGGCCGGCGCCGACGACTCCTTCGAGGCGACGACGGCGGCGCTGGCCGGCTACGCCGTGGCCGGCGAGCTCGCCGGCGAGGTGGCACGCGGCCCCGGCAGCTTCGCGGTCGCCTTCCTCGATGCCCTCTATCACCTGGATACCGAGGCCCTCACCGAGCGGGCCCAACTGGAGGTTGCCGATGCACCCTGATCTCTCGCTCTATCTCGTCACCGACGGCGGACTCTGCGCCGATCATGGCCTGGAGGAGACCGTGGTCGCCGCGGTCCGGGGCGGCGTGACCCTGGTGCAGCTGCGGGACAAGCACGCCACTGATGCCGAGATGATCGACCAGGCCCGCCGCCTCAAGGCGGCGCTCGAGGGCACCGGCGTGGCGCTGATCATCAACGACCGGCTGGAGGTGGCGCTCGCCTCGGGTGCCGACGGGCTGCACATCGGCCAGGACGACGGCGACGTGGCCCGGGCCCGGGCCGCACTCGGCCCCCAGGCGATCCTAGGGCTCTCGGTGCAGACCCACGAGCAGCTCGCCCGCCTCGACACGAGCGCCCTGGACTACCTGGGCCTCGGCCCGGTGTTCGCCACCCCCAGCAAGCACGACCACGCCACCCCGCTGGGCTTCGAGGGCCTGGCCGCCCTGGTCGCGGCGAGCCCGCTGCCGAGCGTGGCCATCGGCGGGCTCAAGGTCGAGCATGCCGAGGCGGTGCGCCAGGCGGGCGCCGGTGGCCTGGCGGTGATCTCCGCCATCTGCGGCACCCCGGACCCCGAGGCGGCCGCCCGCGCCTTCCCGCGGCGCTGACGACGCACCCCATATGATGATGTGCCCCTTCAGCATGACGCCCCTCTCGGGGAGGGGCGTCGTCGTGACGAGGGGCAGGTGGATCAGTGCGCCAGCATGTCCCGCACGATGCCGTCACCGTCCAGGTGCGAGGGGTAGTAGGTCGGCCAGTGCGTGACCTCGTCCAGCAGCGCCGCCCGATCGTCCCCCCCAGTAGAGGTGGAAGTGACCGGCATCGGGCGGGAAGATGGCGTGGTCGCTGAACTGGATATAGCGCGGTAGCGCATCGTCGCCGGCTTCGAGCTCGAAGACGTATCTCACGCCTCGATTGCCGGCTGCGTAGGTCAGAACCTCGTAGCCGTCGTACACGTAGTCGCCGGACCTCGCCTGGCCATTCTTGTGGAAGGTGACGGAATTCCCGTCGATCACGAGGCGATCGACGTCGGTCCGATAGCCCCTGTCGTAGTACTGCTTGATCTCTTCGGCCGTTTTCTCGGCGCTCCGCTCTGCCTTGTGGGCCTGCACCTCATCGAGGGTGCCATCCTGCAGGTAGGGGTAGAGCGACTGCCAGTCGCCTGCCCAGTCTGACAGTGACCGGTCCTCGATCTGGCTGTCCTCGAAATACCCGGCGTAGACGTCCTCATCATGGTCGTGCGCATGGTCGTGGTCGTGATCATGACTGTGGTCGCTGGGCGATACCTCGTTGGCGGCGCAGCGCGTCACGCCCTCGGCCAGCCCACGCAGCAGCTGTGAATAGAGGCCGGCCCCGAGCGGCAGGTCGACACCCAGGGGATCGATGACGATCGAGGTCTCGACCTCGGTGCCCTCGAACACGCTCTCGACCAGCGCCGGGTTGTATTGCGGCTCGCGGAACACGCATTGCACACCGAGCTCGGCGACGCGTTCCTGGATCTCGCGGACGCGTGCCGGGCTCGGGTCGGAGGCATCGCCCAGGGAGATTGCCCCGGCCGCCGGCACGTCGAAGCGGTTCTCGAAGTACTGATAGGCATCGTGGAAGACGATGAAACGCGTTCCACGGTCATCCGCGAGGTGGTCGTCCAGTTCGTCGATCAGGGCCTCCAGCTCGGCCTGCCCCTCGGCCGCATTCCGACGATAGGTGTCGGCGTTGCCGGGGTCGAGATCGGCCAGCGACCCGGCGATGGCCTCGAGCCAGGCCTGGGCATTCACCGGATCGAGCCAGCCATGGGGGTCCACGCCGTCGTGGGCATGACCGTGACCCTGGTCGTGAGCCTGATCGTCATGCGCCTTATCGTCGTGCCCATGGTCGTCGTGCCCGTGGTCGTCGTGGCCATGGTCGTGCGCCTCGAACGTGGCGCCTTGACGGTACGCAAGGCGGCGAGTGCCCGGCGTCTGCATCAGCTCCACTTTTAGCGCCTCGTCGGCCAACGAGTCTTGCGCCCGAACCAGCCACGGCGTCAGATCGTCGCTGACCCAGAAGACGATGTCTGCATTGGCCAACGCCTCGGCTTCCGAGGGCCGCATGGAGTAGCCGTGCGGGGAGGCGCCCGGCTGGATCACCAGGTCGGGCGAGCCCAACTTTCCCATCACCCGGTCGACCAGCGAGTGCACAGGCGGGATGTCCACGGCCACAGCGGGCACTTCGGCAACCGCGACGGCGGGTGCTAGCAGCCAGGGCAGGCAAAGCGGACGTAGCAGCTTGTTCCTCATCATTCCTCTCCGTATCCAGGACACGTGCAGGCAGTGAACGAGCGATTGTGGCACGAAATGTTATGTTATAACATTAACGGTCGTGTCAACTCCATCCGACTTCAATGGCTTCGAACACCAGGACGACTACACCGGAGGGTCACCATGCCGCTGCTCTCGCTCGACGACCTTCACGTCGCCCTAGGCGGGCGAACCGTGCTCGAGAGCATTGATCTGCGCCTCGACCGCGGCGAGATCGTCACCCTGGTCGGCCCCAACGGCTCGGGCAAGTCGACCCTGCTGCGCACCATCATCGGTGCCGTGCAGCCCGCCCGCGGCCGGCTCGTCCGCCAGCCGGGCCTCACCATCGGCTACGTGCCCCAGCGGCTGGCTATCGACGCCACCCTGCCGATGACGGTCACCCGCTTCCTGAACCTGCCGCGTCGCCACCCCAAGCAGGCGTTACGCCAGGCCCTGGAACAGGCCGGTGTTCCCGGGCTGAGCCGACAGCAGGTGACGGACCTCTCGGGCGGGCAGTTCCAGCGCATCCTGCTCGCCCGGGCGCTGCTGGAGCAGCCCGACCTGCTGCTCCTCGACGAGGCCACACAGGGCCTCGATCATCGCGGCACGGCCGACTTCTATCGCCAGATCGAGAGCGTGCGGCGCGAACTGGGCTGCGCGGTGCTGATGGTCAGCCACGAACTGCACATGGTGATGCGCGCCTCGGATCGCGTGGTGTGCCTGAACCGCCACGTCTGCTGCCAGGGTACCCCCGAGCGGGTGGTCTCCTCGCCGGCCTACCGGGAGCTGTTTGGCGCCGACACCGCCGACACCTTGGCGTTATATCGCCATCATCACGACCACTCACATCACGATGCCACTGCCAACACGCCCGCACCGTCGGCAGCCGGCGCCAGTCATCCGGAGGCCACCCCCTGATGCTCGACGACTTCATGGTTCGCGCCACCCTGGCCGGCCTCGGCGTGGCGCTCGCCGCCGCACCGCTGGGCTGCTTCGTGGTATGGCGGCGCATGGCCTACTTCGGCGATGCCACCGCCCACGCCGCCATCCTTGGCGTGGCGCTATCGCTGCTACTCTCCACCTCCATCTTCGCCGGCGTGCTGGTGGTCTCGCTGCTGATGGCCACCCTGGTCTCGCTACTCAGCGGGCGGGGCTATGCCATGGATACCCTGCTCGGCGTCATGGCGCACTCGGCGCTCGCCTTCGGGCTGGTGGCGGTCTCGTTCCTCTCCGGGGTGCGCATCGACCTGATGGCCTACCTGTTCGGCGACATCCTGGCCGTTGGCAAGGACGACCTGGCCATCATCGGTGCCGGGGCGCTGCTGGTCGTGAGCCTGGCCGGGTGGCGCTGGTCGGCGTTGCTGACCGCCACCCTGGATGGTGATCTCGCCCGAGCCAGCGGCATCGACCCCAAGCGCGAGCAGCTGGTGCTGACACTGTCGCTTGCCGTGGTCGTGGCCGTAGCGCTGAAGGTGGTGGGCGCGCTGCTGATCGCCGCGCTGCTGATCATTCCTGCTGCCGCCGCTAGGCCTTTCTGTCGCACCCCGGAAGCCATGGCATGGCTGGCAGCCGGGTTCGGGGCCGCCTCGACTAGCGGCGGCCTGCAGGCTGCCTTCTGGCTCGACACCCCCACCGGCCCCACCATCGTCTGCCTGGCGGCCATCCTGTTCGCCCTCTCGAGCCTGGCCGGCCAGCTCAGGCGCCGGAGGTCGCGCGCCGAGCCGTCTGCCGAGGCAACGCCTCGAGCCTGATGCCCGGTACCGTCTCGCATCCCGGAAGCGGCGGTGCCGGTGGCGCCGGCCGCACTCTTGGCGCAGGCCGCTCTCGGCAGAGGCAGAGGATGGTCACCGTCAGGCGTGGGGAGCGGTGATGACCTCCACCGAGCCGTCGCGAATAGCGTTGTAGAAGCAGTTGGGCCGCCCCGTATGGCAGGCCGGCCCCTGCTGGTCGACGAGCAGCAGCACGGCGTCGCCGTCGCAGTCCAGTCGCGCCTCGATGAGCCGCTGCCGGTGGCCCGAGCTCTCGCCCTTGCGCCACAGGGCCTGCCGGGAGCGCGACCAGTAGCAGACTCGCCCGGTGTCCAGGGTCTCGCGCAGCGCCTCGCGGTTCATCCAGGCGAGCATCAGCACCTCGCCACTGTCATGCTGCTGGGCGACGGCGGTCACCAGGCCATCGCTGTTCCACGGCATGGCGGCGATGACGGCTTCGAGCGGGCGGCGCTCACCGCGCTCGGCCTCTTCCAGTTGCCTCCAGACGTCCATCAGGCCTCCTGCCAGTTCCACTGGCTACGTGCCACGGCGTCGTGGGCGTGCAGGCTTTCGGCATGTACGACGCGCAGGGAGAAGCCGTCGATACCGGGCTGTTCGCAAAGCGCGTGATGCAGGCGCCGGGCGGCATCCTCGCAGAACATCAGATTCTGACCGTTGGCCAGGGCGAAGGCCTGCTCATCGATACGCTTGACCGCCGTCTGCAGGGGCGTACCGAGCGCCTGTTCGACACGCTCTACCAGAGCCGCCAGCGGCAGTTCATCGACATTTTCTCCCAGGCGCAGCGACAAGTGAGCTTGGCTGCGCTGGCTGTGGGGCGTGGCCAGCACGCCCTGCTCGCTGCCCAGCCAGGCATGCACCGCCCCACGGGTGATCGGGATGTCGACGAAGTCCTCGTCGAAGGCCTGCTGGATCAGCTGACGGGCCAGGGCCGCGGAACAGGGGCAGGTCGAGGAGTAGCCCACCGTCAGGTCCAGGGTGATCGCCAGGCCTTCGGCATCGCGCCGGCAACGCAGCGCGAAGGGATAGGCCTGCCACCCGGAGAGGGAACTGATCAGCGCGGGCCGCTCCAGCAGCGCCTCGCCACTCAGGTCGAGAAAGGCGACATCCGAGAGCCCCTGATGGGTGTCCAGGAACGACGCCAGCACCGCCGCCATCCGCGAGACCGTCAGCTCATGGCCCTGCAGCTCGGCCAGTGCCAGATAGAGCCGGGACATATGAATGCCTCGCGCGGCGGGGTCGTCCAGACTGACCCCCGCCGAGACCCGGCCGTTGACGGGCCGTCCTGCCAGCTGGAGCGGCAGAGCGACCTGCTCCATGCCGACCCAGGAGAGGGGGCTGTCGCGAACGGTTCTGTCATCGGCCACATCGGGCAGGTGGTGTGGGGGCATGGGTCGAGACTCCTCTAGCAAGGGGAAGGGAGAGTCCGGCTTGGCAACGCCCCTGGCGGACGGGTCGATCTCGGTCAGGTGGTCGCTACGCCGACCGCGAGGGGCTGTGCCACCTTCAATGGGCATGGCCGGCCTGGTGACCAAAGGTGGCATTGAACTGCAGCATGGCCACCCAGCTCTCGTCCTGGCCGGCGAAGTCCTCGTGACTCAGCTGGGCGCGCAGGAAGGCATGGTCTCGAAAGCGCCAGGTCGCCTGTCCGCTGTGGCGGTAGGAGGCGTCGACGGATTCCAGTTCGCTGGGGTGGACGTGGACGGTCTCGTTGGTCAGGCCCAGGGCCTCACTGCGCACCCCGAGCTCCCAGTGCGGCGCAACACCGTAGATGGCCTCGACATAGGCGCCGTCCTGCTGCTCGGTGAAGTCGTCCCGCGTCTCCCAGGCATGATGGTGCTCGACCCGCTCGGTCAGATCGCGCTCGGTGTAGAAGTATTCGGCGCCCAGGGTCCAGTCGCCCCGGCCCCCGTGCCGGCCGCTGCGGTAGTGATAGCGGGCATCCAGGCCGGCGAACCAGCCGTCACCCTCCAGGCTATGGGCATGCTCGCCATGGTCATCGAGACGGACGTACTGGCGATTGACGCCGGCGGATGCGCCGTAGTCGAGGGTCTGGCCGTCGCCCAGGGCGGCGCGCTGCTTGGCGAAGATCGTCACCAGCCGCGGGCCACTATCGCGCGCCTCGCTGCCCCCCTCGTCGAAGCGGCTGAGAGGCTCGCCGTCCCCTTGCAGCCACTCGGTGCCCAGGGTGGTGTGCGGCGAGGGTGACCAGGTGAGCTGCACGCCATCCTCACGCAGGCCGTGATCGCCGAACAGGTACTCGTTGACCAGCGGGCGTTCGATGAAGTCCCAGGCATGGGGATGGCGACTGTTGACGTGACCGATCTCCGACAGGAACCGGCCGGCCTTGATCCTCAGGTCGTGAGGCAGCGCCCGCGTCGCCACGAAGGCCTCCTCGAGACTGACGTCGTCCTCGGTAAGCGATACCACGGCCTGCCCCTCGAACAGCGAGGTCTGCCCGCGCAGCATCAGCTCCGAGTGCCCCAGGTTGAAGCCTTCATCGAGGCCATGCTCATGACCGTGAGCGTCATGATCCTCGTGGCCTTCATCATGACCTTCGCCATGGCCAAAGCCGGCGGGCGAGCCCTCATCTCCCGAGACGCGGTTGTGGTAGATGCCCTCCACGGTCAAGGCGGCGGAAAGGCGCCGATCGGCAAGCCCCGCGTCAGCACGGTCATTGTCATGGCCGCGATCGTGACGATGCGTCTCATGGGCATGCCCATGAGCCTCGTGATCGTGCTGGTGGGCGCCGTGTTCTTGGCCCTGTGCCGCCGTGCCCATCAACAGGGTGGCGGCGAGCGGTGTGAGAAGGTGGAAGGGGCGGCGTGACATGCTATCTCCCGGTCGGATGAGGTGGGCTTTGCTTCAAGCGCGAGAAAAGATACGTTATAACATAACATTAAAGCAACCCTCGAACCCGCTGAGGCCACGCCATGCCGACGAGCGCACGCCGCCAGGATTCATCCGACTCTCGCGCCATCCCCCGCCATGCGGAGGGCAAGGAGATCAGCACCCTGCCCCGCATTTTCGAGGATGACATCAACATCGCCATCATGCGGCGCCGGCTTCCCGACGATATCCAGGCCGGCGTGAAGACACAGCTCCAGGCCGAGCGGGCGCTCTCCTTTGCCTGGCTCGGCCCCGCCGGAGACGCCCTGCGTGCGGAACTGGCGCAACACCTCCATGCGCCCGACGCCTGCGGTGAGCTGATCGAGGATATCGTGACCCTGGCCGACGCCATGGCCTACCTCTTCGACACCGATACCGTGGGTCTGCGCCTGCGCCGGATGGACGGCGCCATGTGTCCCCGCTTTCACTGCGACAACCTGCCGGTGCGCCTGGTCACGACCTACCACGGCCCCGGCAGCGAGTGGCTGCCCGAGTGGGCGGTGAATCGCCACGGTTTGGGGGCGCCGACGCCCGAGAAACCGGAGATCGTCACCGAGCCGGGCGCCGTGCAACGGCTCGAGGTCGGTGACCTGGCGCTGCTCAAGGGCAGCGGATGGATCGGCAACGAGGCGCACGGCCTGGTACACCGCAGCCCGGACGTACCGGCAGGCCAACCGCGCCTGTTGCTGACGCTGGACCCCGCCTAGCGGCACGCGACTCAGGCGATGGGGCAGCGCTTCAGGGTGGTGCGCCGATCGTGATGGGCGATCGCCAGGCCGCCTCGCCGCTGACCAACGAGGACGCCGTCACCGCGGCAGGCGCGCTGACGGCGTGGATCGGGACGGGCCGAGATCAGGCGTCCGAGCGCGGAGGCCCCGGGGGTCGATGGTAGCCGTGCACCATGCCGGCGATCAGGTTGTCCTGCCGCTTGCGGCTCTCCCAGAGCGCGCCGAGCACGTGCAGGGGCACCAGCGCGAGGATCGCATCGCTCATCAGTTCATGGGCCTCCTCGACCCAGGCGACGCCCCAGAAGAGGTCGGTCTCCTCCATCATATAGCCAGTGGCCCCCAGCCCCAGCAGCAGGGCCAGCAGCGTCAGCATCATCACCGCCCCCAGCGGGGTATGGGTGATGCCGGGGTTCGACCGGGCCGCCCCGGTGCCGGCGCCGGCCGCGGAACGCAGCGATGCGCGAAGGCGCTCGGGGGTCGGCCAGAAGCTCGTCCAGCGTGCCGACCAGGGGCCGACGAAGCCCCACAGGATCCTCACGCCGATCAGCGCCGCCACGCCGTAGCCGATCCACTGATGCCAGCGCTCGCCCTCCTCGGTGAGGAAGTAGTTGGCCAGGAACCCGGCCACCAGCGACCAGTGCACGAGGCGCACCAGCGGATCCCAGACGCGAACCCGCCGGCTGCTCACCTTGCCTCTCATGACGCGGCCTCCTTCAGTCGATCTCCTGCTTGACGATCTCGCCGTCGACCGGATTGAAGTAGATCTCGACGCGCCGCTGCTGGTCGTCCCAGCCGTAGATCTCGTAGCACCTGCCATCGGTGGTCTTGAATTCCTTGACCTCGTAGCCCATGTCGGCGATCTGCTGCTGCATGGCCTCCTCGCTCATCCAGTCGCTCTGCGGGGCATCGGTGCAGGTCGGCCCGGCCAGCGCCGCAAGGCTTGCGGTCATCAGGCCGGTGGCGAGAATGCCGGTGATCAGGGTGCGCTTCATGACTAAATCTCCAGAGAGTCGGTGTCGAAGGGCCACCCAGGCGGTGGCCATAGCCATCCCCCGGCCGCCGCCGGCAAGGGGACAGGCTCATCATCGAGCATCGAACTTACGAGAGACTTAAGAGGCGAGAAACACCACGCACGGGGGCGTCGAGAGGAGCGCGCAGGCCGCGAGGCCTCAGGCGGTGGGCCGGCGTTTCAGGGTGGTGCGCCGCTCGTGGTGGGCGATCGCCAGGCCGCTGGCGATGATCAGGGTGCCGCCGACGAAGACCCACAGGTCCGGCACCTCGTCCCAGAACCACCACCCCAGCCCCACGGCCCACAGCAGGGCCGTGTAGTCGAAGGGCGCGACCAGCGCCGCCGGCGCATAGCGAAATGCCAGGGTCAGGCCGGTCATGGCGCCCACCCCGAGCACGCCCGCTACCAGGAAGGCCGGCCAGTGCAGCGGTGCCGGCGTCTGCCACACCCAGGGCAGCGTCGTCGCCGAGACCAGAAGCGGCACCAGGGTGGTGTAGAAGACCATCGCCCAGAGGTGCTCACGATCGCCGTAGCGGCGCGCGGTGAGCATGGTCAGGGCATAGAACACCGCCGCGCCGACCACCACCAGGGCGCCGGGCTGAAAGCTCTCGCCTCCCGGGCGGATCACCACCAGCACGCCGAGAAAGCCCAGCAGCGTAGCGGCGAGCGTCGGCCCGTCGACCCGCTCGCCGAGCAGCGGCACCGACAGGACCGTCACGAACAGCGGCGCGGCGAAGGCGATGGCCGTGGTCTCGGCCAGGGGCAGCAGGGTCAGGCCCCACATGAAGCAGATCATGGTGCCGCTGAAGATCAGGCCGCGCAGCAGATGCACCCCGGGGCGGCGGGTCGACAGGGTGTGCAGGCCGCCGTTGAAGCGCGCGATCAGGGCGATCAGCGGCAGCGACACCAGGGTACGAAAGAAGATGATCTGCAGCGGGGAGTGCACCTCGCCCAGCCACTTGGTGATGGCGTCGCCCAGTGCCAGGCAGAACACGCCCAGGCACATGCAGCCGATTCCCTTGAAGGTCGATGACGTGTAGATCGACGACATGCCGACGGCCCTCCCTGGCGGCGACGAAAACGATCACCCCGCCGGCCTGGGAGGCCGGCGGGGTGTCAGATGGCTCAGGCTAGTCGGTGGCGCGAGCCGGGGCAAGGCCTCAGAGGCTGGCCTGGACCACCATGCACTCCATGCCCTGTGCCACCAGGCGACGGCAGGCGGTATGCGCCTGTCCCTCGTTCATGTCGACCAGCCGGGCGCGGTAGACGCCGGCGGACTCGACGCTGCCCACGGCGACCCGGGCGTTGGCGAGCTCACTGGCCAGGCGATCGGCGGCTCGGGCGGCCAGGCTGCGGGCATGGCCGGCATCGCTGAAGGCGCCGACCTGCACGCCCCAGCGACCCTGGGCCAGGGGACGCGGCGGAGCAGCGCGATCGACGATCAGCTCGCGAATGGGATCCTCGGCCGATCCCTGCGCCGGGGCCACCGCCTCGACCGAGGCGGGGCGTTCCACCCGAGCGATCCGCGGCGCAGCCGAGATCGGTGCCGATGCCGTGACCGGAGCCGCGACCTCGCTGACGGCCGGGGTGGCCGCGCGCGAGGCAGGCGCATTGAGGCTCGCCAGGCGCATCTCGCGACCGATCGGCTGCCCCGGTGCCTGGGGCTCACCGGGCATGAGGCGACCACCGGTGATGTCCGCGTTGGCCAGCCAGCCGTGGCCATCGGCCAGCGAGGCGCGCATGAAGCCACGATTCAGCAGGTCAGCGGTATGCGCATCCCGCGAGGCGGCGGTGAAGCCGCCCATCACAACGGTCAGCAGGCGACGGTCGCCGCGTACCGCCGAGGTGGCGACGTTGAAGCCGGAGGCGCGGATGAAGCCGGTCTTGAGGCCGTCGGCGCCGGGGTAGCTGTCCAACAGGCGGTTGTGGCCGGTAATGGTCTTGCCGTGCCAGGTGAAGCGCGTGCGCGAGAAGCGCGAATAGTACTGGGGGAAGTCGCGCATCAGGTGGCGAGAGAGCACCGCCATGTCTCGGGCGGTGGTGACCTGGCCGGCATCGGGCAGGCCATTGGGATTGCGGAAGATGGTGTCCTGCATGCCGAGTTCGCGGGCCTTGTCGGTCATCATCTGCGCAAAACGCGTGTCGCTACCGCCCAGCGCCTCGGCCACCACCACGGCCACGTCGTTGGCCGACTTGATCACCAGGGCATCGATGGCCGTGTCCACCGGGATGGTGGAGCCGGCCTTCACGTAGAGCTTGGAGGCCGGCTTGGAGGCCGCATAGGCGGAGACCGGCAGCGGCTGGCTCAGGCTCAGGCTGCCATCCTCGAGGGCCTCGAACGTCAGGTAGAGCGTCATCATCTTGGTCAGCGAGGCGGGATAGCGGAGCCGGTCGGCGTTCTCCGCGTAGAGGATCTCCTGGCTGTCGGCATCGATGACGATACCGGCATAGCGGGGGTTGCCGGCCTGGGCCAGGCCAGCGTTCAGCAACAGGAAGGCCAGCAGCAGGCAGGCCAGCAGCGAACAGGCGCCCCCTCTACGGCGCCGGATAGTTGTTGTGATAGGCACCATGATGCGTTCCCTCGAGTATTTTCCCAGTAGCGTTCCCACATTATGGCTAGCCGCCGCGCCCTGTACAGGGCGGAGGTCAGACTTTTCTCCGATTTTTCGACCGACTCCCCTGGATCGACGAACAGCGAGGATTCGCGAGCGTTTTACGGGTTTCCCGGATCGCGACGACGCGCGCGACGTGGCGACGATCCAGGCGATACCAGGGAAGTCGTCTCGGTCCGGTCAGGTGGCCGGGGAGACCAGACCGGCCTCGGCCTTGAGGGCCGCGATATCCACGGGCACGATCTGCTCGGGTTTCAGGAAGCGCTCGGCGTAATCACGCCACACGCCGCTGTCGAGCAGCAGCAGGAAGACCTCGGGGTCCAGGTGCCCCTCCCGGGCCATGCCCGCCAGAATCGACAGCGCCTGCGATAGCGACATGCCCGGCTTGTAGGGCCGGTCGGCGGCGGTCAACGCCTCGAAGACGTCGGCCACCGCCATGATGCGCTCCTCGAGGCTCGCCCCTGCCAGCACCAGGCGTCGCGGATAGCCCTGGCCGTCCATCCGCTCGTGATGGTTGCCGGCGATGGCCGGCACCCGGCGCAGATGAGCGGGCCAGGGCAGTGACTCGAGCATGATGATGGTCTGGACGATGTGCTCCTGGATGCGGAAGCGCTCCACGTCGTTGAGGGTGCCGCGCGCCACCCGCAGGTTATAGAGCTCCCCCTGATGACCGGCCACCGCCGGCGGGCGCATATCGAAACGCCAGCGATTGTCGGGATCTTCCGGCGCCACTGGCGGCGTCTTGACCGCCCAGTCGATGAGATGCCGAGGGCGGTCCGCCAGCAGCGGCTCCGCCACCGGCAGCTCTAACTCGGGCTCCCGCGCCAGGCGACGGGCCTCTTCCTGCGAGACGCCTAGACGGTCGTCGAAGTGGCGCCACCAGCGCCACGTCGCGATCTCCTCGAGCCGCTGTGCCTGACCCTCATCGAGATGCTCGCCGCCCAGATTGATATTGGCGACCAGGCGATAGGCGGCCTGGAGCTCGGCCAGACGCTGCTCCCGCGCCTCGTCGAGAAGATTCGGATCGCCGCCCTTGGCACACCCTTGCCAGTAGGCGACGTCGGCGTCTCGCCACAGCACCTCGAAGCGCATGCGGACCTCATGCAGGCGGTTGTAACGCGTCTCGAGCTTGGTCGCCTTCTCCATGACCTCGTCCGGGGTGGTCAGCTTGCCGCAGTCGTGGAGCCAGGCGGCCAGGTGGAAGGCCGCGCGCCGGTCCTCGCCCACCGCCTCGGCGGCGAAGGGACCGGTGCGATCGCGCTCTACGCCCTGCAACAGCATCTCCGCGAGCTGCGGCACCCGCGAACAGTGGCCGCCGGTATGCGGCGACTTGGCATCGGTGGCCCCGGCGATCAGCTCGACGATGGCATCCAGCAGCCGCTTTTCTCCCTCCAGCAGCCGGCGCATCTCGATGGCCACGGCGGCCACCCCGGAGATCTCCTCGACGAAGCGCCGCCACGGCTGATCATCTGACGCTTCGGCGGCCCCGCGCAGAGCCAGCAGCAGCAGCCCCTGGCGCTGTCCGCTACGATTGCACAGCGGCTGGGCCAGATACCCGCGACCCTCGAACTCGTCGCGCAGCGCCGCCAGCCCCTGCGCCTCGAGCTTCAGGCGCTCGGGCAGCGGGGCCACGCTCCCGCCGCTGCCCGCCTCGGCCGCGCGGGCGAAGGCGTCCGCATCGGTCTCATCGACCAGATAGATGGCGCCATGCTGGCTGGTGGTGACGCGCAGCAGGTCGTCGAGGATGCCGGCGAGCATCGTCTCAAGGTGCGGGTCACTGCTGAGCGTGCGGGTCATCCGCTGGAAGTCGGTGATGTTGCCGACCATGCCCTCGACCGCCTGGCTCAGCTGCTGGACCTCGCGAATCGGCGAGTCGACACCGCGATAGCCGGCGAAATCGAACTCGGCCAGGGCGCGCACCTGGTCGGCGAGCGAGCGCAGGGGTCGGCCGAGGCGATGCCCCACCCAGATGCCGAGGGGAAGCAGGGCCAGCACCAGCCCGACGGCGACCACCGCTCGCTGCCAGAGCAGGCGGCGCGTACCGGCCAGCAGTTCGTTTTCAGGCACCGCCATCAGCAGATGGGCCTGCACATCGTCCATGCTCTTAAACGGCAGGCGCATGCCGAACCAGGCCTCGTGAGGTCCCTGGAAACGTGTCGATTCGTCGCTCCCCTCGAACGCCTCCAGCCGAGCCAGTATCGGGTCGCCCAACTCCTCCAGGGTCCCCAGCCGAGGTCCTGATGCGGTGTTGATCAACAGGCTGTCGATATCCGGATGCGCCAGCGTGCGCCCCTGATTCGAGACCACCGCCAGCCGTGTCCCCGGGGTGAGCTTGAAGCCCGCCATCTCGTTGCCAAGGTCTGCCAGGGAGGCATCGATGCCCAGCACCGCCCGTTCGTTCTGGCTGCGATGCGTCAGGGTGACGCCAACCTCGCGAGTGGTGAAAAATACATAGGGGTCGGTCACGTGCTCTCCATCCGACGCCATCGCCTCGCGGTACCAGGGACGATTACGGGGATCGTAGTCGTAGTCCGGCATGACGCGCCGGTCGAGCAGCGCCAGATCGGCGTCATAGAGACGCCATTCACCGACACGCACGTCGCTTCCGGGATCATGAAAGATCGCCTGAACCAGGTAATGTGCGTCCTCGACCCCGTTCATGGCAGGCAGCAAGTTCGGCGCCAGGCGGGCCACGGGACGCAGCGACAGGAAGTCGCCGTTGTCGTAGCCGATGTAGACGGCACTGGCCACCCGACTGGCCTCCAACGCCGCCGCCAGCATGGGCAGCACCGTCAGGCGATCAGCAAGGCGTTGTTGTATCCCCAGATTGGCGTGGGAAAGGGGCAGCAACACCACCCGAGCCGGCCCGATCAGGCGCTGTGAGCGCTCTTCGGTCGTCGCGGCGAGCTGGTGGCTGGTGTCCTGCATGGCGCTGACCAGGATGCGATCCGCGCCGCGGGCGCCGTGCCATAGCAGCACTGATGCCATCATCAGCATCAGGGCAACGATCGCCAGGACCGTCAGCGCCTGGAGGGAAAGAGGGCGACGCGACATGGCAGGGTCCCGGTGGCAGCCTGAGGCGCGGCCGGCCAGCACCGGCCACCTCACTCAGCATATGCCAAGCGCGCAGAAACCACCCGCTCGGCGCGGCGCCGGCTTTCAACGACGCCGCCGTCACGGCCTCAGTCCAGACCCAGCCCCAGGTTCTGAGCGCCGAGCCAGGCCAGGCGCAGGGCGAGCAGCGTCAGCGCCCACCGGAACAGCGCGTCGAAGCGCCGCTCGGAAAGGCGGTGCAGCAGGCGCAGCCCCAGCCAGGTGCCGAGGAAGCCCGCCGCCACCATCGCCAGCATCAGCGCCAGCCAGTCGTGAAAGACGAAGCCCGCCATGCCGAACACGAAGGCCTTGGTCAGATGCTGGGCCACCATACAGGCGGAGAAGGTCGCCACCTTGGCCAGCCGTCCCGTCTGGCGCTGCTTGATGAAGGCCGCCACCACCGGGCCGCTGGCGCCGACCAGGCTGGAGAGCAAGGTCGTCACCGCGCCGACGATCAGGGTGCCGACGCGGCCCAGGGCGCGCCCGGAAAGCCCCGGCCCCCACAGGGTAAAGAGCACGAAGGCGGCGATGCACAGCTCCAGCACCCCCGCCGGCAGCCGGATCAGCAGCCAGGCAGCGGCCAGGGCGCCGAGCGCCACCCCGGGCAGGAAGGCAGCCAGCGTCATACGGTCAATATGGCGCCAGGTCATCACCGTGCGGCCGACGTTGGAGCCCAGCTGCACCATGCCGTGCACCGGAATCAGCGCCGCCGCGGGCATCACCTGGGCCAGCGCCATGATCATCAGCACCCCGCCCCCGGCGCCCACCGCCGCGGTGAAGGCCGACGTCAGCATGGAGAGCAGGATAAGCAGCAGGTTGAGGGAGGCGGCGAGCGGCGAGAGGCTCTCGAGCAGCGGCATGGGACGACCCTGTACGGTATAGCGAGGGCCCAAGGATACCCGAGACGCGACACGGCCGGTCGATTGACCGGCCGTGTCGCGTCGTCCGCCCGAGGGGGGGGATCAGCCCGCGAGGGCCTCGAGGACCGCCGCTCGGGAGGCCCGCTCGCGCTCGGCGTAGAGCGCCAGCTCATCGGTGACGGCCGCGCCGAGTGCCGCCTCGAAGGCCTCGCGGTTGGCATTGCCGACATAGGCCGCGTTCTCGCCGCCGCCCAGGTTGGACTGGAAGATGCCCGCCGCGCTGACCGGAAGGAAGTCCTCGTAGGTGATCGGTCGTGCCGTCGCCAGGCCCTGCTCGATCAGCGCCTCCGGGTCGCGCTCCTCGACCCTGCCAGCGGCGCGCCCGGCCTCACTGAGCCGGTACTCGAAGAAGGCCAGCCCCTGGCGGCGCAGCTCGGCCTCGTCATCGGGGAAGTCGGCGAAGACCTCGGACAGCACCCGCTGGTGGGCCGCATTATCGAGCCCCTGGGTCTGCTGGCGAGACGCACTGAGCAACTGATCATAGAGCGCGCGACCCTCGGCCGTCAGGGCTACGCCGCGCTGCTCGATCTCGCCGAAACGGGCAGTGTGGGTACCCTGGCGCTCGCCCTTGAACCGGGTCACCTCCTCCAGCGCCTTGAAGCTGGTCTGGCGCAGCAGGATCGGGCAGTCGCGGCGCGGCGGTCCCTCGATCACGTCCTTGGGGTTCATACCGGCCGCCGGCATGCGCCGCTGGACCTCGTCGATGTCCAGGGTGCGCGGCGTCAGGTGGTTGATATGCGGGCCGCGAAAACAGACCACGTCGGCGATCAGGCGGTGCTCGGCATGCAGGGCCTCATAGGTATCCAGGTCCACGGTCGCATCGCGGTGCCAGCGGAAGGTCTCCAGCGCCTCGGCGACGAAGCGATCGGCCTGTTGATCGCTGAGGCCGCCCTGGGACTCGTGGAGGGCGATCAGCTCGCGGGCGTCGGCGGTGAAGATATCGCGCTCGGCCAGGATCGCCGCGGCGCGTTCGCGCAGCGCCTCGCTCTCGATCAGCTCCAGGCGCAGCAGCGAAGTGAAGATGCGGAAGGGGTTGCGCGCCAGGGCGGCGTCGTCGACGGGGCGGAAGGCCGTGGAGTGCACCGGCACACCGGCTTCGGAGAGGTCGTAGTAGCCCACCGGATGCATGCCCATCACCGCAAACAGGCGGCGCAGCATAGCGAGCTCGTCGGCGGTGCCCACGCGGATGGCGCCGTGGCGCTCGACGCCGAGGCGATTCAGCTCGTCGTGGGCCGCGAGCCGCTCGGCCAGGGCCGCATCACGCTCGAGGACCTCCTGGTTCACGTCGGCCACCAGCTCGAGCAGGGTCTCGTACTGAGGCACCTCAGCCTGGTACATGGCCGACATGGCGCGGGAGAAGCGGTCGCGGATCTCGTCCGCGGTGACGTGAGCCGTTGCAGTAGGGTTCATGCGAAGTCCTTGGCGGTGGGGCCCGAGGTGGCGGCACCCTGATGAGGGGACTGTCGGCGTCGAACGATCAAGGCGGCCGAGGAGCGTTGGGCCCGACAGGCTTTGAAGGGCGTTGGCCAGGACCATCTAAGCAGAGTCACCAGGAACGGCCTACCGAAAAGGCGACCCCTTCTTTCATCTCTTCACCGCT
Source organism: Halomonas saccharevitans (assembly GCF_900116405.1). GTDB lineage: Bacteria > Pseudomonadota > Gammaproteobacteria > Pseudomonadales > Halomonadaceae > Halomonas > Halomonas saccharevitans. The sequence continues at coordinate 88,168 of NZ_FPAQ01000002.1, read as the reverse complement.
ACGGCCACGCCCCAGGCGAGCCACGACACCCTGCGCACCGGCCTGCAGAACCGGCGCCGCCGCGGCAGGTCAGTCGCGGAACTGGGCGCCGGGACAGTCGCCGTAGGCGCCCCTGCTTCGAAGGGCAGGCCGACACGCGGGGTGCTAGCCTCCAGCAAGACGCCGAGCCGACCCAGCACGAAGGACTTGCCGGGCTTCATGACCTCGCCGTGGAAATCGATGCCGCCGAGGCGCTCCAGCATCGGGCACACGTGATACGACTCATCCACCGAGACCACGCCGGCTAGGCGTTCACCGGCAGCCGGGCGATAAGCTCGCCCACCCGCTCGGTGACCGCGGCGATGGTCGCCTCGTCGTAGCGCCTGCCCTTGCGCTTCTTCAGGCCCTGCTCATAGAGCCGCACGTGCTCGGTGGGTGCCACGTCGGCGTTAGCCAGGCAGTGCTCGGCACAGTGCATCTGGCAGCCGTCGATGGCCACGATGGGTCGGCCCGAGCGGGCGGTGCGCACCAGGCCCGGAACGCCGCCGCCGACGCCGGCGATGCAGGACATCTCCGCCTCTTGCCCATGATCCAGCCGCAGGGCGACCTCGTTGGCGAGCTGGGCCACGTCGGAGCAACCCGAGCAGGCATAGATCAGGGCGCGGGGCTTGTTGGCGGTTCGGGACATGCAGCCTCCCTGGATGTCGGGGTAAGGGTCAGTCGTCGTCCAGCATGAAGTCGCGCAGCGCGTGCTCGTCGAGCACCACCAGGCGCTGGCGATCGATGGTAATCACGCCCTCCTCGCGCAGCCTGGCCAGCAGGCGCGAGAGGGTCTCCGGGGTCATCGCGAGCTGCGCGGCCAGCCAGCGCTTGGGAATGGTCAGACGCACCACCTGCTGCCCCCTGTGGTGCCCAACGGGCAGCTGACGGAGGATATAGCTGACCAGCCGCGACATGGCGTCGGCCTGTGTGAGCAGGGCCATGTCCTCGAGACGATCGGTAAGCTCCAGGGCCAGTCGACTCATGAACTCTGCCCGGCACTCGGGATGGCGATCCAGGATCTCGCGGCAGCGCGCGGCGGGGATCGACAGCACCTGGGTACGCCGCAACGCCTCGGCGCAGTAGAGATAGATCCCCGGCCCCGAGACCATGCTCAGCTCGCCCAGGGTGCCGCCGCGCTCGACGCAGCGGATGGTCGCCAGCCGGCCATCACGGGCGCTGCGCACCAGGCGCACCAGCCCATTGATCACGATGTAGACTCGCCTGGCCGGGGCGTCCTGGCGAAACAGCCACTCACGGCTTCCCAGGGTGCGCACCCCGGCATCCTTCATCAGGACCTCGAGGGCCTCGTCGTCGAGGCCGCCGAGCCACGGCACGCCGCGCACCAGCTCGCGGAGGTGGCGCGGCCGCAGCAGCAGGTCAGACGAGGAACTGGGCTCCGGGACAGTATCCATAGGCATGGCCCTCCTCCACGGGAGTATCGGCATCGATGATCAGGTAGCCGTGGGACTGGCTGGCGGCGCCGAGCATGTGCGAACCCTGGCCACCGGCCAGCCGCGCCACGGGGGCGCCGGCGCTCCAGTCCAGAACCACCCGCAGAAGCTCGCGGCGGCCGCGAGGCGCGCGGCGCGTGAAGCCGGCGGCGACCGGGAAGCGCTCGAGCGGCGCGGGCGCGCGCCCCTGGCGACCCTGCACGAAGGGTAACGCCAGCAGCTGCCAGCCGACCAGCGAGGCCACCGGATTGCCGGGCAGGCCGATCAGTGGCGTCCCGCTATCCATAGAGGCGCCGAGCCAGCCCAGCGCCAGGGGCTTGCCGGGCTTCATGGCCACGCCGTGGAAGTCGAGCCCGCCGAGCCGCTCCAGCACGGGGCGCACGTGATCCTCCTCGCCCACCGAGACGCCGCCGGTGCAGAGCACCAGGTCGGCGTTGTCGCGGGCCTCGGCAAGTACGGCGGCCAGCGCCTCGGGGGTATCGAGCACCGGGCCCAGGTCGAGCACCTCGCAGCCCTGGTCGGCCAGCAGGGCGCGCAGCATCGGGCCGCTGCTATCGTAGACGGCGCCCGGTCGCCAGGCCTGTCCGGGGGCGATCAGCTCGTCGCCGGTGGTGACCAGCGCCACCCGCAGGCGCCGCTGTACCGTGACGCTGGCGATGCCCTGGCCCGCCAGGAGGGCGATGGCGGCGGCGTTGAGCCGCTTGCCCGCCTCCAGCAGCGTGGCGCCGGCGCGGCTCTCCTCGCCGCGGCGGCGGATGTTGGCGCCCACGGCTAGCTCGCCCGCGACGTGCACTCGACCCGCGGCGTCCAGGCTGACCCGCTCCTGGGGCACCACGGCATCGGCCCCCAGCGGCACCGGGGCACCGGGGCACCGGTGAAGATGCGGGCGCAGCCCCCCTCGGGCAGACGCGTCACGCCGGCGCCGGCCGGGACGCGCAGCCGCACCGGCAGGCCCGAGGGCGAGTCGGCCAGCTCGTCGAGGCGCAGGGCATAGCCGTCCATGGCGCTGTTGTCGACGCCAGGCATGTCGAGAGTCGAGCGCGCCGGCTCGGCCAGCACCCGGCCCGCAGCCGCCTCCAGCGCCACTCGCTCGAGGCCGGCGATCGGTCGGGCGGCCTTGATCATCCGCGCCCGGGCCTCGAACAGGTCGAGCAGGCCGGGGGTGACGACGTCCGCGCAGCCGCAGTTCATGCCGTTGCTCCCGACGCCGCGTTCGCCGCGTACTGGTCAGAGGTCGCCTGGCGAGAGGCGCAGGGCGCGACCTGGGGGCGGACCATGGCGACGAAGTTGCAGGGCCGGGTACGGGCATCGAGCTGCTCGATCAGGATGTCGTCCCAGGCGGTGGCGCAGGCCTTCGGCGAGCCGGGCATGGCGAACACCAGGGTGCGGTCAATCAGCCCGGCCACGGCGCGGGACTGGATGGTCGAGGTACCGATGGTGGCCAGCGAACGCTGGCGAAACAGTTCGCCGTAGCCGTCGATGGCCTTGTCAAACAGCGGCGCCAGGGCTTCGGGGGTGGTGTCGCGCGGCGTGAAGCCGGTGCCGCCGTTGACCAGGATGGCCTGGATGTCGTCGCGCACCACCCAGGCCGAGACCACGGCGCGCAGGCGGTAGACGTCGTCGGGCACGATCTGGCGCTCCGCCAGGCGATGGCCGGCGGCGGTCAGGCGCTCGGCGAGCAGGTCGCCGCTGCCGTCTTCCGCGAGGCCGCGGGTATCGGAGACGGTGAGCACGGCGATGCCCAGGGGCACGAAGGGCGTATTGGCAGAAACATGGGACATGGGGATCCTCCTTGCCATGCATGGTGCGGCGGCGCCGAAACGAGGGGAATGACGCGTATCAAGAAAGCGCGAGATCCCGCCACGCCTCGGCTGACGGGCTCTCGCGCGGCCGGCGTCACTGCATCAGGGCGTTGCCGCCGTCGTCATCGAGGGAGAGACCCTCGACGCCGATCTCGGCCTCGAGCGCCAGCAGGTAGTGGCGCAGGGCGCGGCGCGTGGCCTGCTCGCGCAGGCTGTGGCGGACCCGCTCGGCCACCTGTTCGAAGGGCAGCTCGCGACCCTCCTGACGCTCGTCGATGCTGACCAGGTGCCAGCCGTAGCGCGAGGCCAGCGGCCGCTCGTGGAGCCCCACGGGCAGGTGCTGCAGTGCCCGGTCGAGCTCGGCGACGGTCTGGCCGGGCGCGAGCCAGCCAAGCTCGCCGCCTGCCTCCTTCGAGGGGCAGGCGGAGTGGCGCTGGGCGAGCTCGGTGAAGCGCTCGGGCGCCGCCTCGAGTTCGCGGATCAGCGTCTCGCCCTGGCGATAGCCGGCGTCGCGCGCCGGGGCGTCGTCCGGGGCCGCGGCCAGCAGCACGTGGCGCACCTTGAGGCGCGTCGGCTCGCTGAAGCGCTCGGCGTGGGCGGCGTGGAAGCGCCGGCAGTCGGCCTCGTCGGGCTCGGGCACGTCCAGCTCCTGTTCCAGCAGCGCGGCAATGGCGTCGTCGGCCTCATCGATCGCCTCGGAGGCGGCCTCGGCCAGGCCCAGGGCATTCGCCCGCTGGCGCAGCAGCTCGCGCACCACCAGGGCGCGGGCCGCCTGGAGCTGGGCGGTGCCGGCGCTGTCGGCCGGGTGGTACTGCATCTCCTCGGCGATGGCGGCCTCGGCGATGGTGGCCTCGCCGACCCGGATCGGGGGCGGGCTCGCGCCCCCGGGAATCATCTCGATATCGATCTTTTGCATGTCGTTTCCCCCTGTAGGGCGTCTTACTCACTCAGTCCGGCATGCGATGAGCGTTGCCGTCGACAAGCCTTCGCGAGGGCGCTGTGAACCCTTCCCTGGGCGCTACTTTTGCCATCCATGGCAAAAGACCCTCGCTTTGCCTTGTCCCCGGCGCTCATCTCACCGCCTGTGGGGATGGGTGCTGACTTGGCATTCAGCCCCGCTTGCGCACCAGCTGGTAGCGACGAGTCACGTAGCCGAAGGGCACGCTCCACACATGCACCAGGCGTGAGAACGGGAACAGCAGGATGATGGTCATGCCCAGGAAGATATGGACCTTGTAGATCCAGGAGACTTCGGCCATGTAGTCGGCCGCCCCGCCGCTGAAGAAGATGATCGACTGTGCCCAGCTGGAGAGGGTCAGCATCATCGCGCCGTCCAGGTGACCCAGCGAGAAGATGACGGTAACCAGACCCAGGAAGGCCTGGAACACGATCAAGCCGAGAATCACGGTGTCCATCGGGCTGGAAGAGGCGCGAACCCGCGGATTGGTGATCCGGCGATGCAGCAGCATGGCCCCGCCCACGAGGCAGGCAATGCCTGCCGCCCCGCCGACGATGATGGCGATCAGCTGCTTGGTGCCGGCGTGCAGGAAGGGTGCGTAGACCCAGTGCGGGGTCAGCATGCCCACCAGATGGCCGAAAAAGATCACGATGATGCCGACATGGAAGAGATTGCTGGCCAGACGCATGTTCTTCGAGGTGAGCATCTGGCTGGAGCCGGTCTTCCAGGTGTACTGGCCGTGGTCGTAGCGCAACAGGCTGCCGACCAGGAACACCGTGCCGGCCAGGTAGGGGTAGTAGCCATAGATGAGGTGTTGCAGGTATTCGCCAAACATGACGGTTCTCCTTTAGCGATCGGTCGGGCCGCGGTCGGCCGGGCCGCTGCCGGGCATGATTTTGACGGGGTCGCTGGGCACGGCCTTCTTGCGCTCGGCGAGTCGGCGACCTTCGGCTGACTGCAGCGCGCAGTCCTCATCGGAGGCGGCGCTGAAGCGCACCGCTTCCTCTTCCCAGACCTCGTCCAGCGCCTCGGGGGTGTCGTCGGGCGCCTCCTCCTTGACGCTGTCGCGGTGGGCAGCGACGTCTTCCTCGGCGCCGATCAGCGCCAGCAGCGCCAGCGGCACCAGGGCATGGTCGGCCTCACGCTCCTCGAGACGCGCACTGAGCAACGCCAGAATGTGGCGGATCTCGCCCAGCCAGCGACCGATATCGGCTTCCGGGCGGGTCGAGAGGTACTCCAGGAACATCGGCAGGTAGTCGGGCAGCTCACGCGCATCGAGCTCGAAGCCCGCGGCGCGGTACTCGGCCATCAGGTCGACCATCGCCTGGCCGCGATCACGGGACTCGCCGTGAACGTGCTCGAAGAGCAGCAGCGACGTCGCCCGCCCCTTGTCGAACAGCGCCACGTACTCGGACTGCAGTTCCAGCAGGTCAGCCTCCAGCAGGCGCTGACACCAGTCCATCAGGCGAGCGCGAAGCGCCGCCGGAAGCCGGCGCTCGTCGTTGATGATCTCGATCAGCTCCGGCGCGGCGGCCTGGAGCTCCGCGGAGGGATAGTCGAGCAGTCGAGCCAGCACACGCAGGCTCAGCATGTCAGGCTCCGCCACGGGATATTGGATGGCTGCCTCAGCCATGACGCACCTCCTCGCTCTGTCGCTTGCCCTGTGCCTGGGGGTCGAAGGTCTCCACCGGCTGTACAAGGGTGGTGGTCTGTGAACGACCATTGAACAGACTCGGCTTGCTCTCGCCGTGACAGCCATCACCGAAGCTGAAACCACAGCCGCCACGCTCCGGGAAGGCCTCGGTGGCCATTTCGCGATGGCTCGTCGGGATCACGAAGCGATCCTCATAGTTGGCGATGGCCAGATACCGGTACATGTCCTCCACCTGGGCCTCGCTGAGGCCCACGCTCTCCAGCACCTCGGTCTCGGCCTTGCCCTCGACGTGCTTGCCTCGCATGTAGAGGCGCATGGCCATCAGACGCTTGAGGGCCAGTACCACGGGCTCTTCCTCGCCGGCGGTCAGCATGTTGGCCAGGTACTTGACCGGAATGCGCAGCGACTCGATCTTGGGCATCACGCCGTCGAACTCGACGTTGCCGGCCTCGGCGGCCGACTGGATCGGCGACAGCGGCGGCACGTACCAGACCATCGGCAGGGTGCGATATTCCGGGTGCAGCGGCAGTGCCAGGCCCCAGTCCATGGCCAGCTTGTAGACCGGCGAGGCCTGGGCGGCGGCGATCACGTTATCGGTGATGCCGTCCGCCTTGGCCTGGGCGATCACCTCGGGGTCGTTAGGATCCAGGAAGATCTCACACTGGCGGTGATAGAGGTCACGCTCGTCCGGCGAGCTCGCCACCTCCTCGATGCGATCGGCGTCATAGAGCAGCACGCCGAGGTAGCGGATGCGCCCCACGCAGGTCTCGGAGCAGACCGTAGGCTGTCCGGCCTCGATGCGCGGATAGCAGAAGATGCACTTCTCGGACTTACCGGTCTTCCAGTTGTAGTAGATCTTCTTGTAGGGACAGCCGGAGATGCACATCCGCCAGCCGCGGCACTTGTCCTGATCGATCAGGACGATGCCATCCTCCTCACGCTTGTAGATCGCGCCACTCGGGCACGACGCCACGCAGGTCGGGTTGAGGCAGTGCTCGCACAGCCGCGGCAGGTACATCATGAAGGTGTTCTCGAACTGGCCGTAGATATCGGCCTGGATCTTCTCGAAGTTCGAGTCCTTGCGCCGCTTGGCGAACTCGGTGCCGAGAATCTCCTCCCAGTTCGGGCCCCACTCGACCTTGTTCATGCGCTCGCCGGAGATCAGCGAACGCGGCCGCGCGGTGGGCTGATGCTCGCCCTGCTTGGCGGTGTGCAGGTGCTGGTAGTCGAAGGTGAACGGCTCGTAGTAGTCGTCGATCTCCGGCAGATCGGGGTTGGCGAAGATGTTCGCCAGCACTCGCCACTTGCCGCCGATGCGCGGCTCGATCTTGCCATCCTTACGGCGCAACCAGCCGCCCTTCCACTTCTGCTGGTTCTCCCACTCCTTGGGATAACCGATACCGGGCTTGGTCTCGACGTTGTTGAACCAGGCGTACTCGATGCCTTCACGACTGGTCCAGACGTTCTTGCAGGTCACCGAGCAGGTGTGACAGCCGATGCACTTGTCGAGGTTGAGGACCATGCCTACTTGCGAACGAATCTTCATTTGACGGCCTCCTGCACGGTGTCATTGCCTTCGCCATCCAGCCAGTCGATGTTCTTCATCTTGCGAATCAGGACGAACTCGTCGCGGTTGGAGCCGACGGTGCCGTAGTAGTTGAAGCTGTAGGAGAGCTGCGCGTAGCCGCCGATCATGTGAGTCGGCTTGGGGCAGATGCGGGTGACCGAGTTATGGAACCCGCCACGCGTGCCGCTGACCTCGGAGCCGGGGATATTGGTGATCCGCTCCTGGGCGTGGTACATCATCACCATGCCGTTCTTGACCCGCTGGCTGACCACGGCACGGGCGGTGATCGCACCGTTGGCGTTGTAGAGCTCGATCCAGTCGTTGTCTTCGATGCCGATCGACTGCGCATCGTCTTCCGACAGCCAGGCAATCGGGCCGCCGCGTGACAATGTCAGCATCAGCAGGTTTTCACTGTAGGTGGAGTGGATCCCCCACTTCTGGTGCGGCGTGATGAAGTTCAGCGCCTTGGTCTTGTAGCCATTGTCGGCCGGAAGCGTGAAGCCCTGCGCCGCCTTGGTATTGATGGGGGGCCGATAGGCCAGCAGGCTCTCGCCGAAGGCGCGCATCCAGGGGTGATCCTGGTAGAACTGCTGGCGGCCGCTGACGGTGCGCCAGGGAATCAGCTCGTGGACGTTGGTATAGCCGGCGTTGTAGGAGACGTGCTCGTCCTCGAGGCCGGACCAGGTCGGGCTGGAGATGATCTTGCGCGGCTGGGCGACGATGTCGCGGAAACGGATCTTCTCCTCTTCCTTGGGATGCGCCAGGTGGGTGTGATCCCGCCCGGTGATCTTGGAAAGCGCGTCCCAGGCCTTCACCGCCACCTGGCCGTTGGTCTCCGGCGCCAGGGTCAGGATCATCTCGGCGGCGTCCACGGCACTCTCGATCTGCGGACGCCCCTTGTGCGGCCCGTCCAGCTTGCGGTGGTTGAGCTTGCCGAGCAGCTCGACCTCGGACTCCGTGTTCCAGTTGATGCCCTTGCCACCGTTGCCGATGCTCTGGAGCAGCGGGCCCACGGAGGTGAAACGCTCATAGGTCTCGGGGTAGTTACGCTTGACCTCGATCAGTGCCGGCATGGTCTTGCCCGAGATCGGCTCGCACTCGCCCTTCTTCCAGTCCTTGACCTCGACCTGGGAAAGCTCCGCCGGGGAGTCGTGCTGGTGCGGCAGGGTGACCAGGTCGGTCTCCTCGCCCAGGTGCCCCACGCAGGCCTTGGAGAAGGCCTTGGCGATGCCCTTGTAGATGTCCCAGTCGCTGCGTGACTCCCACGCCGGGTCGGTCGCTGCGGTCAGCGGGTGGATGAAGGGGTGCATGTCGGACGTGTTGAGGTCGTTCTTCTCGTACCAGGTCGCCGTGGGAAACACGATGTCCGAGTAGAGGCAGGTGGTGGACATGCGGAAGTCCAGGGTCACCAGCAGGTCGAGCTTGCCCTCGGGCGCCTCGTCATGCCACTTGACCTCTTCGGGTATGGTGCCGCCTTCCTCACCCAGGTCCTTGCCCTGGATACCGTGGCGGGTGCCCAACAGGTACTTGAGCATGTACTCGTGGCCCTTGCCGGAGCTGCCCAGCAGGTTGGAGCGCCAGATGAACATGTTGCGCGGGAAGTTCTGCGGGGCGTCTGGGTCCTCGGCGGCGAAGGAGAGCTCGCCACTCTTGAGCTGCTGGACGGCGTAGTCCTTGGTCGACATCCCGGCTTGCTCGGCCTTCTTCGCCAGTCGCAGCGGGTTGGTGCCGAGCTGCGGGGCGGAGGGCAGCCAGCCCATACGCTCGGAGCGCACGTTGAAGTCGATCAGGCTACCCGGATAGTCCTCGGCCTTGGCCAGCGGCGAGAGGATCTCCTTGATCTCGAGCTTCTCGTAGCGCCACTGGGAGGAGTGGTTGTAGAAGAAGGAGGTGGAGTTCATGTGACGCGGCGGACGCTGCCAGTCCAGCCCGAAGGCCAACGGGGTCCAGCCGGTCTGCGGGCGCAGCTTCTCCTGACCCACGTAGTGGGCCCAGCCACCACCGCTCTGACCGATGCAGCCGCACATGACCAGCATGTTGATCAGGCCGCGGTAGTTCATGTCCATGTGGTACCAGTGGTTCATGCCGGCACCGACGATGATCATGCTGCGCCCTTGGGTCTTGTCGGCGTTGTCGGCGAACTCACGGGCGATGCGCGCACACTGATCCGCCGGCACACCGGTGATCTTCTCCTGCCAGGCCGGGGTGTAGGGGCGGACCTGATCGTAGGACGTGGCACCGTCATCTTCGCTATCGCCACTGAAGCCGCGGTCGATGCCGTAGTTGGCGCACATCAGGTCGAACACGGTGACCGCCAGCATCTCGCTGCCGTCGGCCTTCTTCATTTTCTTGACGGGCAGGTTGTGGAACAGCAGGTCATCCGCCGCCCCCGCGCCTTCGCCTTTCACATGATCGAAGTGCTCGTGCTCGATGCCGCCGAAGTAGGGGAAGGCGACCCTGGCCACGCTGTCGTGGTGCTCGGCGAGGCTCAGCAGCGGCTTGATCTCGGTGCCTTCGGCGTCGAGGGGCTCGAGGTTCCACTTGCCGACCTCGTCACCGGTCTCGCCCCAGCGGAAGCCGATGGAGCCGCGCGGTACCACCAGCTGGTCGCGGGTCTCGTCCCAGGCGACGGTCTTCCACTCCGGGTTGTTCTTCTGACCCAGACTGGCATCGAAATCGCTGGCACGCAGCTGACGCCCCGGCGCGTAGCTGCCGTCTTCGCGGGGCTCGAGCTCGACCAGGAACGGCATGTCGGAGTAGCGGCGCACGTAGTCGGTGAAGTAGGCGCTGGGCTTGTCGAGGTGGAACTCCTTGAGGATGACGTGGCCCATCGCCATCGCCAGCGCAGCATCGGTGCCCTGCTTGGCGGAGAGCCACTCGTCGGTAAGCTTGGAGACCTCGGCATAGTCCGGGGTGATCGAGACGGTCTTGGTGCCCTTGTAACGCACCTCGGTAAAGAAGTGAGCATCCGGGGTGCGGGTCTGCGGCACGTTGGAGCCCCAGGCGATGATATAGCCGGAGTTGTACCAGTCGGCGGACTCGGGCACGTCGGTCTGCTCGCCCCAGGTCATCGGCGATGCCGGCGGCAGGTCGCAATAGAAGTCGTAGAAGCTCATGCAGACGCCGCCGATCAGCGACAGGTAGCGACTGCCTGCGGCATAGCTGACCATCGACATGGCGGGAATCGGCGAGAAGCCGATGATGCGGTCGGGGCCGTACTGCTTGGCGGTGTAGACGTTGGAAGCTGCGACCAGCTCGTTGAGTTCGTCCCAGTTGCCGCGCACGAAGCCCCCCATGCCGCGGGCACGCTTGTACTGCTTGGCCTTGTCAGGGTCCTCGACGATGGAGGCCCAGGCATCGACCGGATCCCCCTTCGCCTCGAGGGCCTCGCGCCACAGCTTGAGCAGCGGTTTCCTGATCAGCGGGTACTTGAGACGGTTGGCGCTGTACATGTACCAGGAGTAGCTGGCACCGCGCGGGCAGCCCCGTGGCTCGTGGTTGGGCAGGTCGGGCCGGGTACGCGGATAGTCGGTCTGCTGGGTCTCCCAGGTGACCAGGCCGTTCTTGACGTAGATCTTCCAGCTGCACGACCCGGTGCAGTTCACCCCGTGGGTGGAGCGCACGACCTTGTCGTGCTGCCAGCGCTGACGGTAGCCGTCCTCCCACTCGCGAGACTCCTGACGGAGTTCGCCATGCTCGTTGGCGAAGGGCTCGCGGGCCTTGCGGAAGAAGTTCAGCCGATCGATGAAGTGACTCATGGTCGCTCTCCAGGCTCCTCGAAAAGATGCGTGACCGCACCGGGTCACCCGTCCTGCACCGCCGCCTTGCATCGCTCGCGGCCAGGGTCGTTGAAGCCGATTCTGGGTGATCGCCACGCCGATTACTGCCCGGTTACCTCCATATACATGGTCCCTACCCCCAAGGGGATAGGCGGCACCGAAGGAGGGGTTAGGCCGGTGGTGTCACTCCGGCCGAGGGCGGTGTCGCGCATGGTCGGCCAGCATCACCAGCATGCAGACGACCAGGGCGGCGTAGAGGAACATGAAGCCGGCGGTGGAGAGCCCCAGCCACTCGCTGCCCAGCACGAAGACCGGCGGCAGCAGGGCGGCGAAGAGCCCGCCCAATGTCAGCGAAAGCCCGCCCACCAGGGCCATGTCGCCGGCATGGTCGCGGTGAATCAGACGCATCAGGCTGCCCTGCCCGACTCCCATGGCCACGCCCATGGGCACCAGCAGGCCGAGAAAGCCCCACAGCGGCGCCGCGTAGTGCCAGCTCAGCGGGCCCTGGGTGCCCTCGATGCGCAGCTCGAAGGGCGGATAGGAGAGCAGGAAGAGGCAGATCAGCACGAAGGCGCAGATCCACCAGCGCAGACTGCGAAAGTCACGATGGTCGGCCAGCCAGCCACCGAGCACCTGGCCCGCCCCGACGGCCAGGGTGAAGGGGATCGCGCGCAGCGCCGCGCCCTGCAACGAAAGCTCGAAGCGCGCCGCCAGATGGCCGGGCAGCCACAGCGCCAGGGCCAGGAAGGCACCGAAGAAGAAAGCGTAGGGGAGGGCCAGGCGCCACGGCGACCAGTCGGCGAGGCGCCGGGCGAGACGCGCGGTGTGCGCCCGCCACGAGGGACGGGGCGGGGGCGCCTCCTCGTCGTCCATGGGGTCGTTCACGGGCGGGAGAGGATCGCGGTCTTCGGCGAAGAGCCACAGCAACCCGGCGACCAGCCCCACCGGCAGCAGGTAGAGCAGCGGCGCCGTGCGCCAGCCGTAGGCCTGGCTGATCAGCGGCAGCAGCAGGTAGCCGAGCCCCGCCCCGACCATGCCGGCCGCGTAGAGCCCGAGCGCCAGGCCGGCATGGCGGGCCGGCCCCAGCTCCGCCACGTAAACCAGGCCGGCGGCCAGCGAGCCGGCCCCGAGCCCCAGGCCAAGGCCCGCCAGCAGGAACTCCGCATAGTGCTGGGCGTGGCCGATCCACCACAGGAAGGGGCAGATCAGCAGCAGGCAGCCAAGCATGACGCGGCGCCCTCCGTGGCTTCGGGCCAGCCTCGCCATGGGCAGGCTCGCCAGGGCGCCGGCGAGCATCGGCGTGGAGAGCAGCACGGCGAAGGCGACGCCGCCCAGGGCCAGGTCGCGGCGAAGCTCCACGCCGAGAACGGCAAACAGCGTCCAGCAGGCGAAGACCAGGGCGAAGGCCAGCGGCGAGAGCGCCACCACCACCAGCGCGCGGTAGCCCGGCGGTGCCTCGACCGCGTCGCGCGGCGAGGCGCGAGTGGCGCGCGAGGATGACGGGGGATCGCAGGACATGGGCCGACGCTCGAGAAGGAGTACCTGAAAGTCTCGGGAGCCGGGGGGAGGACGTCAAAGAGGCAGTCGGGGTACGCCTTTGAGGGAGCGGCGCCTACCTATTAGGGTATAGTGTCATACGCCCTCTCGTTCGTCCGGCTGGAGACCCCGATGAAGCTGCTGCAGCGCTCCCTGGTGGCCCGCATCAGCGCCTCGCTGCTGGCGATCAGCGCCATGGCGCTGATCAGCATCGTGGTGACCATGATGGTGGCCAACGGCAGCCGCGGCGACGCCGCCGCCATCAATGTGGCCGGCTCACTGCGCATGAACACCTACCAGATCGTCGCGGCCCTGCAGCGCTACCAAAGCGAGCCTGCGCCGTGGCATCGCGAACGGATCCAGGCGCTGAGCGAGCGCTTCCACGAACGGCTGGTCAGCCCCCGGCTGACCGCGGCGCTGCCCGAGGCCGAGGACCACCCCCTGCGCGAGCAGTACCGGCTGCTGCAGACGCGCTGGGAAGAAGCGCTGGCGCCCCAGGTGATCCGCGCCATCGCCGGTGGCGGGCTTGAGGTCGAGGCCCTGCGCCAGGCCCTCGACGTCCTGGTGGGCGACATCGACCAGATGGTCACCCGGCTCGAGCAGAACAGCGAGGCCAAGATCCGCCTGCTAAGCGCCCTGCAGATCCTCTTCCTGTTGCTGACCGCGGTGGTGGTGGCGATCGCCCTCTACGACATCCGCCACAACCTGGTGGGCCCGCTGCACCAGCTGGTGGTACTGGCCCGGGAGGCCGGACGACGCAACTTCGGCCACCGTACCCGGCTCTCGGGCAGCGACGAGCTGGCGCTGCTCGGCAACACCCTGAACACCATGGCCGCGGAGCTCGGCGAGAGCTACGCGGAGCTCGAGGCGCGGGTGTCGCGCAAGAAGCAGGAGCTGGCGCGCAGCAACGAGGCCATGCAGATCCTCCACGACGGCAGCCGTGAGCTCTACGGCGGGGGCAACGACCTCTGCGCCAGCGCCGCCCCCATGCTGCGCCGCCTCGAGGACCTGCTCGGCATCGGCCCCATCGGCCTCGCGCTGCACGACCCCTTCGACCAGCGCGAGGTGTCGATACTGGCCACCCACTCGCCCAGCCGACCGACCTACTGTCGCAACCACGACTGCCACGCCTGTCTGATCGACCCCCAGCCCCTGGAGCTCTCCGAGGAAGAAGGATCGGAGTGCCTGATGCTGCCGGTGAGCATCGGCGAGACCCTGCTCGGCACCCTGGAGGTCTGGTACCCCACCGCACAGCCGCTCAGCGCCAGCACCCGCCGGCTGCTCTTCACCCTCTCCGACCAGCTGGCCACGGCGGTCTACCTGCAGCGGCGCATCGAGGAGGAGCAGCAGGTGACGCTGATGAACGAGCGCACCATCATCGCCCGCGAACTCCACGACTCCCTGGCCCAGTCGCTCTCCTACCTGAAGATGCAGGTGGCGCGCCTGGAGCGCATGCAGGCCAAGGAGATGCCGCGGGAGACCCAGGGGCCGGTGTTCGACGAGCTGCGCACCGGGCTCGACAGCGCCTATCGCCAGCTGCGCGAACTGCTCACCACCTTCCGGCTGCGCCTCGACGGCCCGGGGCTCTCGAGCGCCCTGCGCCAGACCACTCTGGAGTTCAGCGAGCGCCTGGGCTTCACGGTGGAGCTCTACGTCGACGTGCCGCCGCATCTGCTCACCCCCAACGAGGAGATCCACGTGCTGCAGGTGGTGCGCGAGGCGCTGGCCAACGTGCACAAGCATGCCCGGGCTCACTGGGCGGCGGTCACGGTGCGCTTCGCCGAGGCCCGCCTCGAGGTGATGATCGAGGACGATGGCATCGGCCTCGAGAAGCAGGACTCACCGCCCATGCACTATGGCCTGGTGATCATGCGCGACCGGGCCGACACCCTGGGCGGCGACTTCCGGGTGCGCAACCGCGACGCCGGCGGTACCCTCGTGGCCATCGCCTTCACCCCGCAGACGGACCGTCTGATCGCCCAGCAGCCCGCCGAGCCGCCGAAAGCCTTCAACCCGTGAACAGGGACCCTGCCGGATGACCCGAAACGCCCACGACCCCGCCACCCTCCTGATCATCGACGATCACCCGCTGCTGCGCCGCGGGGTGACCCAGCTGCTCGAGCTGGAGGACGACCTGTCGCTCGCCGGCGAGACCGGTGAGCCGGAGAAAGGCGTCCGGCTGGCCGGCGAGCTGGACCCGGACCTGGTGCTGCTGGACCTCAACATGCCGGGGATGGACGGCATCGAGACCCTCAAGCGGCTGCGCCAGGAGGGCTTCGCCGGACGCATCGTGATGTTCACCGTCTCCGACCACGAGGAGGACGTGGTCGCCGCCCTGCGCGCCGGCGCCGATGGTTACCTGCTCAAGGACATGGACCCGGACGACATGATCCGCCAGCTGCGCCAGGCGGCGCTGGGCCGAATGGTGATCAGCGAGAGCCTCACCGCCCTGCTGGCCGAGGCGCTGCGCAGTCAGCGCAGCCAGCCGGCCACCCCGGATATCCACAGCCTGACCCAGCGCGAGCGGGAGATCCTGCGCGAGCTGGCCGCGGGCCTCTCCAACAAACTGATCGCCCGCCAGCTCGACATCACCGAGGGCACGGTGAAAGTCCACGTCAAGCACCTGCTCAAGAAGCTCAACCTGCGCTCCCGGGTGGAGGCCGCGGTGTGGGCCGTGCAGGAGGGTGTGGACAAGTAGCCAGGCGGGGCTCTGTGTGGATACCTCCAAAGATTCACGCCGCCCGTCCCCGGTCCGCCACCGCCCCGGGGGTGAGCCTAAGCCCCTGATATAGCAGGCAAGCCCTCGCCAACCCCTCTACCCCTCAAGGGGTATCTCGCTGTTTTGGCGGCCTTTTTAGGCCGTTTCGCCGCCGGTTCCCCGGGCGTATCTTGCGTGGCAAAGCCCCTGGCTTGATGTCGGTCAACCGCCATCGCGCGAGGGGCGCCACCGAGAGACCGCGAGGGGGAACCACCATGACCAGAGAGAGTGCCGACTCCACCCGCTGGGAGGGCCAGCGACAGCCGCTTCCGCCCAGCGGGCGGCGCAACGCCGACATCGAACACTGGGACGTCGAGAACGAGGAGTTCTGGAAGACGCAGGGCAAGAAGATTGCCAGCCGCAACCTCTGGATCTCCATCCCGAGCCTGCTGATGGGCTTCGCCGTCTGGCTGATGTGGGGCATGATCACCACCCAGATGCGCAACCTCGGCTTCCCGTTCACGGTGGATCAGCTGTTCACCCTGACCGCCATTGCCGGTCTCGCCGGCGCCACCCTGCGCATCCCGGCGTCGTTCATGATCCGCATCGCCGGCGGGCGCAACACCATCTTCCTGACCACCGCTCTGCTGATGATTCCGGCACTCGGCACCGGCATCGCCTTGATGAACCCGGGCACGCCCTTCTGGGTCTTCCAGGCCCTGGCGCTGCTCTCGGGCATCGGCGGCGGCAACTTCGCCAACTCGATGAGCAACATCTCGAGCTTCTTCCCCAAGAAGCAGCAGGGCTATGCCCTGGGCATGAACGCCGGCCTCGGCAACTTCGGCGTTACCACCATGCAGATCCTGATCCCGCTGGTGATGACCGTCGGCCTCTTCGGCGCGCTGGGTGGTGATGCCATGGAACTCCAGAAGGCCAGCGGCACCCTGATCGGGCGCATCGAGGCGGGCACCGACACCTGGATCCAGAACGCCGGCTTCATCTGGCTGGTCTTTCTGATCCCGCTGGCCTTCGCCGGCTGGTTCGGCATGAACAACATCCGCGCCATCACCCCCAACCCCGGCTCTCCCGTGCAGGCCTTCGGCAAGATCCTGGGCCTCTACGGCGTGGGCCTGATCACCTCGGTGATCGGCGTGGTCGCCCTGGGCTGGCTCAACATGTGGCTCGCCCTGCCGCTGACCATCGCCCTGACCCTGGGCCTGCTGCGCCTGATTCCCGGTGACATCAAGCCGAACATCCAGAAGCAGTTCGCGATCTTCTCCAACAAGCACACCTGGGCGATGACGGTGCTCTACATCGCCACCTTCGGCTCCTTCATCGGCTTCTCCGCAGCGCTGCCGCTCTCCATCAGCGTCATCTTCGGCAACATGATGGAGGTAGCCGCCGACGGCACCATCACCCGCGTGGCCAATCCCGACGCCCCCAGCGCCCTGACCTGGGCCTGGATGGGGCCCTTCGTCGGCGCCCTGATCCGTCCGGTGGGCGGCTGGATCTCCGACAAGGTAGGCGGCGCCATCGTCACCCAGGCCATCTCCGTAGTAATGGTCCTGGCCTCCGCGGCGGTGGGCTACGTGATGATGCTGGCCTACAACGCCACCGACCCCAACCAGTACTTCTGGATGTTCCTTGGACTGTTCATCGTGCTGTTCGCCGCCAGCGGCATCGGCAACGGCTCCACCTTCCGCAGCATCGGCTTCATCTTCGACCTGCAGCAGAAAGGCCCGGTGCTCGGCTGGACTTCCGCCGTGGCCGCCTACGGCGCCTTCATCGCCCCGCGGGTGATGGGCGAGCAGATCAAGGCCGGCACCCCGGAGATGGCGATGTACGGCTTCGCGGTCTTCTACGCCCTCTGCCTGGTCGTCAACTGGTGGTTCTACCTGCGCCCGGGCGCCTACGTGAAGAACCCCTGAACCCGCAAGAGGATGGGGCGCCGCCAGGCGCCCTACTCCCAAAGGGATAGGCCTGGAATATCAAGGGGTAGCGGGGCGGCGGACTTGATGCACATCAATATCCCCCGCCCTCCGCCTGCCAGTCTGGAAAGCGACCATTCATGCACGCCGAAGGAGGCACGACATGAAACACCTCGAAGGGGTGACCCGGCCCCAACAGATCCGGGCGCTGTCACTCAGCACCCTGGCGTTCACCACCTGCTTCGCGGTGTGGACGATCTTTTCCATCATCGGCATCAAGATCAAGCAGGATCTGGGCCTCAACGAGACCCAGTTCGGCATCCTGGTGGCCACCCCGATCCTGACCGGCTCGATCAGCCGCATCTTCCTCGGCATCTGGACCGAGCAGTTCGGCGGCCGGCGCGTCTTCAGCCTGCTGATGCTGGTCACCGCGGCCTGCGTCTTTCTGCTCTCCTATGTCGAGTCCTACGCGATGTTCCTGGTCGCGGCGCTCGGCGTGGGCCTCGCCGGCGGCTCGTTCATCGTCGGCATCGCCTACACCTCCTACTGGTTCGAGAAGGAGCGCCAGGGCACGGCGCTGGGCATCTTCGGCGCCGGCAACGCCGGGGCGGCGGTGACCAACTTCGCCGCGCCCTTCCTGCTGCTGGCGCTGGGCTGGGAGCAGACCGCGGTGATCTACGCCATCGTGCTGACCGTGGTGGCCGTGGGCTTCTGGGTGTTCTCCAAGGAAGATCCGCTGACGCTCTCCCGGCGCGGCCAGGGCGGCAAGGCCACCTCCGCCCGGGAACAGCTGGCCCCGCTCAAGCACCTGCAGGTGTGGCGCTTCGCCCTCTACTACTTCTTCGTCTTCGGCGCCTTCGTCGCCCTGGCCTCCTACCTGCCGCGCTACTACGTGGGGGCCTACGACGTCAGCATCGCCGTGGCCGGCTCGCTGGCCGCCCTCTACACCCTGCCGGCCAGCGTCTTCCGGGCGCTCGGCGGCTGGATGTCCGACCGCTACGGCGCGCGCTCGATCATGTACCTGACCTTCATCGCCTCGCTGGTCTGCCTGTTCCTGCTCGCCTATCCCGAGACCCACTACGTGGTGGAGGGCAAGGAGGGCCAGATCGCCTTCTCGCTCGCCATGCCGCTGTGGGGCGTGGTGGTGCTGACCGTGCTGCTGGGCTTCTTCATATCGCTGGGCAAGGCCGCGGTCTACAAGCACATCCCGGTCTACTATCCGGAGAACGTCGGCTCGGTGGGCGGCCTGGTCGGCATGATCGGCGGCCTGGGCGGTTTCTTCCTGCCCATCCTGTTCGGCGTCGTGCTCGACCTCACCGGGGTCTGGACCAGCTCCTACATGGTGCTCTTCGTGCTGGTGGCCGTGTCGCTGATCTGGATGCACGGCGCGATCCGGCGCATGGAGCGCGCCCGGGTGCCGGAGCTCGGCGAGGAGCGCTATCGCTACCTGCCGGAGCTTCAGGAGCCGTCGGCCCGCTATGCCGCAGGAAAAGCAGCCGCTGACGACGCCGCGCCGTCACGCCCGGGTCGGCAGGCCGAGGCCTGATCCGCTCCGCCATTCACGCCACTCACTCCACTCACTTCACTTCAGGAATGCCGACTCAGGAATGCCGCCCACGGGCGGCATTCGCGTTTACGGGCGCGGACTTGATCCAGGTTAGGGAAGGCAGGCGCACCCCGCGCTATAGTGGCATGTGAAATACATCAATAGGCCGGCCCTCTATACGGACTCCGGCCGAGTGCCGGATGCGAGGTGTTCCCCGATGTCCCTAACCCAGTCCCACACTCAGTTTCACTCCCCGGCCCACGACGGCGACTTCGACTCGGAGAAGGCCGCCCGCGGCCGCGGCGCGGCCATCGTCGTCTACATGCTGTTCCTGGGCAGCGTGCTGGCCGTGGTCACCGCGCCCATCGGCGTGCTGATCGCCCACCTCAAGCGGCGCCACGCCGCGCCCTGGGTGCAGAGTCACCTGCAGTTCCAGATCCGCACCTTCTGGCTGGGCATGCTGGGCGGGGGGCTCTTCGTCGCCGCCTGGCAGCTGCTGGGGCTGGTCGGCGCCCCCGCGGTGGCGCCCTGGGCGCTGGGCTACGTCTACTTCACCGCCTGCCTGATCTGGATGGTGGCGCGCTGCGGCGTGGGCATCAGCCGGCTGACCTCCAATGAGCCGGTGCGCGACCCGACGAGCCTGGCCTTCGGTGGCGCCCGGGTCACCCTGGCGGACGAATGAGCGAGCGCACCCTGCCACGCGAGCTGCCCAACCCCGGCTGGGGTCCGCTCTCGGCGCTGCCCGGCAACCCGCTGATGTGGGTGCTGATCTTGAGCGAGATGCTGGTCTTCAGCGCCTTCTTCGCGCTCTACGCCGCACAGCGTGTCGGGGCGACGGCGCTGTTCGACGCCTCCCAGCGCCAGCTCGACCCGCTGGTCGGCGGACTCAACACCCTGGTGCTGCTGACCAGCGGGCTCTGCGTGGCCCTGGCCGTGGAGGCGGTGAGCGCCGACCGGATCCGCCGTGCCCGCCAATGGCTGGGGGTCTCCATGGCGCTGGGCGTGCTGTTCGGGGTCATCAAGGGAATCGAGTATGCCGGCAAGTTCGCCGCCGGCATCACCCCGGAGACCAACGCCTTCTTTGGTTTCTACTACGGGCTAACCGCCTTCCACTTCGCCCACGTGCTGTTCGGCCTGGCGCTGCTGGCCCTGGTGACGTGGCGCACCTCCACCGAAAACGTGGAGACCGCCGCGGCCTTCTGGCACATGGTCGACCTGATCTGGATCCTGCTCTACCCGCTGCTCTATCTATTACGCTGAGCTGATAGCTCCCTATTGCGCTGAGGGCTCTTCAGCTAATTGAGGGCTCTTTATCAAGCTGAAGGCTCTCCATCAAGCTGAAGGCTCTCTCCCGAGGTGATCATGACTACGCTTCCCGGCACCCGCCGCCTGCTCACCACCTGGGCCACGCTGATGGCCCTGACGCTGCTCTCGATGGTCTCGGCGCGCCTGGACCAGCACAGCTGGCAGGCGCTGCCGCTGTGGTCGGCGGGCCTGGTGATCGCCGCCACCGGCTTCAAGGCGCAGCGGCTCCTGATGGTCTATCTCAACCTGCGCGCCGCCACGCCGGCCTGGAAGGGCACCTTCGTGGGCCTGGTGCTGCTGACGCTGGCGCTGATCGCCGGCGGCTACCTGGCGGCGCGCTTTACCTGATACTCACTGCCCGCAATGCCGAAGGGCCTGCATCCGCAGGCCCTTCGACGTCGTGTGGTTCCAGATCGTGGGGGGTGGCTAGCGACGCTGCGAGTGCTCGGGTGGCGGCGTCGCCCTTGCCCACCCCTCCAGGGCGCGGCCCAGGCGCATCAGGCCGTAGACCAGGAACGGAGTCAGCAGCATCAGGCCGATGCCCCAGTCGCGGTTGTTGAGCAGCCACACCAGCGGCAGCACCAGCGCCACGGCGGCCAGGCACCAGGTCGCTGCGGCCAGCACGAATCGAGAACGGGGAGACATGGCACTCCTCCTTGCGTTGGGCCTCGCCGGACGAGGCTCTGGTGATGACGTTCTGATGGTGAAGTTCAGGTGGCGATGATCTGGCGATAGATACCCGGCAACGCCAGGGAGAGGTGCTCCGGGCGCTGCACGATGGCGTAGCCGCCGCGGCCGAACAGGTGGGGAATATACTGCCCCGCCTCGCGGTCGATGGTCACGCCGAACACTTTCACCTCCTGACGCCGCGCCTCGAGCACCGCCTTGCGGGTGTCCTCGATGCCGTAGCGCCCCTCGTAGTAGTCGTTGTCGTTGGGCTTGCCGTCGGTGAGCAGCAGCAGTAGCCGATGGCGGTTGGGCCGCTCGCTCAGTTGCTTGGTGAGATGGCGAATGGCCGGTCCCATGCGGGTATAGCTGCCCGGCTTGAGCGCCGAGATGCGCCGCGAGACCCGCTCCCCCATGGGCTCGTCGAAGTCCTTCAGGGTATTCACCCAGACCTTGTGGCGGCGCTGGGAGGTGAAGCTGTGAATCGAATAGTCGTCTCCACACCCGGCCAGGCCGTGGCCCAGCACCAGCAGCGCCTCCTTGGCCACGTCCAGCACCCGGCGATCCTGCAGCCAGGCCTCGGTGGAGAGCGACACGTCGACCAGGATCGACACCGCCAGGTCGCGGGCCTGGGTGCGGCTGTCGATGTAGAGCCGATCGCTGGACTCGCCGGTGGCGGCCAGGTCGCAGCGAGAGCGGATCACCGCGTCCATGTCGAGCTCGCTGCCGTCGAGCTGACCGCGCAGGAGCTCGCGCCGCGGGCGCAGGGCCTCGAACTCGCGGCGCACCCGGCGGATGCGCCGGCGGGTGGTCTCGTCCGGCGTCCAGTCCTCGCCCTCCTCCTCCTGCACGCCGCTGAGTACCACGCAGTGATCGGGAAGGTAGGCCTGGCGGCGGTGGTTCCACTCGGGATAGGTATGGCGCCCCGCCAGCCGGCCGCCGCTGGCCTCGTCCGGGGCCAGGTCGAGGTCGAGCTTGAGCGTCGAGGCCGCCCGCTTGCGGTTGGGCGTGAGCACGATCTCGTCGATCTGATCGGCGGCCTTCTTGGCTTCCTCTTCCTCATCGTCGTCCACGAGGCGGTTGAGGTTCACCATCTCGGCCCAGGAGAGCATCTTCTCCATGTTGTTGAGCATCAGCGGGTCGTCGCGGTCTGCCTGGTCCTGCTCGCGGCGGTCGGCCTTGCGCTTGCCCTGGTCGTCCTCGGGGGAGGCGGCGGCGCTGGTCGGCGTCTCGTCGTCGTCCTGGGTGGCCTCGCGGGCCTCGTCGCGAGTGCCCAGGGTGATGGCCTGGCCCCAAAGCGGCACCGGCAGCAGCGGCCGATAGCCGCGTGGCGCGCGGAAGTCGTCCAGGGGGCGGTCCGGCTCGCGGAGGGCCCGCTGCATGGCGCGGGCCCAGGCCTCCTCGGGGTCGGGCGCGCCCAGCTCCGCGCGCACGGCAGCCTCCAGGGCGGCCTCCATGGGCGGCAGCCCCTTGCGCCGCGGGCGGATGGCGAGCAGTTCGCCGCTCAGCCGCACGTAACGATCCGTCAGACCCGGGAAGCGCGCCAGCGCCGCCCGCACGGTGCGACGTGCCTCGCGCAGGCATTGGAGATCGGCCTGCAGCGGGTCCGCGGCAAGCGTTACCGGCCGGGCCTCGGCCAGGAAGGCGGTGAGCCACAGGTAGAGGTCGCGGTTGAGGGTCGCCTCGGGAAACAGCGCCAGGCGCGGCGGCAGCAGCAGGTGCTCCTCGTCGCGACGGGCCTGGTCGAGATCCTCCTCATCGAGGCCCAGGCGCTGGCGCAGGCTCAGCCGGTGCGCCGAGGCGCGCCGGGCAATGGCGGCCACCTCGACCCCCGCCTCGCCGCCGCCGGCGCGGAAGAAGACGCCGAGCATGGGGCGCAGGCTCTCGAGGGTCACCGCCGCCTCGGGGTGGTCGGGGTAGCTCGCCGCCCCGGACGCCCAGCGGTGCCAGAAGCGGCCGACGGTCTCCTCGACCTCTAGAAAGTCCAGCATCCCTTGTCTCCTGGTGCATGTGTCGAGCTGGATTGACGTTACGCCGGTGAAGCACCGGGGCTTTGCCGGGTACAGGGCTACGAGGAGGCGCTGTGAACCCGTCCCTGGGCGCTACATTTGCCCTGCTTCGCTCTCGCGTCCTGCTCCGCTTGCAGGTCCGGTGCTGGCCATTCTTGGCCAGCCCGTTCGGAGGAATCCTCCTCACCCCTGGCAAATGACCTCCTCTTCGACCTGTTCCCGGCGCCCCTCTCCGGTGGGCCGTTTCCGGTGACTCGGCGGCAAGGCATCAGCACCTTCTTAGCCGAAAGTGGCCTGAATGGCTTCCATCAGCCCTTCCTGAACGTCCGCGTCGTCGGAGAGCGGCTCCACCAGGGTGGCACGGGCGGCCTCCAGGATCGGCATGCCGGCGCCGATCAGGGTCGCGCAGTAGACCAGCAGCCGGGTGGAGACGCCCTCCTCCAGGTCCTGGCCCTTCATCGCGCGCAGGCTCGCCGCCAGGTTGACCAGCGCCGCGCAGCGATCGGGCTCGAGACCGCTCTCCCGGGCGACGATGTCGCGCTCCACCGCCGGCGGCGGGAAATCGAAGGACATCGCCACGAAGCGCTGCCGGGTACTCGGCTTGAGCGACTTGAGGATGTGCTGATAGCCCGGGTTGTAGGAGACCACCAGCATGAAGTCGTCCGGCGCCTCGAGCAGCTCGCCGGTGCGCTCCAGGGGCAGCAGGCGGCGGTCGTCGGTCAGCGGGTGGAGCACCACGGTGACATCCTTGCGCGCCTCCACCACCTCGTCGAGGTAGCAGATGCCGCCCTCGCGCACCGCGCGAGTCAACGGGCCGTCGACCCAGCGGGTCTCGCCGCCCTGCAGCAGATAGCGTCCGGTGAGGTCGGCGGCGGTCAGGTCGTCGTGGCAGGAGACGGTGTAGAGCGGCTTGCCGAGCTTGGCCGCCATGTGGCTGACAAAGCGGGTCTTGCCGCAGCCGGTCGGCCCCTTGAGCAGCATGGGCAGGCGCTGCTGGAAGGCCTGGTCGAACAGGGCGCACTCGTTGCCGACGCTCTGGTAGTAGGGAATCGCCTGCTCGTCGGCGTCGGCGGCCACGGAGGAAAGCGGCATGGGGATCACTCCCGTCTGGGTGAACGAACGAGGGCCCCGACCGGGGCCCTCGGTGGGTCAGGCGCGATCGGGCCCCGCGGTCAGCTGGGTGCCGCCGGCCGGCACCTGCTCGCGAGCCGGGCCGAAGAAGGCATAGATCAGCATCACCGCGCCGATGGCCACCGCCACGCCGGCGCCCAGGCGCATCAGGTAGAAGAGACCGAGCTGGTCCTGCACCTCCATGTAGTTCATCCCCAGCACGCGCTGCAGGTGGGTCTGGACGACACCCGCGAAGGTCAGCGTGAAGGTCATGAAGCACATGGCGCCGGTCATGATCCAGAAGCCCCACATGTTCAGCACCTGGTTATAGGGCTGCACGCGGCGCAGCTGCGGCATGGCGAAGGTGATGATGCCAAGCATCAACATCACGTACGCCCCGTAGAAGGCCAGGTGGCCGTGGGCGGCGGTGACCTGGGTGCCGTGGCTGTAATAGTTGACCCAGTGCAGGGTGTGCATGAAGCCCCACACGCCGGCGCCGAAGAAGGCCACGGTCGGGCAACCCAGGGCCCACAGCATGGCGGCCTTGTTGGGATGGTTGCGGCTGCCCTTCCAGAACATGGTGAAGGCGAACACCACCATGGCGAAGAAGGGGATCACCTCCAGAGTGGAGAAGATGCTGCCGATGGGCTGCCAGTAGCTCGGCGCGCCGATCCAGTAATAGTGGTGGCCGGTGCCCAGCAGCCCGGAGAACAGCGACAGGCCGACGATGATATAGAGCCACTTCTCGATCACCTCGCGGTCGACGCCGGTCATCTTGATCAGCAGGTAACCCAGCAGCGCCGCCATGATCAGCTCCCACACGCCCTCGACCCAGAGGTGCACCACCCACCACCAGTAGAGCTTGTCCACGGCGAGGTTGGAGGGGTTGTAGAAGGCGAACAGCCAGAACACTGCGGCCAGCCACAGGCCCAGCATCAGCACCAGGTTGATGGCGGTTCGCCGCCCCTTGGCGAGGGTCATGCTGGTATTGAACAGGAACATCAGGAACGAGATGGTGATCAGTACCTTGATCCAGAACGGCTGCTCGAGAAACTCGCGCCCTTCGTGGATCCCGAACTGGTAGCCGACCAGCGCCGCGGCGCCGGCGAAGGCGAAGATCGCCAGCTGGATATAGGCGATGGTGGGGCTGTGGGTCTCGCGCTCGGCCTCTTCCGGCATCAGATAGTAGGTGGCGCCCATGAAGCCGATCAGCAGCCAGACGATCAGCAGGTTGGTATGGCTGACGCGCATGATATTGAAGGGCATGACCTCGGCCATGAAGTTGGGCCAGGCATAGACGGTGGCGGCCAGCAGCCCGAAGACCACCTGCAGCGCGAAGAGCGCCATGGCCACCATGAAGAAGGGCAGCGCCACCTTCTGGGTTTCGTATTTCATCGGTATCGTTCTCCTCGATTGATCCGCGATCCGCGGTCCGGCGTCCCGGCGGTCCGGCGGCTCAGCCGGCGGGGTGCGGCGGCCAGTCCTGGTCGTCGATGCCGTCGGTCCACTCCAGGAAGTCGATCAGCGACTGCATCTCCTCCTCGCTGAAGTCGTAGGCGGGCATCTGGCGGCGTCCCTCGCCCCCCAGCGGCTGCGCGCGGATCCAGGCGGCGAGGCCCGCGCGGGCCGCGTCGGGGTTCTCGTGACCGCCGTAGCGCTCCCAGACGTTGCCCAGCTCCGGCGCGAAGTAGGCGCCCTCGCCCATGATGCTGTGGCAGTTGATGCACATGTTCTTTTCCCACACTTCCTTGCCGTGCTTGACGGACTCGGTGAGCCCCTCGCTGTCGGTGGACGTGGTGACCATGTACCAGTGGCTGTGGGCCGTCAGTGCGGCAAACAGCAGAAAGAAGAACAGCGACCCGCCGTAGAAGATGTTGCGGGCCGCCGACTTGGTGAGACCGTCGGCCATGGACCATACCCCCCTTGCTCGTGTGGCAGTGCCGTCGCCTCTCACGGCAAGCGGCCCTGCGCCCTTATTAAGATGTATAGGAAATACATGTTAAGCCTAGCAGCAGGGCACGGCATGGAGCCTTGACGTCGATCAATTTTCGGCAAGAGGAAGGCGGACGACGACCGCGAGGCCGCCGCCCGGGAGGGGCTCAGTGGCCGAGGATCTGGCCGAGGAAGAGCTTGGTGCGCTCGGAGCGCGGATGGTTGAAGAAGGTCTCGGGGGGCGCCTGTTCGATGATCTGGCCCTGATCCATGAAGATCACCCGGTCGGCCACGGTCTTGGCGAAGCCCATCTCATGGGTCACGCAGAGCATGGTCATGCCGTCCTGGGCCAGCTCGACCATCACGTCGAGCACCTCCTTGATCATCTCGGGATCGAGCGCCGAGGTCGGCTCGTCGAAGAGCATCACCTCCGGCTGCATGCACAGTGCCCGGGCGATGGCCACGCGCTGCTGCTGGCCCCCGGAGAGCTGACCCGGATACTTGCGAGCCTGGTCGGCGATCTGCACCCGCTCGAGGATCTCCATCGCCGTGCGCTCGGCCTCGGCACGCGGCTTCTTCTGCACCCAGGTCTGGGAGATGCAGCAGTTGTCCAGCACGCTCAGGTGGGGGAAGAGGTTGAAGTGCTGGAACACCATGCCGACGTTGCGGCGGATCTGCTCGATGCGCTTCACGTCGCGGGTCATGGGCAGGCCATTGACCACGATGCGACCCTCCTGGTGCTCCTCGAGGTGGTTGATGCAGCGGATCAGCGTCGACTTGCCCGACCCCGAGGGGCCACAGATGACGATGCGCTCACCCTGGGCGACCGTCAGGTCGATGTCGCGCAGCACGTGGAAGTCGCCATACCACTTGTTGAGCCCGGTGATCTCGACCATGGGTGCGTCGGCCCGGGCAGCATTTGCCTGATTCATGAGAAGGTCCCGTTGATGATGGTCAGTTCCGATGGCCGGTATGCAGGCGCCGTTCGATGTACTGGCTGTAGCGCGACATGCCAAAGCAGAACACCCAGAACACCAGGGCCGCGAAGACGTAGCCCTCGGTGGCGAAGCCCAGCCAGTTGCTGTCGGTGAGTCCCGCGCGGATGATCGCCAGCAGGTCGAAGAGCCCGATGATCAGCACCAGCGAGGTGTCCTTGAACAGCGCAATGAAGGTGTTGACGATGCCGGGGATGACCAGCTTGAGCGACTGAGGCAGCACGATCAGCCCCATGCGCTGCCAGTAGCCCATGCCCATCGCCTTGGCCGCTTCTTCCTGGCCGCTGGGGATGGCCTGCAGACCGCCGCGCACCACCTCGGCCATGTAGGCGCTCCAGAAGAACATGATGCCCACCAGCGCCCGCAGCAGTTTGTCGAACTCCACCTGGGTGGGCACGAAGAGCGGCAGCATCACCGAGGCCATGAACAGCACCGTGATCAGCGGCACGCCGCGCCAGAACTCGATGAACACCACGCAGAAGCCCCGCACCAGCGGCATCTTCGAGCGCCGCCCCAGCGCCAGCACCACGCCGATGGGCAGCGAGCCGACGATGCCCACGGTGGCGATGGTCAGGGTCAGCATCACCCCGCCCCATTCGCGGGTCGGCACGTGGGTGAGCCCGAAACTGCCGCCCACCAGCAGGAAGAAGGCCAGCACGGGGAAACCCACCAGGGCGAACACCCCCACCCAGCGCTTGGCGGGCAGGCGCGGGATGACCAGCCAGGCGATCAGCACCGCCAGCAGGACGAAGACCAGATCCACCCGCCAGCGCTCGGCCTCGGGATAGAAGCCGTAGACGATCGACTCGAAACGCGCGCTGATGAAGACCCAGCAGGCCCCCTCGCCGCTGCACGCCTCGCGGGAGTCGCCGAGCCAGTCGGCCTGGAACACCGCCCACTGCAGCGCGGGCCACAGCAGCATGGAAAGCAGCGTCACGGTGATCAGGGTCACCACCCCGTTGAGCGGGGTATTGAAGAGGTTGGCATGCAGCCAGCCGAGCAGTCCGCGACGCAGGTCGGGGGGACGCCGCTCGGCGACCATCTCGGGCTCGGTGGTGGTAATGGTATCTGCCATCTCAGCGCTCCTTGAGCAGCGTGCGCGCGTTGTAGAGGTTCATCAGCGCGGACACCACCAGGTTGATCAGCAGGTAGACGCCCATGGTCATGGCGACGATCTCGATGGCCTGGCCGGTCTGGTTCAGCGCCGTGCCGGAGAACACCGCCACCAGATCCGGGTAGCCGATCGCCGTGGCGAGCGACGAGTTCTTGATCAGGTTGAGGTGCTGGCTGGTCAGCTGCGGCACGATCACCCGCATCGCCTGGGGAATCACCACCTTGCGCAGGATGATGCCGCCCGGCAGGCTCAGCGCCTTGGCCGCCTCCACCTGGCCCTGGGGCACCGACTGGATCCCCGAGCGCACGATCTCGGCGATGAAGGAGGCGGTGTAGATCGAGAGCGCCAGCCACAGCGCCATCAGCTCGGGCAGGATCGTCACGCCGCCCTGGAAGTTGAAGCCGGCAAGCGACGGGATGGACCACTCGAGCGGCATGCCCGTGGCGACGAAGGTGAGCGCCGGCAGGCCGATCAGAATCAGCGCGCCGAGCTTGAAGATCGGCAGGGCCTGCCCGGTTTGCGCCTGACGACGCCGGGCGTAGCGCACCAGCCCGGCGGTGGCGATCACCGCGGCCAGCAGCGCCCAGGGGGTGGCGGCGAAGCCGTCAAGCGGCTGGGGGCCGGGCAGCACCACGCCGCGCACGTTGAGAAAGATCGCCTCGAACAGCGAGTGGCTGTTGCGGGGGCTCGGCAGGGCCTGCAGCACGGCGAAGTACCAGAACAGGATCTGCACCAGCAGCGGAATGTTGCGGAAGATCTCGACGTAGGCGGTGGCCAGCCGGGCCAGCAGCCAGTTGGGTGACAGCCGGGCGATGCCCACGGCGAAGCCGATCAGGGTCGCCGTGACGATGCCCAGGGCGGAGACCAGCAGGGTGTTGAGCAGCCCCACCACGAAGGTGCGGGCATAGGTGCTGTCGCCGGAGTAGTCGATCAGGGTCTGGGGGATCGAGAAGCCGGCGCGGTCCTGGAGGAAGTCGAAACCGGTGGTGATCCCCCGGGCCTCGAGGTTGGCCAGGGTGTTCGACACCACCATGGCGATGAAGGCCCCCAGCGCCAGCAGCAGGATGCCCTGCACCAGCAGGGCGCGGAAGGTGGGGTCGCGCCACAGCGGCCCCCGCTCCCGTGAAGAAGAACGCAGCATATCGAGCCTCGTGGACGTCAACGACACGGCATCACGCATGTCGCCATGCGTGATGCCCGTTCAGGGAACGTTCGGTGTCCGAGCGATCAGCGGACCGGCGGTGCGTAGAGGATGCCGCCCTCGTTCCACAGCGCGTTCACGCCGCGGCTGATCTGCATGGGCGAATCCTCACCCACGGTGCTGGCGAAGACCTCGTGGTAGTTGCCGACGTGGCTGATCAGCTGATAGGCCCAGTCGTTTTCCAGCCCCATCTGCTCGCCATAGTCGCCATCCACGCCCAGCAGGCGCGCCACCTGGGGGTTGGGCGGGGTGGCCTTCATCTCTTCGACGTTATCGCTGTTCACGCCGAGCTCCTCGGCGTTGACCATGGCGAAGATCGACCACTTGACGATGTCCAGCCACTGATCGTCGCCCTGGCGCACCACGGGGCCGAGCGGCTCCTTGGAGATCAGCGTCTCGAGGATCTCGACGCTGCCGGGCTCAGGCAGCTGCAGGCGCAGGGCGCTGAGCTGCGAGGTGTCCGAGGTCAGGATGTCGCAGCGGCCGCTGGCGAAGCCCTGGGCGGTCTGGTCGGGGGTGTCGAAGGTGACGGTCTGGATGTCGATGCCGCGGGAGGGGAAGTAGTCGGCCAGGTTGAGCTCGTGGGTGGTGCCGGACTGAATGCAGATCGAGGCGCCGTCGAACTGCTTGGGCCCCTCGAGCCCCAGGTCCTTGGCCACCATGAAGCCCTGGCCGTCGTAGAAGGTGGTGGCGGTGAAGTTAAGCCCCAGCGAGTTGTCACGGGTCGCGGTCCAGGTGGTGTTGCGCGACAGGACGTCGATCTCGCCGGACTGCAGGGCGGTGAAGCGCTCCTTGGCGGTCAGCGGCGTGAAGGAGACCGCCTCGGGATCGCCGAAGATCGCGGCGGCGATGCCGCGGCAGGTCTCCACATCGAGCCCCTGCCAGGTGCCGTCCTCGTCGGGCGAGGAGAAGCCCGAGAGGCCCACGTTGACGCCGCAGCGCAGCTCGCCACGCTCCTTCACCTCGTCCAGGGTGGCCGCTGAGGCGGAGGAGACCATGCCGACGCAGAGGGCAGCGGCGGAGAGGGAGAGCAGTGTCTTGTTATTGTTGCGCATGATAAGACTCCGGGGTCTGGTAGATCGAATACTGCTGATGCAGCAGTCTCGAACCTAGCAGACCCCGAAGCGGCGTGACCAACTCACGTTTAAACGCTTGTCCCAGTGGCCCGAGGGCCGCGGGCAATCAGGATTCGGTAATGTCCTCGATCCAGGTCAGGGCCGCGACGCCGCCGGGCAGGCCCAGGGTGGGGATGGCCAGCATGGCCACCTGCTTCAGGGCCTCGGCGGACTCGCCCTCCTCCAGGCCGCGACGCACGTGGGAGTGCACCGCCCCCTCGGAGCGCGCCCCCACGGCCAGCGCCAGCTTGATCAGGCGACGCGTGCGCGCGTCCAGCGGGCCGGACTCGGCACAGGCCCGGCCGAGCTCGGCATAGGCCGACCAGACCTCTGGATACTGCTCGGCCACCTGACCGGCACCAGCGGGGAGTTCCTGTTTCGACATGAGATTATCCTTCTGCAGACGAGTGGCGGAGTCAGTATAGGACTGCATATAGGGCTCAGCACATGGGACTCAGCACATGGGGCCTCAGCACATACATCGCAGCGCAGGCGCTCCTGGCCTCAGGCCAGCCAGGAGAGCGTGCTGTGGGTCACGGCCGCCCCCAGCATGTAGGCGAAGGTGGCCAGCGCCGCCAGCGCCGCGACGCCGCGCACCGCGGGGGTGCGGCCGCGCTTGATCGCCAGCGTGCCCAGGCCGATGTAGCCAAGCAGGGCGATCAGCTTGGCGGCGAGCCAGGGCTGCTGGTGGGGCCAGGCGGAGAGCAGCACCATTAGCGTCACGCCGAGCCCCAGCAGGGCGGTATCGATGAGGTGAGGCACCACCTTCACCCAGCGCCGCTGCAGCAGCGGCGCCTCGCACACCGACCACCAGGCCCGCAGCAGGAAGAAGGCGAGGCTCAGGACGGCGGCGGTGACGTGCAGGTGCTTGATCAGGGAGTAGTGTTCCATGGTGCTCGGCATCGGTGTCAGGGGCGGTGAGTCTTATCCATCCTTGCCGTCGGCCCGGGCCGACAGCAGCGGCCCCGCATAGTGGAACAGGAAGATCGCGTAGGCCAGGCACCAGAAGATGATGCCCAGGTTGTAGGTCCAGTGGGTGATCTGCGGGACGAGCGCCAGCACCGGCGAGCGCAGCACGGCGGCGGCGAGCATCAGGCCGAGCGCCACGCCGATGCCCGGCAGGGTGCGGATGGGGCGCGCGGTGTGGCCAAGCGCCACCCGCGACATCATCGAAAGCATCATGGTGCCCATGCCGCCGATGGTCAGCGCATGCACGGCCAGCTCCGCGCGGAACAGGCCCAGCGCCGCCAGCGCCCACATCGCGAGGCCCACGGGAATGAAGGCGTAGCTGCCGTGGAGGCCCCAGAGCAGCGGCTCTCGCCCGCTGTGCTGGCCGCCCCAGCGCGCCAGGCGCACGGCGTTGGCGAACGCCGCCAGCCCCAGGAGGGTGGCGAAGAGCGCGCCCGGCAGCGCCACGCCGAGCACGGCGAGCCCCTGCGCCAGGACCACGGCCAGCACGCTACCCAGGCTTGCATACTCCAGCGCCGGGATCGCCGGCCGGCGGGTGAGGCCCAGGCGGTTGGCGGTGAACATGGCGATCACCCGACCGCCGACCACCACCATCAGCAGGGTAATCAGCAGCACCGCCAGGTAGGCGGCCTGGCGGATCAGCTCGGCATCGCCATTGAGCACACCCAGGTGCATGGCCAGGTTGGCCAGGGTCAACAGCCCCAGCGCCGGCAGGAAGATCAGGTTGCGCCAGCGCTTCGCGGCAATCACTAGGCGAGCCATGACGCCGGCCACCACCGGCAGGAACGCCAGGTCGACCAGCATCGGCAGCCACTCCGCCGTCTCCGGCGGGAAGGCCATCAGGGCTCGCCCGGCCAGCCAGAGCGCGACCAGCGCCAGCAGCGGCCCGCCCTTGAGGCTTGGCAGTCCGGTCCAGTTCTGCACTGCGGTGAGCAGAAAGCCCGCCACCACCGCGGTCGCGAAGCCGAACAGCATCTCGTGCTGGTGCCAGAACATCAGCCCGCCGACGGGTCGCAGCAGGATGTCGCCGTGCCAGAAGGCCAGCCACACGACCATCGCCACCACGCCGTAAAGCGCGGCCAGCAGGAAGAAGGGGCGAAAAGCCAGCCTCGCCACCGGCAGGCGCGACAGCGAGGAGGAGCTAACGGAGGAGGAGGTCGATTGCATGGCGCTATACCCGACTAAAACGCTTGGTGATGGCCATTGTGGCCCAGCCCCCCGCCCCCTTCCTTGACAGGTATCAAGAATACTTCTTATAGCGCCTCAGTGACTGGTGCCCTCCTCGTAGCGCGTCTTGTTCCAGACGTTGTACTTGCCCGAGGGCCGGCTCATCGGGATGCGCTGCTCCTCCTCGAGGGTGACGGCGTCATAGACGATCACCGCGCCGTCCTCCTCCCACAGGCTCAGCAGCAGCTTCTCGCCGTCACGGTCGAACTCCACGTGGGCAGCGGTCTTGCCGGGCTCGGGAATCAGGGTCTCGACGATCTCGAGGCTCGCCTTGTCGATCACGTGCACCCGGTCGCGGTTCGGGCCGAAGAAGACGTCCACCCAGGCGTAGGGGGAGTTGGCGTGGCTGCGCATGAAGAAGCCGGGGCCGTCGGTCTCGAGGGTCTTGATCACCGTCCAGTCGCTCATGTCGATGATCGACACGGCCGCCCGGGTC
This sequence comes from Halomonas saccharevitans, assembly GCF_900116405.1. Taxonomy (GTDB): domain Bacteria; phylum Pseudomonadota; class Gammaproteobacteria; order Pseudomonadales; family Halomonadaceae; genus Halomonas; species Halomonas saccharevitans. The sequence goes on along the minus strand of NZ_FPAQ01000002.1, from coordinate 55,149 downwards.
AGGTGGGGCGTGGCCATGACGCGGCGCCCCTCGTGCTCCCAGGTGATGCCGGAACCGAGGTGCGGCATGCCCTCCAGCGGCAGGTCGGCGACCTTCTCGCCGCTGTCCAGATCGATCACCATGCCGCCCTGGCCGTCACTCTCTCCACCTCGGGAGGCACCGATCACGTGGCGATAGGCCGGGTCGAAGAAGAAGTCGTCCAGGTAGTCCGGCACCGGGAGGCGGCGCACCCGGAAGCTTTGCGTGTCGTGGCGGCGAACCGGCTCGAGCGGGGTGGCCATGTGTCCGGTGGCGACCACGGGCTCGGTGGGCAGCGGCCAGGGGATCTCCCACACCTCCTCGATGTCCTTGAGCGCGGCGATGAAGCTGCCCCGGGGCGGCGCGGCATAGACGGCGCTGACCCGCGAGCTCTCGCCCTGCTCGCCGACCACCGGGTAGACCTTCATCAGGTCGAGGTCGTGGGCATCGAAGAGCACCAGGCTGTGGGGCAGGTAGTTGGCGGCCATCACGTAGCGGCCGTCGGCGGAGACGGCGATGTTGCGCATGTTGATGCCGGCGCGCACCTCGGCCACCACCTCGAGGTTGTAGAGGTCGACCTTGGTGATCCAGCCGTCCCGGGAGCCGAAGAAGACGTAGCGCCCATCCGGGGTGTACTTGGGCCCGCCGTGCAGGGCGTAGCGGGTCGGGAAGCGGTGGATCCGCTCGAAGGTGTCGCCGTCGAGCACGCTGGCGTGATGGTCGCCGGTCTCCACCACCACGAAGAGGTTGAGCGGGTCGGCGTCGAAGCGCGGCGCGTCGGGCAGTGAGCCGTCCGGATGCGGGACCGCCTGGCTGGCGAGGATCTCATCGCGTCCCCAGGTGGGCGCCACCTCGGGCTCGCGGTAGAGCCACTCGGCCAGCGAGGCGATCGCCGCGTCGTCCAGCCGCTCGCCGAAGCCGGGCATCTGGCTGGCCGCCCGGCCGTTGCGGATCACCGTCTCGGCGGCCTCGGGCGTGAGCCGCGAGAGGTTGCTCGGCAGCAGCGCCGGGCCGATGCCGCCCAGGCGATCCTCGCCGTGGCAGGACGCGCACTGGGCCCGGTAGAGCGACTCGGGACCCTCGGCCAGCGCCGGTGCGATGATCGTCAGCAGTGCGGCACCGGCCAGGGTCGCGAGGCCGCGGGGGAACGAGAGCGATCGCATCAGAGCGCCACCCGCTGGGGCACCAGTTCGAGCGTCTCGCCCTCGATGAAGATGGCCTCGGCCGGGGTGGGCTGGGCGAGGGTCGTGGCCAGGCGCACCACCTCGCCCACCACGATCAGCGTCGGCGGCTGGAGCTTCTCGCGGGCGATGGTCTCGACCAGTGCGCCCAGGCAGGTGATCACCCGGCGCTGTTCGGGGGTGGTGCCGCGCTCCACCAGGGCCACGGGGTGGCTCGCCGGCAGGCCGTGGTCCTGAAGCCGGCGGCTGATCAGCCCGGCATTGGCCAGGCCCATGTAGAACACCGCCGTGTGATGGGGCACCGCCAGGGCGCTCCAGTCCAGGGCCAGCTCGCCGTCGGCCTTGCAGTGGCCGGTGACGAAGGTGACGCTCTGGGCGTGATCGCGGTGGGTCAGCGGGAAGCCGCCATAGGCCGCGCAGCCCTGGGCGGAGGTAATGCCCGGCACCACCCGGAAGTCGATGCCGTGCTCGATCAGCACCTCGGCTTCCTCGCCGCCGCGCCCGAAGATGTAGGGGTCGCCGCCCTTGAGCCGCACCACCCGCCGGCCCTCCTCGGCCAGACGCACCAGCAGCGCGTTGGTCTCGTCCTGGGTCAGGGCGTGGCAGCGCGACGCCTTGCCGACGTAGAAGCGCCGGGCCCGAGGGCTCGCCAGGGCCAGCACCTCCTTGGAGACCAGGCGATCGAAGACCAGGCAGTCGGCCTGTTCGAGCAGCGACAGGGCGCGCAGGGTCAGAAGCCCGGGGTCGCCCGGGCCGGCGCCGACGATGGCCACCTCGCCGGGCGCCATGGGCGCCTCGGCGAGATCATAGGAAACACGACGTGACGGCATGGAGGTGTCCTCGCCTTACTGGATTTCGATGGCCTGGATGGGAGCAAAGGGCGCGCCGATGCGCCGTTCGTTTGCCTCGGCGATCCCGATCTCGCGGTTGGTCAGGTAGCAGCCGGGATCCTCCTCCCAGGGGTCGCCGGTGACCTTCCAGGCCCGCACCCGGGTGTTGCCGTTGCAGATCGGCAGGAACCGGCACTCGCCGCAGCGCCCCTTGAGCGGCCGCGGCCGCTGGCGAAAGCCGACCATCAGCGGGTCCTGGGTGTCGCGCCAGATCGCCGAGAAGGGCGTCTCGCGGACGTTGCCCAGGGTGTGGTCCCACCAGAAGGTGTCGGGGTGCACGTTGCCCAGATTGTCGATGTTGGCGATGTGCTCGCCCGAGGCGTTGCCGCCCCAGTCGATCAGCTGCCGCTCCAGGGCCTCGGCCCGCTCGGGGAAGTGCTCGCGGGCCCACATCAGCAGGAAGGGGCCGTCGGCGTCGTTGTTGCCGGTGACGTACTCGCGCCGGACGCCGCGCTCTAGCTCACTGCGGCAATGATCGAACAGCCGGGTCATGGCGTCGCGGGTCATGCGGTACCAGGCGTCCTGCTTGCTGTGGCGCCGGCCGCGCCCGCCGTAGTTGAGGTGCGAGAGGTAGAACTTGTCGACGTCGTGCTCGTCGATCAGCGCCAGGATGTCGTCGAGCTGCTCGACGTTCTCGCGGGTCAGGGTGAAGCGCAGCCCCACCTTGATGCCGCGTGCCTTGCACAGCTGCACCGCGTGCATCGACTCGCGAAAGGCGCCATTGCGCTGGCGGATGGCGTCGTGGGTGGCCTCCAGGCCATCGATGCTGATGCCCACGTAGTCGTAGCCGACGTCGGCGATGGCGTCGATGTTGGCCTCGGTGATCAGGGTGCCGTTGGTGGAGAGCCCGGTATAGAGGCCGAGCTCGCGCGCCCGACGCGACAGCTCGAAGATGTCGGGGCGCATCAGCGGCTCGCCCCCGGAGAGGATCAGCGCCGGCACCTTGAAGGCCGCGAGGTCGTCGAGCACGGCGTGCGCCTCGGCGGTCGAGAGCTCGCCGGCGAAGTCGATGTCCGCCGAGGTGGTATAGCAGTGCTTGCAGGTCAGGTTGCAGCGGCGAATCAGGTTCCAGATCACCACCGGCCCGGGCGGCTTGCGGGACGCCCCTCGTGGGGCATGTCCCGGAGGCGCCGGCTCCATCAGGCTCTGGATATAGCGGGTGACGCGAAACATGGCGTTCTCCTGCCGTCGTTAGGCTTGCGGGGCGCGGCGCGCCAGGCGCAGCCCGGTCTTCTTGAGGATGCGCGAGCTGTAGAGGATGCGGTGGTCCCGACAGGCCTCGCCGAGGCGGGCCCGCAGCGCCTCGGCCTGGCTCTCGACCTCCTCGCGACTGCGCCCGTGGAGCATGGCGAAGAGGTTGTAGGGCCAGTGAGGCAGGTGGCGCGGGCGACGGTAGCAGTGGCTGACTCCCTCGATGGCGGCCACCTCGCGGCCCAGCCGCTCGACCTCGGCGTCATCGACGTCCCAGACGGTCATGCCGTTGGCGACGTAACCCAGGCGATAGTGGTTGGGCACCGCGGCGATGCGCCGGATCACCCCGCGCGCCTCCATCGCCCGCATGCGCGCGAGCACCTCCTCGCCAGTGAGGCCCAGCTCGCGACCCACCGCGCCCCAGGGATCGGGGACCAGCGGCAGCCCGGCCTGGGTGGCCAGCACGATGGCGCGGTCACGTTCGTCGAGGCCCCGTTCGTCGGGACTCAGGGCATCGCGGACCGAGCCCTGACTAGACCGGCAGATGGAGACGGACATGGAACTCCTCCTCCTTGGGCATGTTGAAGACCGGCAGGCCAGTGGCCGCCTCGATGGCCGCGATCACTTCACCGATGCGCGCCGGGGTCTCGGTGGCCAGCACGAACCACATGTTGAGCGCGTGCTCGCGACGGTAGTTGTGGGCGACCTCCGGAAAGGCGTTGACCGCCTCGACGACGCGCTCGAAGTCGGGCTCCGGCACCGCGAGCGCCGCCAGGGTCAGGCCGCCGCCCAGGCGCTCGGCGTGGTACATGGGGCCGAAGCGGCTGAGCATGCCGCTCTCGCGCAGGCGCTCCAGCCGATAGAGCAGGTCGCCCTCGGTGACGCCCAGCGCCTCGGCGACGGCCGCATAGGGGCGCGCCACCAGCGGCAGGCCCTCCTGCAGGCGATTGATCAGGCGGCGATCCACGCCGTCCAGCTCGGCAAGGCTCATGCATCCTCCTCACGGGCATAGCGGGCGCCGCACTGGCGGTAGGCGTGGGTGCTGAACAACGCTCGATGGGCGATGTCATCGAGGCCGAGCCGCGCGACGATCGCCGCGAGCTCCTCGAGCACCCGCTCGCGGCGAGCACCGTGGATCATGCAGAAGAGGTTGTAGGGCCAGTCGGGCAGCCGTCGCGGGCGCCGGTAGCAGAGCGTCACGGCGGTCTCGCGGGCCAGGCGTCGGCCCACCAGGGCAACCCGCTCGTCCGGCACATCCCACACCACCATGGCGTTGGCCTCGAGGCCGAGCCGGCGATGGCGCACCACCAGGCCAAGGCGCTTGATCAGCCCCTCGGCCTGCCAGCGATGCGCGCAGGCCATCGCCTCCTCCTCGGCGAGCCCGGCCTGCTCGGCCAGGGTCTGCCAGGGGCGCGACGTGAGCGGCAGGCCCCGCTCGAGCAGCGCGCGCAGGCGACGATGGGCCGCCGGCTCGTCGAGCGAGGGGGCGGTCTCGAGGGACAGCGGGGTCACGGATCTCATGTGCGCTCCAGTTCGGCCCAGGGAATGGGAAACGCCAGGTCGATATGGAAGCTCTCGAGCATCGGCAGGCGCAGGATCGGCACGCCCAGGCGCGCCTCGAGGGTGTCGAGGCGCGCGTCGAGCGCGGATGCGTCGGGGGCGGTCATCACGAACCAGAGGTTGTAGTCGTGCTCCCTTGCGTAGTTGTGGTTGACGCCGGGGGCGGCGTTGATGAGCTCTGCGAAGGCATCGCGCTCGGCCTCGGGCACGGCCACGGCGGCGAGCAGGCTGGCGCCGGCTCGGGCATGGTCGAAGACCGGCCCCACGCGGCTCAGTACGCCCCGCGCCTGCAGGCGTTCCAGGCGCGCGATCACCTCGTCCTCGGCGGCGCCCAGGCGCTCGGCGATCCGCGCGAAGGGCCGGGGGCAGACCGGCAGGCCGCGCTGATAGCTGTCGATCAGGCGACGGTCCAGCGCATCGAGATTTTGAACGTGGCAAGGTTGGGGTCGGCAATGCATCGGCACAGCTCACTCAAGGCGGGGGAAGGCGGGCGGACCCCGAAGGGCCCGCCGCCGTGTCCCGCTCGGCTCAGTAGATATCTTTCTGGGTGTTGATCACGTTGAACTTGCCGGTCGGGGTGACCAGACGCTCGTCCTTGATCACGTGCTTCAGCTCGCGGGTCTCGTCATCCACGATCACCAGCGCGGACGTCTCTTCCATGGTATTCCAGACGGAGAACCACACCTCGTCGCCGGCCTGGTTGTACTCCGGCTGCACGACCCGCTTGACGCCCTCGCCCACGTCGGCCCACTCGGCGATCGGCAGTACCTCATAGCCGGCCTCGAGGTCGTTGATGTCGAAGACCGCCACGCTCTGGCTGGGCCCTTCGCCCGGGTTGAGGGCGGTATCGACGTAGAGGTTGTCGGACTCCGGATGGGTCTTGATGAACAGCGAACCGCCGCCCTGGCCTTCCAGGGTGCGCACCACCTTCCAGGCGTTGTCGGGGTGCCCTTCCGGGTCGGTGCCGATCAGCGAGATGGTGTTGTCGCCCAGGTGGCTGGTGGCCCATACCGGCCCATGCTCGGCATCGACGAAGTTGGCGCCGCGACCCGGATGGGGAATCTTGCCCACATCGACGATCTCTTCGAGCTCACGCTCGAGCGCGTCGATGACCACGATCTGGTTGGACTCGTTGGCCGCGGTAAGGAAGTAGCGGCCGGAGGCGTCCCAGCCACCGTCGTGCAGGAAGCGCGAGGTCTCGATCTCGACGGTAGAGAGCGCCTCCAGGTCCTCATAGTTGACGAGCTGGACCTTGCCGGTTTCCTTGACGTTGACGATGAACTCGGGGTGCTGGTGCGACCCCACGATAGCCGCCACGCGAGGCTCCGGATGGTACTCCTGGGTATCGACGGTCATGCCGCGGGTGCTGACGATCCTATTCGGCTCCAGGGTCTGACCGTCCATGATCACGTACTGCGGCGGCCAGTAGGCACCGGCAATCGCATATTGATCTTCATATCCCTTGTACTTGGAGGTTTCGACGGAGCGTGCCTCCATGCCGATCTTGATGGTGGCCACGATGCTCGGCTCCTCCATCCACAGATCGACCATGTCCACCTTGGCATCACGACCGATGACGAAGATGTAGCGCCCGGAGGCGGACATCCGCGAGATGTGCACCGCATAGCCGGTCTCGAGAATCTTGACGATCTCTTTGGAGCCGCCGTCGATCAGCGCGATCTGGCCGGCGTCACGCAGGGTGACCGAGAACAGATTATCGAGGTTGAGATCGTTCATCTGTTCGGTGGGGCGGTCCTCGGGGGCGACCAGCACCTCCCAGGTATCCATCATCTCGGGCATGCCGAACTCCGGCGGCACCGGCGGCTCGTGCATGATGTACTTGGCCATCAGCTCGACCTCATCATCGGAGAGATCGCCCGAGGTGCCCCAGTTGGGCATCCCGGCCGGTGAGCCGTAGGTGATGAAGGCCTTGAGGTAATCGAGGCCGCGCTCCTGGGTGATGTCGGTGGTCAGCGGCTTGCCGGTGGCTCCCTTGCGCAGCACACCGTGGCAGCCGGCACACCGCTGGAAGTAGATTTCCTTGGCCTGCTCGAACTCGGCCTCGGTCAGGTCCGGCGCCCCTGGGGTCCGCACCGATTTGGCGGAACCCGGATCCACGGCGGACTCGGTGCCCTGATAGGCGCTCTTGGCCTCGTCGACATCCTTGTGGCCATCCTGAGCCTGGGCCGTCGTGATACCCAGGGCGACGGTGGCCACCGCTACCGCCAGGGGCTTTAGATACCAGTCTTTCTTCATCATCGTTCCACCTCTGTCATGATCCTTGGATGCACTGTCGTCAGGCCATGGCGCTGTCGTTATTCGACGGACGGCCAGCCGACGCGAACGCATGGTCGATGACCCTCCTGGCCCTGAGCGTGGTCCATTAACGCGTATAATTCATGCATCTTTAACGATTCCCGCCTCGCTTTCCCCGCCGTTATTGACCTGCGTCAACGGCCATCGGCCCCTACCTCCAAAGAGGCGTTGCGAGCCGTCGCGCGTCGTGCTTGAAGTGTCCTCTAGACGCCGTCTTGACCGCCGTCTTGACCGCCGTCATGGCGCGACGCCCCGAGAGCCGCGAGACTGGCGAGGGCCCCGCTGGAGAGTGTCCTGTCGACAGAAAGGTGCCCTGAACGAGGAGCCCTGCCCGAGGAGATGCCATGCCCCTGCCCGCCCCCCGCCTTCTGCTGCTGGCCCTCTGCTGGCTGCCGGCCGCGACGCTCGCCGATGGCGCGCTCTCACCAGCGCGACAGGCCGAGCTCGAGACGCTGCTCTATCAGGACTGCGGCTCCTGTCACGGCATGACCCTGCGCGGAGGGCTGGGACCGCCCCTGCCGCAATCGCGTATGAACGCCTATGATCGCGACGGCCTGGCCGCGCTGATCCTCCACGGCGTGCCCGGCACCGCCATGCCCGGCTGGGCGGGACTGCTCAGCGAGCAGGAGGCCCGCTGGCTCGCCGATCACCTGCAGCACGACACCCCCCTGGATGAGTGACCGTTCGCCGCCCCGGCTCTCGACTCGGCCCTCGACACGACAAGGAATCGCCATGATGCTCTCTGGACTGCGCACGCCCCTGATCGCTCTCGGCCTGGCCGCCCTGCTGGCCGGCTGCCAGGCCACCCCGCCGCTCGAGCCGCGCGGCACCGGGGATCTCGGCGTGGTGGTGGAGCGCGCCACCGGCAGCCTGGCGGTGGTGGACACCAGCGCGCGGCGGATTCTCGGGCGCGTCGAGGGGCTCGGGGACCTGTCCCACGCCTCGGTGAAGTTCTCCCGCGACGCCCGCTACGCCTTCGTCTTCGGCCGCGACGGCGGGCTCAGCCGGATCGACCTGCTCAGCGGCGAGATCACCCATCGGGTGATGCAGTCCGGCAACAGCATCGGCGGCGCCATCTCCCAGGACGGCTCGCTGGTGGCGGTGGCCAACTACGAGCCGGGTGGAGTGCGGCTCTTCGACAGCGAGACCCTCGCACCGGTGGCCGAGATTCCGGCCACCTATCGCAACGCCCAGGGCGAGACCGTGCGCTCCAAGGTGGTGGGGCTGGTGGACGCGCCGGGCAACCGCTTCGTCTACAGCCTGTTCGAGGCCGGCGAGATCGCCATGATCGACATGAACGGCGAGGCGCCCAAGGTGACGCGCTTCCCCGATATCGGCGAGGCGCCCTACGACGCCCTGATCGGCCCCAACGGGCGCTACTACATCGCCGGGCTGTTCGGCGAAGACGGCCTGGCGCTGCTGGACCTGTGGCACGTCGAGGAGGGCGTCACGCGTATCCTGCCCGACTACGGCCGCGGCGAGGCGCGCCTGCCGGTCTACAAGATGCCGCACCTGGAGGGCTGGGCGGTGGCCGGCGACGAGGCCTGGCTACCGGCGGTGGGCCGCCACGAGGTGCTCCTCGCCGACACCGACGACTGGTCGCTTAAGGAGCGCATCCCCGTCCACGGCCAGCCGATCTTCGTGATGAGCCGCCCCGACGAGCGCCAGGTGTGGGTCAACTTCGCCCACCCCGACAACGACGTGGTGCAGGTGATCGATACCGAGACGCGAGAGGTTATCCGCACCCTCTCCCCGGGCGAGGCGGTGCTGCACATGGAATTCACCCCCAAGGGCGAACACGCCTGGGTCTCGGCCCGGGACAGCGACCGGATCACCGTCTACGACACCCGCACCTTCGAGGTGCTGGCGACGCTTGACAGCGAATCGCCCAGCGGCATCTTCTTCACCGACCGGGCCCACCGTATCGGGTTATAAGCGCGCGCCAGGACGAGCAGCGGGCGGCGCCGCTCGCCCTGCGACATTTCGCATCAGCCCCGCGGGGTATCGGCGGCGCTCTTAAAGATGTATTTTATTTGCATCTTAAAAGACACCCCCTGACCGGAGCCCTGCCATGCTGACGCCAGACCAGGAACGCCTGATCGCCGCCACCGCCCCCGTGGTGGCCGAACACCTCGACGCCATCACCCAATGCTTCTACCCGCTGATGTTCTCGCGCTATCCCGAGGTGAAGCCGCTGTTCAACGAGACCCACCAGCGCGACGGCGGCCAGCCCCGGGCGCTGGCCGGCGCGGTGCTCGCCTACGTGCAGCTGCGCCAGGATCCCCAGCAGGCGCGGGGCGCGATGGGCACCATCGTCGGCAAGCACGTCGCTCTCGGCATCCAGCCCGACCAGTACCCCATCGTCGGCGAGTGCCTGATGGCCGCCATCGGCGAGGTGCTCGGCGAGGCGGTGACGCCGGAGATCGCCGCGGCCTGGAGCGCCCTCTACGAGGAGCTCGCCGGCCTGCTCATCGAGCTGGAGGACCATCGCTACCACGAGTTCGCCCGGCGCCCGGGCGGCTGGCGAGGCACGCGGCGCTTTCGCATCGCCGACATCCGCCGCGAGAGCGCGGTGATCCGCTCCTTCGTGCTGGAGCCCGAGGACGGCGGCCCGGTGGCCGATCACGCGCCGGGCCAGTTCATCGGCGTGCGGCTGACCCTCGACGGCGAGCCGGTCTATCGCCACTACAGCCTCTCGGACGTGCCCAACGGCCGTTCCTATCGGATTTCGATCAAGCGCGAGGCCGAGGGCCGGGCGAGCCGACACTTCCATGACGCGATGAGCATCGGCGATACCCTGGAGCTGCTGCCGCCCGCCGGCGAGCTGACCCTACAGGGCGGTGACGAGCCGCTGCTGCTGGCCTCCGGCGGCGTCGGCCAGACCCCGCTGCTGCCGATGGCGCGCCACGCCCTGGCCGCTGGGCGCCGGGTGATCTACCTGCACGCCGCCCTGGACGCCGAGCACCACGCCTTCCGCGACGAGGTGGCGGCCCTGGCCGCCGAGAATCCGCAGCGGCTGCGGGCCGTGAGCGTCCACGAGCGCGGCGCCGACGCCGACCATATCGGGCGTATCGACCGCGAGCTGCTGGCGAGCCTGCTGCCCGAGGACGCCCGCTGCTACTTCGTCGGCCCCCAAGGCTTCATGACCGCCATGGACCGGACATTGGCCGCGCTCGGCGTGCCCGACGAGCGCCGCCACTACGAGCACTTCGGCCCCTCGCGCCCCCTCGACGCCGCCTGACACTGGCAGTACACCACGACCCACACCAGACCGCCCCGGCATGGCTGGGGCGGTCTGGCATCGGGACGGCGCGATGGCGTCAGGCGCCGCGACCGCCACCCCGGTCGTAATGGAACGTCATGAAGACGATGCCCGGCGTCATCACCAGCCGCCAGGCCAGCTCGACGTCGTCATCGAACTGCTCGTCGAAGGCGCGCACCGTGTCGATCAGGCTCTCGAGCCAGAGATCGTAGAGCGCCGGGGGGATATCCCGGTGGGCCCGATCGTGGCTGATCGCCACCTGCTGCAGGTAGTAGTCGGCGTGGCTCGAGGCGTAGAACGCCAGCAGGTGATAGAAGGCCTTCTTGAGCATCGCCTGCTGGCGCGCCATGTCGGTGTGACGAAACTTCTCGGCGACCTGGGGCGAGGCGGCGAGGAAGCGCTCATAGAAGGCCGCGAAGAACGCCCGCCCCTCGACCTCGCGGTCGAGCACCCGCACGTAGCTCTCATCGAAGAGGCGTTCGATATCCATGGCCACCCCGCATGGTGAACGAACCTGATCACAGCCTAGGCCAGGCGCGCGCGCCCGCCATGGCCGGGGGCCGAACGGTGGGCAGGACATGACCTGGATCATGCCGGCCGCGAATGCCCGCCCGGCATGACGCCCGTCAAGGGCGGGGCCGGGAGGGTCGACTAGCATGGCCGGGTTTTCATCGAGAGGAGTCGCGCCATGGAGCTCGTCTGCCCCGCCGGCAACCTGCCCGCCCTGAAGCGAGCCGTGAACGAGGGCGCCGATGCCGTCTACTTCGGCTTCCAGAACACCACCAACGCGCGTCAGTTCGCCGGGCTCAACTTCACCGACAAGCGCGCCGGGGAGGGCATCGAGTACGCCCACGCCCGCGGCAAGCGGGTGTTCTGCGCCATCAACACCTACCCGCAGCCGGACGGCTGGGCGATGTGGACCCGCGCCGTGGACCAGGCCGCCGAGCTCGGCGTCGACGCCCTGATCATGGCCGACATGGGGCTGCTCGACTACGCCGCCCGGCGACACCCCGGCCTCGACCGCCACCTCTCGGTGCAGGGCTCGGCGACCAGCCATGAGGCGCTGCGCTTCTATCACGAGCAGTTCGGCATCAAGCGCGCCGTGCTGCCCCGGGTGCTCTCGATCACCCAGGTCCGCGACCTGGCGAAGCAGAGCCCGGTGGAGCTCGAGGTGTTCGCCTTCGGCAGCCTGTGCATCATGGCCGAGGGGCGCTGCTACCTCTCCTCCTACCTCACCGGCGAATCGCCCAACACCCGCGGCGTCTGCTCGCCGGCGGCCCACGTGCGCTGGGAGGAGACGCCCCGGGGGCTGGAGTCGCGGCTGAACGGGGTGCTGATCGACCGCTACGCCGAGGGCGAGCGGGCCGGCTACCCGACGCTGTGCAAGGGGCGCTTCGCCGTCGACGGCGAGACCTACCACGCCATCGAGGAGCCGACCAGCCTCAACACCCTGGAGCTGCTCCCCGAGCTCGCCGAGCTCGGCATCAGCGCGGTGAAGATCGAGGGTCGCCAGCGCAGCCCCGCCTACGTCTCGAAGGTCGCCGGCATCTGGCGCCAGGCCCTGGACCGCGTCGCGCGCGCCCCCGGCCACTTCCGCACCGACCCCGCCTGGATGGCCGGCCTCGGCGAGCTCTCCGAGGGCGCCACCACCACTCTGGGCGCCTACGAGCGGCGCTGGAAATAGGAGGCCTCATGACCGCCACGACCCTGGAACTGAGCCTGGGCCCGGTGCTCTTCTACTGGACCCGCGACGACTACGCCGCCTTCTACCGCGCCGCCGCCGACTGGCCCGTCGAGACCGTCACCCTGGGCGAGTCGGTCTGCTCCCGGCGCCGCGACATGAAGCTCGACGACTGGCTGGGGATCGGCCGCGAGCTCGCCCAGAGCGGCAAGCGGGTGGTGCTGGCGAGCCAGACCCTGATCGAGTCCGAGGCGGACCTGCGCGACCTGCGCAGGCTGTGCGACAACGGCGAGTTCAGGGTCGAGGCCAACGATCAGAGCGCGGTGCAGCGCCTCGCCGCCGCCGGGCTGCCCTTCGTCGCCGGGGCCGCGCTGAACCTCTACAACCCGGCCTCGCTCGCCGTGCTGGCGCGGGCCGGCATGCAGGGCTGGCAGGCGCCGGTGGAGATGTCCCGGGACGATCTGACCCGGCTGCTGGCCGACTGCCGCGAGCAGGGCCTCGAGGCGCCCTGCGAAGTCTTCGCCTACGGCCACCTGCCGCTGGCCTGGTCGTCGCGCTGCTTCACCGCGCGGCGCCACCAGAAGCCCAAGGACCGCTGCCAGTTCGTCTGCCAGAAGTACCCCGAGGGCCTCGCCCTGCGCACTCAAGAGGCGTCGCGGGAGGTGTTCACGCTGAACGGCATCCAGACCCTCTCCGGTGCCTGCCAGGACCTGCGCCACGAGCTGCCGACCATGGCCGAGATGGGCGTGGCGAGCGCCCGGCTGAGCCCACGCGCCGAGGGCATGGCCGAGGTGGTCGCGGCCTTCGATGCGGCGCGGCGCGGCGCGCTTCCCGCCCCCGATCCGCTGGCGCTGGTGGAGGCCGAGGTCTGCGACGGCTACTGGTACGGCCGACCCGGCATGGACAACACCCGCGGCGTGAGCGCGCCGTGAACGAGCAGGACCGGGGTCGGCACGGCGCCGGCGACATCCGCCTGCCGGTGGCGAGCCTGACCGCGCTGAGCACGACGGACTTCCCCGGTCGGCGCGCCGCGGTGATCCATCTCCAGGGCTGCCCGCTGCAGTGCGGCTACTGCGAGGTCAGCGAGATGGCCACGCCCCGCCGCGGCGATCCCGCCGAATGGCCGGCGATGCACGCCTTCCTGACGGCCCGGGCCGAGTGGCTCGACGCCGTGGTGTTCAGCGGCGGCGAGCCCACCCTGCATGCCGATCTGCCGCGCGCCGTGGAGCAGGCCCGCGCGCTGGGGCTGGCCGTGGGGCTGCACACCGCCGGCCCCTACCCGGAGCGCCTGGCCGAGCTGCTGCCGCAACTCGACTGGGTGGCCCTGGACGTCAAGGGCCGCGGGCGCGACCTCGACCGGATCTGCGGGCGTCGCGGCATCTGGCAGCCGCTGGCCCGCAGCCTCTCGCTGCTGCTGGAGGGCGCGACGCCCTTCGAGTGTCGCACCACGGTGCACTGGCGGGACTTCGCCCTGGACGACCTGGAGCGCCTGACGATGACCCTGGCCGACTGCGGCGTGCGCCACTACGCCCTGCAGCTGGCGCGCCTCGAACGCTGCCGCGACCCCGACTACTGCCTCCCGGTGGCCGGCGCCCCGCCCCGGGAGGCCCTGGCGGCGCTGGTGCGCCGGCTCGCCCCCCACTTCGCGCGGCTCGACCTGCGTTCGTGACGCCCCGATATTCCTGAGCCTCTCGTCCTGAGCGGCTGCCCGACCCTCGATAGGGCGCCGCGTCCGACGGCGTCTCCCCCTGCTCCTCCTCTTGCCCGCCACGCGCCCCGAGCGCGGCTTTTGCTGACCTGGATCATGTCTCTCGCCGGCCCGAGCGATTAGCCTTCACATACCATATGTAGTGCTCAGGATCTATTTCAATGGCACATATAGACAAGACCACACCCCCTCCCCGTCGCGACAGGGCGCGTGTCGATGTCGCCAGCACCGTCGACGAATACCTGCAACGCGCCGACTGGCGCGTCCATGCCAACGCCAATCAGGGCTACTCCCTGGGCGGCCTGATCCTCAACGTCTCCGGCAAGCTGATCGCCAACTACTGGCTCGACGAGATCTATCCCGAAGCGGTCGGACGAGCCCATCGCGTGGGCGACCTGCATATCCACGATCTGGACATGCTCACCGGCTACTGCGCCGGCTGGTCGCTGCGCACCCTGCTCATCGAGGGCTTCAACGGCGTGCCGGGTCGGGCCGAGAGCGCCCCGCCGCGCCACCTCTCAAGCGCCCTGGGGCAGATGGTCAACTTCCTCGGCACCCTGCAGAACGAATGGGCCGGCGCCCAGGCCTTCAGCTCCTTCGATACCTACCTGGCGCCCTACGTGCGCCGGGACGGCCTGGGCTATCCGGCGGTTCGCCAGGCGATCCAGGAGTTCATCTACAACCTCAACGTGCCCTCCCGCTGGGGCAGCCAGACGCCCTTCACCAACCTGACCTTCGACTGGACCTGCCCGGCGGACCTGCGCGATCAAGTGCCGATCATCGGCGGCGAGGAGCAGCCCTTCACCTACGGCGAGCTGCAGGCCGAGATGGACCTGCTCAACCGCGCCTACCTGGAGGTGATGGCACAGGGCGACCGCCAGGGACGCGTCTTCACCTTCCCCATCCCCACCTACAACATCACCCACGACTTCGACTGGGAGAGCGACAATGCCGAGCGGCTCTTCGCGCTCACCGCGCGCTACGGGCTGCCCTACTTCCAGAACTTCCTCAACTCCGACCTGGAGCCGCACATGGTGCGCTCCATGTGCTGCCGGCTGCAGCTCGACGTCAGCGAGCTGCTCAAGCGCGGCAACGGCCTGTTCGGCAGCGCCGAGCAGACCGGCTCGCTGGGGGTGGTCACGATCAACTGCGCGCGGCTCGGTCACCGCTTCGCCGGCGACCGGCCCGAGCTGCTCGAGGAGCTCGACCGCCTGCTGGCGCTGGGCCGCGACAGCCTGGAGCTCAAGCGCGAGTGCATCCAGCAGTGGATGGACGCCGGGCTCTACCCCTACAGCCAGCGCTACCTGGGCACCCTGCGCAACCACTTCTCCACCCTGGGAGTGAACGGGCTCAACGAGATGGTGCGCAACTTCAGCGAGGACACCCACGACATCGCCGACCCCGAGGGCCAGGCGCTGGCGCTCGAGCTGCTCGACCACGTCCGCGAGCGGATGCGCGACTTCCAGGCGCAGACCGGGCACCTCTACAACCTCGAGGCCACGCCGGCCGAGGGCACCACCCATCGCTTCGCCCGGGAGGACCTGAAGCGCTACCCGGCGATCCTCCAGGCCGGCACGCCGGAGGCGCCCTACTACACCAACTCCAGCCAGTTGCCGGTGGGCCACACCGACGACCCCTTCGAGGCGCTGCTCCACCAGGACCCGCTGCAGACCCGCTATACCGGCGGCACCGTGCTGCATCTCTACATGCGCGAGCGGCTCTCCTCGGTGCGCGCCTGCCGGCAGCTGGTGCGCACCGCCCTATCGCGCTTCCGGCTGCCCTACCTGACCATCACCCCGACCTTCTCGATCTGCCCAGTCCATGGCTACCTGGCCGGCGAGCATGAATTCTGCCCGAAGTGCGATGACGCCCTGCTGGCAGAGCAACAGGCGCAGGCCGCCGTGGCCGACGCCGAGACCCACTGAGGGCTTTCATTGCCAGACTTCCAGTGATGCTGGGCGCCGGGGCAAGGCGAAGCGAGGGTCCTTTGCCATGGATGGCAAAGGTAGCGCCCAAGGATGGGTCCACAGCGCCCTCGCTGAGGCTTAACGCCGGCAAAGCCCAGCTCTCTGCTGGAGTGTGAAAGGAGCCCAGAGCAAAGTTAGGAGATTTTTATGAGCACGATCCAGACCCAGCGCGATGCCCTGCCCACCGACCGCCGCCAGCCCTGCGAGGTGTGGACCAGGGTGATGGGCTATCACCGCCCGGTCAGCCAATTCAACCTCGGCAAGCGCAGCGAGCACCGCGAGCGCACCCCCTTCACCGAGCGCGCCGCCGCCCGCTGATCCCGAGCCGCCGGGGAACGCCCCGGCGGTGTTCACATCCCCCTCGCCACCCTGCCCCTCGTCACACCGGAGCCCCGCCATGGACGCACCCCGCGAGATTCGCCTGCCGGTCGCCGGGCTGACCCGGCTGACCACCCTGGACTTTCCCGAGCGCCTGGCCGGCGTGATCTTCCTGCAGGGCTGCCCGCTCGCCTGCGGCTACTGCCACAACCCCCAGATGCTCACCCCGCGACGCGGCGAGGCCGCGGAGTGGGCCAGGGTGCGTGACTTCCTCGAGCGGCGCCGTGGGCTGCTGGAGGGGATGGTGTTCAGCGGCGGCGAGCCCGTCATGCACCGCGACCTGCCCGCGGCGGTGCGCGAGGTCAGGGCGCTGGGCTTCGCCGTGGGGCTGCATACCGCCGGCGCCTACCCGGACCGACTGGCCACGCTTCTACCGACACTGAACTGGGTGGGGCTGGACGTGAAGGGCCAGGCATCCCGGGTCGAGACGATCGTCGGGCGCCCCGGCATCGCCCCGCGGCTGGCCCAGAGCCTCGACGTGATGCTCCAGGGCGGCGTCGACTTCGAGTGTCGCACCACGCTGCACGGGCGCGACTTCACCCTGGCCGACATCGAGCGCCTGGCCCTGACGCTGGCCGCGCGTGGCGTGCGCCACTATGCGCTGCAGCTCGCCCGCCACGACCAGTGCCTGGACCCGCGCTACGCTGCGCCGGTACCCGGCGGGCCCTCCCGGGCCGATCTCGAGGGCCTGGTCGCCCGGCTGGCGCCACGCTTCGAGACCCTGGCACTGCGCGCCTGATCCCGCAGCGGGTCCGCCGCAAGGGAACGACTCTCCGAGCAGATACCAACGCAAGACGCCCCGGAGCGCACTGCGTTCCGGGGCGTCTACTGGCCAGGGTGGACGATCAGCCCGGCCGGTCTGCGTTATCCACAGGCCCTCTAGCGGGCCCGCTTATCCACACTTGGACCAGCCGCAGCCGGAGTAGCAGGTGGGGCAGCCGTCCATCATGATCAGCTCGCCGTTGCACTCGGGGCAGTGGCCGACCACGGCGGGACCGCCGCCGCTCTGGTCCTGCGCCTTGCGCTCGGCCTGCTCGACCTCCTCCGGGGTGGGCGGATGCCAGGGCTGGCCGCTCGCCAGGCGCTGGGCGTAGCGGGCGACCAGCTCCTCCACCGGCACCTGGTGGCCGTCCTGGTCGAGGAAACCGCGACGGTAGAGGATCTGCTGGATCGACCAGGCGATGGCCGCCACCTCGGAGTCATGGAACACCGGCTTGCCCCAGCGGTTCATGCCGCAGCGCACCAGGCCCTTGTCCCAGGCCACCTTGCGCAGGTCGGCCACCGCCTGGGTGACGTAGCCGCCCCGGGCGGCCAGCGACAGGCTGCGCATGGTGGCGGTGATCCAC
Organism: Halomonas saccharevitans; assembly: GCF_900116405.1. GTDB lineage: Bacteria > Pseudomonadota > Gammaproteobacteria > Pseudomonadales > Halomonadaceae > Halomonas > Halomonas saccharevitans. Next base: position 37,651 of record NZ_FPAQ01000002.1, on the reverse strand, counting down.
TGATGCTCGCTGGAGAGCTGGCCGGAGGGGAAGAAGAACTCCACTGGGCGCTCGATCACCACCCGCTTGCCGTTGACCACGCCCTCCACCGGCATGAACGACACCAGCAGGTAGACCTTCTTGCGCCCCTCGGCGCCGACGTAGGAGATCTTCTCCGACACGGCCTCCAGGGTGCCCTCAGGGCGCGACGGGATGCGCACCGTGAGCGGGTTCTCTTCGGCCAACGGCGGCTCTTCCACCGCCTTCTTGACGCTATAGGACACGATCTTGGAATTGATCTCGACGGCCATCAGGAGGCTCCTCCGGAAAAGTGTGCTGTGACGCTCGAGTAACGGCCACCCACGGCCGTTACGAGCGAAGGCGAGGCAAGGCGCAGGCTTTCGAGGAAGCGGAGTTTACGAGCCGTAAATGAGCATTCCGAGTAAGACTGCAACGCCGCCTCGGCGAGCGCAGTAGGTCGTGGCTTACCACTTTCCATAGGTGCCTTCCTTCAGCGCGTCATAGAGGTTCGCCGCGTTGTGCTCCTCGCCGTCGTAGATGACCTTCTCGTCGCCGGCGAGCTCGACGGTCTCGCCGTTCTCCAGCTCGAAGACGTAGGTAGTGTTCTTGAGGTCGTCCTCGCGCACCAGCACGCCCTGGAAGGCCTCGGGGTTGAAGCGGAAGGTGGTGCAGCCCTTGAGCTGGCTGGCATAGGCGTCGAGGTAGAGGTCCTTGAACTCCTCGAAGGGGAACTCGGTGGGCACGTTGACCGTCTTGGAGATCGCCGAGTCGACCCACACCTGAGCCGCCGCCTGTACCGCCACGTGCTGCTTGGGGCTCACCGCGTCGGCGGTGATGAAGTAGTCGGGCAGGTCGCTCTCCACCGCCTCGGCGGCGATGAAGTGGCGATAGGCCGCCAGCTCGAAGGAGACCACCTCGACCTGCTCCTTGGTCTTCTTGCCCGCCTGGATGACGTTGCGGAAGTAGCGGTGCGAGAACGACGGCTCGATGCCGTTGGAGGCATTGTTGCCAAGCGACAGCGAGATGGTGCCCGTGGGGGCGATCGAGCTGTGGTGGGTGAAGCGCGCGCCGTGCTCGGCGAGCGCCGCCACCAGCTTGGGCTCCACTTCGGCGATTTTCTGCATGTAGCGGCTGTAGCGGGCGTGGAGGATGCGCCCCGGCACCTTGTCGCCGACCTCGTAGCCGTCCTGCTTGAGCTCGGGACGCTCGCGCATCATCCGCGGGGTGATCGCGTAGTCCTCGCTGAGCGCCGGCGCCGCGCCCTTCTCGCGGGCGAGTTCCAGCGCCTGCTTCCAACCCTCGAGGGCCAGGTTGCGGCTCACCTCCTCGGTGAAGGCCAGCGACTCCGGCGAGCCGTAGGGGATCTTGAGCATGGTCATCGTCGAGCCAAGCCCCAGAAAGCCCATGCCGTGGCGACGCTTGGCTTCGATCTCGCGGCGCTGGCCCTCCAGCGGCAGGCCGCTGATCTCCACCACGTTGTCGAGCATGCGGGTGAAGATCGCCACCACCTGGCGGTAGCGCTCCCAGTCGAAGCGCGGCTTCTTGCCGAAGGGATCGATGACGAAGCGGGTCAGGTTCACCGAGCCGAGCAGGCAGGCGCCCTCGGGCGGCAGCGGCTGCTCGCCGCAGGGGTTGGTCGCCCGGATCTCCTCGCAGAACCAGTTGTTGTTCATGCGATTGACCTGATCGATCAGGATGAAGCCCGGCTCGGCGAAGTCGTAGGTCGAGGCCATGATGGTGTCCCACAGCTCGCGGGCACGGATCACCTCGACGATGCGACAGGCCACGCGCCCCTCGTCATCGACCGTGTAGCCCTCCTCGATCACCGGCCAGTCGCGGTAAATCAGCTCGCTCTCCTCGACGTCGTCCTTCTCGCCGGGGTGGAGCGGGAAGGCCAGCGGCCAGTCGGCGTCCTGCTTCACCGCCTCCATGAACTCGTCGGTGATCAGCAGAGAGAGGTTGAACTGGCGCAGCCGGCCCGCCTCGCGCTTGGCCTCGATGAAACTCTTCACGTCGGGATGGCCGACGTCGAAGGTGCCCATCTGGGCGCCACGGCGCCCCCCCGCCGAGGCCACCGTGAAGCACATCTTGTCGTAGATATCCATGAACGCCAGCGGGCCGTTGGTGCCGGCACCGGCGCCGAACACGAAGGCGTTCTTGTGGCGCAGGGTCGAGAACTCGTAGCCGATGCCGCAGCCCGCCTTGAGCGTCATGCCGGCATCCACCACCGAGTCGAGGATGTCGTGCATGGAGTCGCGGATGGTGCGCGAGACGGTGCAGTTGATCAGGCTCACCGCCGGCTTGTAGGCCTCGGCGCCGGCATTGGACATGATCCGCCCGGCCGGGATGGCGCCGTTCTCCAGCGCCCAGCGAAACTTCGGCAGCCACGCCTCGGCCTGATCGCCCTCGACCGCCGCCAGGGCCTTGGCGACACGCTCCCAGGTGGCGTGGACGTCCTGGTCCACGGCGTGGCCGTGGCGGTCCTTGAGGCGATACTTGGCGTCCCAGATATCGCGGGAAGGCACCTGCAGGGGCACCTCGTTGGAGGTCTTGAGGGCCTTGGCGGATGTGCTCATGTCGGGGTCTCCAGAGCGGTGTCGTGGTGAATCGGTATCGATAGAGAAATACGGGCCGGCGCGGGCGGCGAGATCAGCGATCGCGCGTCGTGAGGCGCTCCAGGCGCAGCAGCCACTCGCCGAGGCGCCCCTGGGCGAAGCCCTCCTCGCGCCCGTCGAGCAGGTTCTTGACCGTCAGGCCAAGCTCGGTGTCGCCCTCGATCAAAAGGCGGCGCTGGAAGAACAGGCTGTCGGGATCCTCGCGCCGGGTGGCCAGGCATAAAAACTCGCGCCAGCCGCCGCGGATGGTCGCCTCGCCGGGCTCACGGCAGAGCACCAGGCGCTGATCCGCGAGGCCCAGGGTCAGCGTCACGCCGAGATCTTCGATGGTCAGGCTGATCCGGCGCCCCTCCAGGGCATCGAACTCGCCCTCCGCGAGCGGCTCGGCGAAGGTGCGGTTGAGCAGCGGCTCCACCAGCCGGCGCTTGACGCCCAGCGGCACCCGGGGATCCAGGGCGCGGATCAGGCGGCTCGGGGCGGGTGGGCGCGGAAGCGACAACGGCGGATGGGGCAGAGACATGCGGATTCTCCTGATGACGTCGGTGCGGCTGGGCCGCCGGAGCGCTCATCCTAGGGGGCATCTAAACCGCCTGCACTGACGTGCGTCAAGCCGTCGCCAGCAGCGCGTTTCCCGAGGGCTGCGTACCATATATAGACTAACGGAAAGACTCAAGCACAAGATGTATAGAAATTGCCTCAACGCAGGCGATGTCGCCGCGGGGCCGTACGCGACCCCTCGGCGCCTTTACGGCGCGTCCCGAATGGGCCACCGCGGAGCGGTATCGAGGCTAACGCGAGGTGACGGCGGGCCGGTGCCGAGGAGATGGCCGCGCCTGCGCGGCCTCACCCTCCTGCCCTCACCCTCCGCGCCCCCCGAGGCATTCTCGCTCACTCACCAGCCTCTCCCCCTTCCGGGACGATTCACGCATACCGGCCGGATCGGACCGTCATTACGTTGACTCACCATCTATTAAATTATCCTAATGCCTTATCTTGGTGCATAGTTTTTTGCGCTTTTAAAGGCATTTCGCGTCAATACTATGTCCAATACCCGCATGACCCATGCGCTTGCTGCATAATGGTGCATTGCCTTATAGTGCGTGGAACCTTTTTCCACCGAACAGGAAGTGCACCATGCCCTACGTTCACGACACCCTCGAGGCGCTTCGCAAGAGCAGCCCTGCTCAGACCGAGTTCTACCAGGCCGCCGAGGAGGTGCTCGAGTGCCTGCGTCCGCTGTTCGAGCGCAGCCCCCACTACCTCGATCACAACATCATCGAGCGCATCGTCGAGCCCGAGCGGCAGATCATGTTCCGCATCTGCTGGACCGACGACGCCGGCAAGGTGCAGGTCAACAAGGGCTACCGCGTCCAGTTCAACTCGGCCCTCGGTCCCTACAAGGGCGGGCTGCGCTTCCACCCCAGCGTGACCTCGGGAACCATCAAGTTCCTGGGCTTCGAGCAGATCTTCAAGAACGCCCTCACCGGCCTGCCCATCGGCGGCGGCAAGGGCGGCTCGGACTTCGATCCCAAGGGGCGCTCGGACGGCGAGATCATGCGCTTCTGCCAGGCCTTCATGAGCGAGCTCTACCGCCACATCGGCCCGACCACCGACGTGCCGGCCGGCGACATCGGCGTGGGGGCGCGCGAGATCGGCTTCCTCTACGGCCAGTACAAGCGCCTGACCGGCCGCTACGAGGGCGTGCTGACCGGCAAGAGCCTCAACTGGGGCGGCTCCATCGGGCGCAAGGAGGCCACCGGCTACGGCGCCGTCTACTTCGCCGAGAACATGCTCGAGGCGCGCGGCGAAACCCTCGCCGGCAAGACCTGCCTGGTCTCCGGCGCCGGCAACGTGGCCATCTACACCATCGAGAAGCTCCTTGAGCTCGGCGCGATTCCCGTCAGCTGCTCCGACTCCCGCGGCACCCTCCATGACCCGAACGGCATCGACCTGGCGCTGCTGTGCGAGCTCAAGGAGGTCCAGCGCACCACGCTCGAGGCCTACCTGGCGCAGCACCCCGAGGCCTGCTACATCCCCGCGGGCGACTACCCGGCCGACGGCCATGCGGTGTGGCGACTCCAGGGCGATGTCGCCTTCCCCTGCGCCACCCAGAACGAGCTGACCGAGGCCGACGCCGAGACGCTGCTGGGCAACGGCGTGACCTGCATCAGCGAGGGCGCCAACATGCCCTCCACCGCCGCGGCCGTGGATCGCTTCCTGGCGGCGAAGATCGCCTACGGCCCGGGCAAGGCGGCCAATGCCGGTGGCGTGGCGACCAGCCAGCTGGAGATGGCGCAGAACAGCAGCATGGAGCAGTGGCCGCTGGAGAAGGTCGACGCCAAGCTCAAGGCGATCATGGCCAACATCCACCAGCAGTGTGCCGAGACCGCCGCCGAGTTCGACGACCCCACCAACCTGGTGCTGGGCGCCAACATCGCCGGCTTCCGCAAGGTCGCCGACGCCATGATCGAGCAGGGCGTCTGCTGATCCCGAGAAGCCTGGACAGAGGCCAGAAGAGGCCAGACTGAAGCAATAAGAAGTGCGGCGCCCCTCGGGGCGCCGCACTACGTTGGGCAGGATAAAACCGCACCGAGCAGAATGGCCGCCGGGGTCAAACGGTGCGCGAATAGCGCCCGGTGCTGTGGCTCAGGTAGGCGTCGAAGGCCATGGCGGCGTTGCGCATCATCAGCCGCCCGGCGGGCAGCACCTCGATGGCGGTGTCGGAGATGGCCAGCAGGCCGTCGTCGACCATCTCCTCGAGCTCCTCGAGGGCCTCGGCGAAGGTCTCGCGGAAGACGATGCCGTGGGCCGCCTCGATCGCGGCGAAGTCGATGCGGCCATGGCACATCAGGGCGTTGATCACGTCGCGGCGCAGCACGTCGTCGGCGTTGAGGCGGTAGCCGCGCATCACCGGCAGCCGCCCCGCCTCCAGGCGCGCCTGGTACTGGGCGGTCTCCTTGACGTTCTGGCTGTAGCTGTCGCCGACCTTGCCGATGGCGGTGTTGCCCAGGCCGATCAGGTCGCAGTCGGCATGGGTCGAGTAGCCCTGGAAGTTGCGCTGCAGGGTGCCGTTCTCGCGGGCCCGCGAGAGCTCGTCCTCGGGCAGGGCGAAGTGATCCATGCCGATGTAGACATAGCCCGCCGCGGTGAGGCGGCGGATGATCAGCTCCAGCAGCTCGATCTTGCGCTCCGGCGGCGGCATGTCCTCGGGGCGGATCAGCCGCTGCGCCTTGAACAGCTCCGGCAGGTGGGCATAGCTGTAGGTGGCAATGCGATCCGGGCGCAGGGCAATGATCTTGGCAAGCGTCTCGTCGAAACTCGCCACGGTCTGCAGCGGCAGGCCGTAGATCAGGTCGACGCTCACCGACTGGAAGCCCGCCTCACGGGCCGCCGCCACCAGCTCCAGCACCTGCTCCTCGCTCTGCAGGCGGTTGACCGCCTCCTGCACCCGGGTGTCGAAGTCCTGCACGCCGAAGCTCAGGCGATTGAAGCCCAGGGCGTAAAGCTCATGGATCTGCGCGGGGGTCACGGTGCGCGGGTCCACCTCGAGGGAGAACTCCCTCTCCTCGGGGGCAGCGAAGTGGAAGGCCGCGTCCAGCGCCGCCATCAGCTCGCCGAGTTGGTCGTTGTCGAGGTAGGTCGGGGTGCCGCCGCCCAGGTGCAGCTGGGTCATGCGCCGCGACTCGTCGAACAGCGCCCCTTGCAGCTCGATCTCGCGCTTGAGCCAGGCCAGGTACTCCGCCGCCCGCTCGCGATTGTGGGTGATGATCTTGTTGCAGGCGCAGTAGTAGCAGAGGCTCTCGCAGAAGGGGATGTGCACGTAGGCCGACAGCGGCTTGGGCGACGCGGCCGCGTTGCTGCGCTCGGCGGCGGCCCGGTAATCATCCTCGGCGAAGGCCGCCTGGAACTGCGGCGCCGTGGGATAGGAGGTGTAGCGCGGGCCGGGGCGATCGTACTTCTCGACCAGGGGGCGGATGAACGGCAGGGTATCTTGCATGATCGAATCGAGCCTCTTTAACCGGAGGGCGGCGGCCACAGCCGTCACCGTTGGGCGAATTATGCCAGCCGCGACCGCGCGCGTCGGTACCCTCGAAGGGGTAGCTGACCCAGATCAAGTTGCCGGCGTCGCGGCTCGCGCCGCGGCGCGCAAGGCCGCTCGGCGTGACCAGTACCGCAGCCGCCAGGCCACCAGCAGCCAGGCCAGGCTCCAGCAGCCGGCCGAGCCCCATAGCAGCAGGTGCCAGCCGCTCCCCGCCAGAGGCATGGCGAGACGCAGCCCGGCCGCCAGGGCAAACAGCCCCGCCAGGACCGCCAGCCACGGCTCGCCGGCCGGGTGCCCCTTGGCCCTCAGGATGGCCTGGCGCAGCATGATGGCGCTTGCCAGCGTGCCGAGCGCCCCGACCGTCACGGCATGCAGTCGAGCCGCCGGCGCGGTGCCGGACAGCAGATCGGCCGCCAGGAGCCATGCCCCCACGCCCAGCCAAGCGTAACCCAGCAGCAGGGCGAGCAGGTCGGGACGGCCCTGCAGCCGCCAGGGCGCCCAGCGCCACAGGCGCACCAGGATCACGAGGCCCGCCAGGACGAGCAACACGCCGGCCAGCGGCCATAGCGCGCGCTGAGTGACGGTGATGCCGACGGCTACCAGCAGCCCCAGGAGGGTGGCTTCCAACCGCGGCTGTACGCCGCCCCCCGCCGCCCGGCCGCGGACCACCAGGTGGCCATTGACCGCCGGTGCGATCACCCGTCCCCCCATGAAGACCATCAGCAACAGCAGCCATAGCACGCCCTGATGGAGCAGCGGCGAGAGCAGCCCCGGGGCGAGCGCGCGCGCCGCGAGACTGGCCACGGCCAACAGGCAGAGCAGCCCCAGCAGCGGGGAGAGCAGGCGGTTACGCCACTTCTTCGCCGCCAGGAAACGTGGCACCACTCCCACGGCCAGCAGCAGGGCGAAGGCTGCATCGGCCAGCAGCGCCGGCCAGGCCATGGGCAGGGCCAGCCACCCGAGGCGCCCGATCAGCCACAGCCCCGCCAGGAGAGTCAGTCGCCGTATCGGCAGCGGTCCCAGCAGGTAGCCGGCGATCACCGCCAGGGCGAAGCCAAACAGCAGCTCTCGCCCATGGGCGGCCGGCGTCGCCAGCCCGGAGAGCCACCCTGATCCCGTCACCATCGCCGCCAGCGATAGCGGCAGCGCCAGCGCCGCCTGCAGGGCGGCGAGCGGAAAGAACAGCGGCCAGGCGGGACGCCGGTCGGGCCGGCGCACGCCCGAAAATTGACCTGGCGCATTGACAGGGACCTTTAACATGCATGTAAATTACATCTTAATCGTGACCTTGCCAATCCTGCCCAAGCGGCCGCCTCCGTGACCGAATGCCGCCGCGCAGCAGCTCAGATTGGCATAATGATAGAATGGCGAGTCTTTCCGCCCATCCAGCCTATCAAGGCGCCCGAGGCGCCGGGATTCTCATGCACCTGACCCGTTTCACCGACTATTCGCTGCGAGTGTTGCTCTTCCTGGCCGTGAAAGGCGAGGAGCGTTCGACCATCAACGAGATCGCCGAGCGCTTCGAGATCTCCCGCAACCACCTGATGAAGGTGGTGCAGGATCTCAACCACCAGGGCTACCTCACTGCCATTCGCGGCAAGAACGGCGGCCTGGTGCTCAAGCGCAGCCCCGAGAGCATTCCGCTGGGCGAGCTGGTACGCGCCACCGAGCGCGACCTCGAGCTCGTCGAGTGCTTCGGTGACAGCAATGAGTGCGTGATCACTCCCGCCTGTCGGCTCAAGCCGATCCTGGCCGAGGCACTCGGCGCCTTTCTCGCCGTGCTCGATCGCTACACCCTGGCCGATCTGCTTGGCCCCCAGCGTCCCACGCTGGTTCGGCTGCTGCAGCTCGATGATCCTCCGCCCGATGCTTGAGACGTTCGGCCCTCGCCTGCATTAGCGGCTCCTTTTACCTTCCGCGCTTCGCGGGCTAGGCTGAACATGATGCACATCAAGCCTGATCTCGATGGCAGCTGGCATCATGACATGACTCGCCTGGCGCGGCGTCTGCCCGAGACAGGCCTTTTTCAAACAGCTAAAGATGCATTTTGGAGGTACATTATGAAGTCGTTAATCGCTGTGGCCCTGCTGGGCAGCGCCTTCCTCGCCATGGGCGCCCAGGCCGCCGGTGATCCCGCCGCCGGAGAGGGCAAGGTCGCCGTCTGCGCCGCCTGTCACGGCACCGACGGCCAGGCCACCGCTCCCATCTATCCGAATCTCGCCGGCCAGAACGCCGAGTACCTTGTGAGCTCCCTCAAGGCCTACCGGTCAGGCGAGCGCGGTGGCGGCATGTCCGCGATGATGACCCCCCAGGCCAAGGCGCTGTCCGACGAGGATATCGCCGATATCGCCGCCTACTACGCCAGCCTCACGCCCTGAGGCCGCGCCGGCCTTCGGGCCGGCCCTCTGCCTGAAGGGCGGCATGCCCGCCCTTCCCCTGCTTTTGCCTCGGGGAGCCACCATGTCGATACGCCGCAGGATCACAGCCCGATGGCTCGGGTTGATAGTCGCTCTTGGCCTGTTGCTGCTCTCCTCATCGCTGCACGCCCTGGAGCTGGCGCAGATTCGCGAGGGGTTCCCTGAGGGTGATCGGCTCGAAGCCGCCGAGTCCCAGTGGCCGGTGAGCGAGGTGTACGCCGGCGACGAGCTCATCGGCTATGCCTTCGAGAGCGTCGATGTGGCGCCGATCCCGGCCTACTCGGGCAAGCCGGTCAACGTGCTGGTGGGCATCGACCTCGAGGGGCGCATCGTCCAGGCCGACATCCTCGGCCACGAGGAACCCATCATGCTGGTGGGTATCCCCGAGTCGAAGCTCGAGGGCTTCGCCGACGACCACGTGCCCGCCCACGTCAACGACCGTCTCAAGATCGGTGAGGAACTGGACGCCATCTCCGGCGCCACCGTCACCGTCATCGTCGTCAGCGACACCATCACCCGGGCCGCGCGAAAGGTCGCCGCGGAGCAGGGATTGATCGCCGATCCCTCCGCCGCCCCGGCGGCGACGGTCCTGGAAGACGTCTTCAAACCCGCCGACTGGGCTACGCTCACCGGCGACGGCACCATCCGGCGCCTGCGTCTGACCCATGGCGAGGTCGACGCCGCCTTCGCCGGCAGCCCCGCCGAGGACTACCTGCACACCCCGCAGCCCGCCGACCGGACCTTCATCGAGCTCTTCATCACCTACCTGAACCCGCCCACGGCCGGCCGCAACCTGCTGGGCGACACCGAGTACGACCAGCTGATGGCGGAGCTGGAGGAGGGTGAGCACGCCATCGCGGTTATGGGCCGTGGCGACTACTCCTTCAAGGGCTCGGGCTACGTGCGCGGCGGCATCTTCGATCGCATCGAACTCTCCCAGGGCAACACCAGGGTCAGCTTTCACGACCGCGACCATATCCGCCTGGGCAGGCTGGACATCGAGGGGGCGCCGCGCCTCGACGAGCGCGACATCTTCATCGTCCGCGATGAGGCCGCCTTCGATCCCGGCCGCCCCTGGCAGCTGGAGCTGCTGGTGCGCCGCGCCTCCGGCCCCCTGGACACCGAGTTCCGCCGCTTCAGCGCCGACTATAGCGTCCCCGAGGCCTACATCGAACGCCCCGAGCCGCCGGTGGAGGAGCCGATCTGGGTACAGGTATGGCGCGACAAGGCGTTCCAGATCGCCGTGCTGGCCGCCGGCCTCATCGTGCTGACGATCGTCATGCTGTTCCAGGACGTGCTGGCGCGCCATCCGCGGATCCTGCGCCCGCTGCGCCTGGGTTTCCTGGTCTACACCCTGGTGTTCATCGGCTGGTACTCCCTGGCCCAGCTCTCGGTGGTCAACATCCTGACGTTCACCAATTCGCTGATCAGCGGTTTCAGCTGGGGCTCCTTCCTGATCGACCCGATGATGTTCATCCTCTGGTCCTTCGTGGCGGTCAGCCTGCTGCTGTGGGGCCGCGGCGTCTTCTGCGGCTGGCTGTGTCCCTTCGGGGCCCTGCAGGACCTGGTCAACAAGGCCGCTCGCAAGCTGGGCGTGAAGCAGATCGAGGTGCCCTTCGGGCTCCACGAGCGCCTCTGGGCGGTGAAGTACATCCTCCTGCTGGGCCTGTTCGCGCTCTCGCTGCACTCGCTGGGTACCGCCGAGCGCTACGCCGAGGTGGAGCCCTTCAAGACCGCCATCACCCTGCGCTTCCAGCGCGAGTGGGGCTTTTTGCTCTACGCCCTGGCGCTGGTGGCGATCTCGGCCTTCAACCACAAGTTCTACTGCCGCTACGTCTGCCCGCTGGGGGCCGGCCTGGCCATCCCTGCCCGCCTGCGACTGTTCGACTGGTTGAAGCGGCACCGCAATGACTGCGGCAGCCCGTGCCAGATATGCGCCAACGAATGCGAGGTGGCCGCCATCCACCCCGACGGCCACATCAATGCCAACGAGTGTCACTACTGTCTCGATTGCCAGATCACCTACCACGACGACCAGCGCTGCCCGCCGGAGATCAAGCGCCGCAAGCGCTATGAGAAGGCGGCACGCCTGGCCGCGGGCAAGGGCGGCGTCGAGACCCATGACCCCGGCACCGCCGGAGACCGCAAGCTGCAGCGAATCCCGACTCTTCAGGAGGAGTGAACCATGGTAGACAAGAAAAAAGAGATCGAAAGCCTCGGTCGCCGCCACTTCCTGCGCAATAGCGCGGTGACCGGCGTCGCCGGTGCCGGCCTGGCCGGCGGCTTCGGTGCCAGCGCGCTGATGAGCAGCCGCGAGGCGCACGCCGCCGAGAACGGCATCGAGGTCGCCCCCGGCGAACTCGACGAGTACTACGGCTTCTGGAGCGGCGGCCACCAGGGGGAGGTTCGGGTCCTGGGCATCCCCTCCATGCGCGAGCTGATGCGCATCCCGGTCTTCAACGTCGACAGCGCCACCGGCTGGGGCATCACCAACGAGTCGAAGCGCATCCTCGGCGACTCGTCACGCTTCCTCAACGGCGACTGCCACCATCCGCACATCTCCATGACCGATGGCAGTTACGACGGCAAGTACCTGTTCATCAACGACAAGGCCAACACTCGCGTGGCCCGCATCCGTCTCGACATCATGAAGACGGACAAGATCACCAGCATTCCCAACGTGCAGGCGATCCACGGCCTGCGCCTGCAGAAGGTGCCGCACACCAAGTACGTCTTCGCCAACGCCGAGCTGCCGATCCCGCAGATCAACGACGGCCGCGATCTGGAGAACCCCGACAACTACTTCACCATGTTCAACGCCATCGATGCCGAGAGCATGGACGTGGCGTGGCAGGTGATCGTCGATGGCAACCTCGACAACACCGATGCCGACTACACCGGCCGCTTCGTGGCCTCGACCTGCTACAACTCCGAGAAGGGCATGACGCTGGCCGATACCATGCGCGCCGAGCGCGACTGGGTGGTGGTGTTCGACGTCGAGGCCATCGAGGCCGCCGTGGCCGCCGGCGAGTTCGAGACCCTGGGCGACAGCGAGGTGCCGGTCCTCGACGGTCGCAAGGGCTCGAAGCTGACCCGCTATATCCCGGTCCCCAAGAACCCCCACGGCCTCAACACCTCGCCGGACGGCAAGTACTTCGTCGCCAACGGCAAGCTCTCGCCCACCGTCTCGATCATCGCCACCGCCAAGCTGCCCGAGCTGTTCGACGACGCCATCGAGCCCCGCGACGCCGTGGTCGGCGAACCGGAGCTGGGCCTGGGGCCGCTGCACACCACCTACGACGGTCGCGGCAACGCCTATACCACGCTGTTCATCGACAGCCAGATCGCCAAGTGGAACATCGAGGACGCCATCCGCGCCTATAACGGCGAGGAAGTGAACTACCTGCGCCAGAAGCTCGACGTCCACTATCAGCCGGGCCACAACCATGCCAGCCTCACCGAGTCCAAAGACGCCGACGGCAAGTGGCTGGTGGTGCTCTCCAAGTTCTCCAAGGACCGCTTCCTGCCGGTGGGCCCGCTGCACCCGGAGAACGATCAGCTGATCGACATCTCCGGCGAGGAGATGAAGCTGGTCCACGACGGCCCCACCTTCGCCGAACCCCACGACTGCATCCTGCTGCGCGCCGATCAGCTCAACCCGAGCCGGACCTGGACGCGTGACGATCCGTTCTTCGCCGAGACGCGTGCCATGGCCGAGGCGGACGGGGTCACCCTCGAGGGCGACAACAAGGTGATTCGCGACGGCAACCAGGTGCGGGTCTACATGACCTCGGTAGCCCCGCAGTTCGGCCTGACCGAGTTCAAGGTCAAGCAGGGCGACGAGGTGACCGTGGTGGTCACCAACCTCGATCAGGTGGAGGACCTGACCCACGGCTTCGTGATGGTCAACCACGGCGCCTCCATGGAGATTGGCCCGCAGCAGACCTCCAGCGTCACCTTTACCGCCGACAAGCCCGGCGTTTACTGGTACTACTGTTCCTGGTTCTGCCATGCCATGCACATGGAAATGACCGGCCGCATGCTGGTCGAGAAGGCCTGATCGCGAGGCCTGATGACAAGGGGCCGGGCATGCCCGGCCCCCTTTCCCGGAGAGACGCATGACCCGACGACAGACTCGCGTCGTCCCCCGACTCTTTCTTGTCGCCTGGCTGCTCGCGTGGCTGCCGGGCGACCTGCTGGCCGCCGACTGGACGGCCTGCCCCGGCGAGCCGCTGCAACCGCTGGTCGACCAGGCCAGCGACGGCGACCGCCTGATGCTGCCCGAAGGCCGCTACCCCGGCCCCGTGACCATCGACCGTACGCTGACCCTCTTGGGCGAGCCGGGGGCGGTGATCGACGGCGGCGGCGAGGGGCATGCCGTGGTCCTCGCCGCCCCGAGCATCGTGCTGGAGGGCCTCACCATCGAGAACTGGGGCGCCAGCCTCACCGACATGGACGCCGGCATCTTCGTCGAGGAGCGCGCCGCCGGCAGCGTGATACGCGACGCCCGCCTCACGGGCCCCACCTTCGGTATCTGGCTGGACGGCGTGAGCGACGTGCAGGTCCTCGACAACGTCATCCGCGGCGACGCCACGCTGCGCTCCCAGGACCGCGGCAACGGCATCCACCTGTTCAACGTCGTGGATGTCCGGGTGGAGGGCAACGACATCCGCGGCACCCGCGACGGCATCTACATCGATACCAGCCGCGACAGCCTGCTGCGCGGCAATCACATGGAAGACCTGCGCTACGGCGTGCACTACATGTACGCCCACGACAACCGGCTGGTGAACAATGTCACCCGGGGCACCCGCACCGGCTATGCCCTGATGCAGTCCAAGCGGCTGACGGTGATTGGAAACCGCTCGGATAACGACCGCCACTACGGCATCCTGATGAACAACATCACCCACTCTACCCTGCGCGACAACCGCGTCACCGGCATCCAGCAGCGACGGGACGCCCAGGGCCAGGGGCTGGTCAGTGGCGCCGCCGGCAAGGCGCTGTTTGTCTACAACGCCCAATACAACCGCTTCGAAGGCAACCGCTTCGCCGACAGCGACATCGGCATCCATCTCACCGCCGGCTCTGAGGACAATGCCGTGGTGGGCAACGCCTTCGTCGACAACCATCAGCAGGTGATGTATGTGGCCACCCGCCCCCAGGAGTGGTCCGAGGCGGGCCGGGGCAACTACTGGAGCAACTACCTGGGCTGGGATCTCGCCGGCGACGGCATCGGCGACACCCCCTTCGAGCCCAACGATGCCATGGACCGTCTGCTGTGGCGCTACCCGGTCGCCCGCCTGCTGATGGACAGCCCCGCGGTGCTCGCGCTGCGCTGGATACAGCGCCAGTTCCCGGTGTTCCGCCCCCAGGGGGTCAAGGACAGCGCCCCCCTGATGACGGAACCCGCCATGAAAGCCCCCGGCTCGAATCAACCCAATCTCGGAGACGCCGACGCATGACCGCGGTGATCGATTTTCAGGGCGTGACCAAGCGCCACGGCGACCTGGTCCGCCTCGACGCCCTCGACCTCTCGGTCAACGAGGGCGAGGTCCTGGCCCTGCTCGGCCACAACGGCGCCGGCAAGACCACCATCATGCATCTGATCCTCGGGCTGCTCTCGCCCAGTGCCGGGCGCGTCTCGGTACTCGGAGGCGCCCCCGACGGCGCCCATGCCGAGACCCTGCGCCGACGGCTGGGCTACCTGCCCGAGAACGTCAGCTTCTACGAGCAGCTCAGCGGCCGCGAGGTGCTCGACTACTTCGCCCGCCTCAAGCGGGTCGATCGCCGCCAGGTCGAGGCCCTGCTCGAGCGGGTCGGCCTGGGTGCCGCCGCCAACCGGCGCGTGAAGACCTACTCCAAGGGCATGCGCCAGCGCCTGGGGCTGGCCCAGGCGCTGCTCGGCGAGCCGCGCCTGCTGCTGCTGGACGAACCCACCACCGGGCTCGATCCTGCCGCCACCCGCGACTTCTACGACACGGTGCGCGAGCTGCGCGAGCGGGGCTGCACGGTGCTGCTCTCCTCCCACATGCTCCCCGGGGTGGAACCCTACATCGATCGCGCCCTGATCCTGGGCGGGGGACGACGCCTGGCGCTGGGCGACATGGAGACCCTGCGCCGACAGGCGTCGCTGCCGCTGACCATCCGCGCCTGGGGGGCCATGCACGACCACGACTGGCGCCACGGCTGGGAGGATCCGCGCATCGAGGCCAGGCCCGTCAACGGCCACGAAGTGACGCTCTCGGTGCCCGCCGACGCCAAGCTCGCCGTGCTGCGCCGCCTGACCGCCCTGCCCGGCGTGAACGACATCGAGCTGCTGCCGCCGACCCTGGAACACCTCTACACCCACTTCTCCGCGGCGCCGCCTGCCCCGCGGGGGCCCGCCTCGGGAGACGCCCGATGACTGCCATCCTGACCATCGCCGGCAAGGAGTTCCGCGACGGCCTGCGCAACCGCTGGGTACTGGCCATCGCCCTGGTGCTGGCCCTGCTGGCCGTGGGCATTGCCTGGTTCGGCGCCGCGGCCAGCGGCGGGCTGGGCTTCACCTCGCTGGCCACGACCCTGGTCAGCCTGGCCACCCTGGCGGTGTTCCTGATCCCGCTGATCGCCCTGCTACTGGCCTACGACGCCGTGGTGGGCGAGCAGGAGGCCGGCACCCTGCTGCTGCTGCTCACCTACCCCATCAGTCGTACCTCGCTGCTGCTCGGCAAGTTCCTCGGCCACGGCCTGATCCTCGGCGCCGCGACGACGCTGGGCTTCGGCATCGCCGGGGCGGTGATCGCGCTGGCCGCCGATGGCGTGCCACTCCCCGAGCTCGCCGCCGGCATGGGACTGCTGATCGCCAGCAGCGTGCTGCTGGGCTGGGTCTTCATCGCCTTCGCCTATCTGATCAGCGTCTGTGTCACCGAGAAGGCCCGGGCCGCCGGCCTCGCCCTGGTGGTGTGGTTTCTCTTCGTGCTGGTCTTCGACCTGGGGCTGCTGGCCCTGCTGGTCAGCGTCGAGCAAGGCGGCGACTGGCTGCCCTGGCTGCTGCTGCTCAATCCCACCGAGTGCTTCCGACTGATCAATCTGGCCGGCTTCGAAGCGGCCCGCAGCTACATCGGCCTGACCGCCATCGCCGAGGGCGGCGCCTTCCGGCCCGCCGTGCTGGTGCCGATACTGATGGCCTGGATACTGGTCCCCCTGGGCCTGGCCCTGCTGCGTTTCCGCCACCGTTCGGCCTGAGGCCATCCCCGCGTTCCGGAGTCTTCCCATGCCCCGTTTACCTATCCTGCTGACGCTGCTCCTGGTGCTGCTTACCGGGTGCAGCGAGTCCGATCCCGAGACCCTCGCCGCCCCGGTGCCCATCGCGGACGGCGACAGCTGTCACGTCTGCGGCATGCTGATCCAGAACTTTCCCGGCCCCAAGGGCGAGGCCTTCCTCAAGGGGCAGGATACGCCGAGCAAGTTCTGCTCCACCCTGGAGCTCTTCACCTTCCTCAAGCAGCCGGAGAACGAGACCCGACTCTCCCACGCCTATGTCCACGACATCGGCAAGACGACCTGGCAGCAGCCCGCGGACGAGGCCTTCGTGCCGGCCAGCGACGCCTGGTACGTGGTCGGCCACGATCGCCGCGGCGCCATGGGTCACACCCTGGCCTCCTTCGCCGAACGCGACGATGCCGAGGCCTTCCGCGAGGAACATGGCGGCCAGCTGGTGGCCTATGAGGAGATCGATCTCGATCTGCTGGGGCGCCTGGGACGCGGCGAGCTGGGCGGCGACATAGAAGGAATGAAAGGAATGGACGACCAGGGCGCGATGGAGACTGCCCACTGAGCCCGAGGCGCCATCCGTCCTGAGTAATACCGCTGGGCGCCTGTCGGCGCCAATCGCTCAATGAATTGAGCTCCCACAAGAGCATGGCACTGCCACCCTGTGGGAGTGATCTTCAGATCACGATGGAGGCCGAAGGTCTCCCGGCGGCACGTCCATCACTCAGTAAACCGAGCTCCCAAAGAGTGCCCCCGCCATGCTAGCCTCGGGCGCGTCCCGGTCCGAGGAAGCTCCGTCATGCCACGCCGTTCCCGTCTCGCCCCGTCCCTGCTGCCGCTATTCTTTACACTATGCCTGCTGCTGGCCGGCCCCGCCGCGGCCACGGACTACAACACCAGTGACGCCCGGGCCCATGGCGGCTGGCACTCCCTGGCCCTGTCGCTCGGCGAGGCGCGCCACTTCCGCGCCATCGACCAGCACAGCTACAGCGATTCGATCTTCAGCGTCAACGCCAGCGCCGGGGCCTGTAATCTGCCCTGGCTGGAGCTTCGCGTGGCGCTCGACGCCTACCAGCCCGAGAGCGCCACGGTGAACCGCGTGCCCGCCGACCTGCGCGTCGATCACGAGACCATCCACAGCGGCCGTGCCGCCTTCGTCACCGAGCGCGGCGACCGCGGCTTCTACGTGCGCATCGCGCTGCCCGAACTGGACCTGCTGCTCGACGAGATGGCCGCGGGCGAGCTGCTGCGCCTGCGGCTGATGCGCGGCGAGGACGATCCTTGGTTCATGGCCTTCAGCCTGGCCGGGGCCGGCGAGGCGATCGCGCGCATGCAGCGCCTCTGCGCACAGGCGCCCGCCCCGGGCGTCGACGAAGGCAACGACTGACGGAGGGCCACGATGGCCACGCTGCTGTTTCACCTGGGCAACGTGCCCGACGAGGAGGCCGAGGAGGTGCGTCGGCTGCTCGACGAGCATGCCATCGCGACCTACGAGACCCGCGCCGGCTTCTGGGGGCTGGGCGTGGCGGCCATCTGGCTGCGCGACGAGGCCCAGCGGGAGCAGGCCCGGTCGCTGATCGACGCCTACCAGCAGACGCTCGGCGAGCGCATGCGCGATGAGCAGGCGAGCCTCGCCGCCCGCGGCGAGGCGCCGACCCTGTGGCGGCGCCTCAAGCATCGGCCGATCCGCACGCTGCTGCTGGCCCTGCTGGTCGCTGGCGTGCTCGCCGTCTCGCTGCTGCCCTTTCTCTGGCTGCACGGCTGAGCGCCGAGGTCTCCGCTCACCCAGCCAGGCGGCCGGTCCCTCGCCTTAGCAACGAGAACGCCCCCGTCGGCAATGCCGGCGGGGGCGTCGTGACGGACCCGGGCGACTGGCGCCCGGCCGCGATTAGCTGCGGATCAGGTGATCGAAGGCGCCGAGGGCGGCCTTGGAGCCCTCGCCCATGGCGATGACGATCTGCTTGTAGGGCACGGTGGTCACGTCGCCAGCGGCGAAGATGCCGGGGATCGAGGTCATGCCGCGGGCATCGACGACGATCTCGCCGCGCTCGGAGAGCTCGATGGGCGACTCCTGCAGCCACTCGGTGTTGGGCACCAGGCCGATCTGCACGAAGATGCCCTCCAGCTCGACCCGGCGCAGCTCGCCGGTGGCGCGCTCCTCATAGGTCAGGCCGTCGACGCGCTTGCCGTCGCCGTTCACCTCGGTGGTACGGGCGCCGAGGATGATCTCGACGTTGGGCAGGCTCCTGAGCTTCTTCTGCAGCACCGCGTCGGCGCGCATCTCGTCCATGAACTCGATCAGGGTGACGTGACCGACGATGCCGGCCAGGTCGATGGCCGCCTCGACGCCGGAGTTGCCGCCGCCGATCACCGCCACGCGCTTGCCCTTGAACAGCGGGCCGTCACAGTGGGGGCAGTAGGCTACGCCCTTGTTGCGGTACTCGGCCTCGCCGGGCACGCCCATCTCACGCCAGCGGGCGCCGGTGGCCAGCACCAGGGTCTTGGCGCGCAGGCGGGCGCCCGACTCGAACGCCACCTCGTGCTCCTCGCCCGGCTGTCCAGGCACCAGCTGGACGGCCCGCTGCAGATTCATGATGTCGACCTCGTACTCCTTGACGTGCTCCTCCAGCGCCGCGGCCAGCTTGGGGCCCTCGGTGCGGGGCACGGAGATGAGGTTCTCGATGCCCATGGTGTCGAGCACCTGGCCGCCGAAGCGCTCCGCGGCAACGCCGGTACGGATGCCCTTGCGCGCGGCGTAGACGGCTGCCGCGGCGCCGGCGGGGCCACCGCCGATCATCAGGGTGTCGAAGGTGGCCTTGTCGTTGAGCTTGGCGGCCTCGCGCTTGGCGGCGCCGGTGTCCACCTTGGCCAGTATCTGCTCCAGGCTCATGCGGCCCTGATCGAAGGGCTCGCCGTTGAGGTAGACGCTCGGCACCGACATGATCTCGCGCTGCTTCACCTCGTCCTGGAACAGTGCGCCGTCGATGGCCACGTGGTGCACGTTCGGGTTGAGGATCGCCATCAGGTTCAGCGCCTGGACCACGTCCGGGCAGTTCTGGCAGGAGAGCGAGAAGTAGGTTTCGAAGCGCATCTCGCCGTCGAGGCTCTTGATCTGCTCGATCACCTCGTCGGAGGCCTTGGGCGGATGGCCGCCGATCTGCAGCAGCGCCAGCACCAGCGAGGTGAACTCGTGGCCCATGGGGATGCCGGCGAAGACCACGCCGCTCTCCTCGCCGGGACGGTTCAGGGCGAAGGAGGGCGTGCGGGGGTCCTGACCGTCGAGCTTCAGAGTGATCTTGTCAGTGAGACCGACGATGTCGGTCAGCAGACCGTGCAGTTCCTTGGACTTGTCGCCGTCATCGAGGGACGCGACGATCTCGAACGGCTGAGTGACCTTCTGCAGATAGGCGTTGAGCTGGCTTTTCAGATTGTCGTCCAACATGACAGCGGCATTCCTTCATGTTCGGGGTTCAAGACGGAGGCATGAGGATCCCGTGGCTTCCCGCGCGGGGCGCCTCGGTTCGCTCAAGCTTCCTGAATAGAGACCCGGGCAGGGGATGCCCGGGTGGGGACAGGCGAGGCCGAGAGGGGCCTCGCCGGCAGGGGCAGATCGTTTAGATCTTGCCGACCAGGTCCAGAGAGGGGGAGAGGGTCTCTTCGCCTTCTTCCCACTTGGCCGGGCAGACTTCGTTCGGGTTGGCGCGCACGTACTGGGCGGCCTTGACTTTGCGCAGCAGCTCTTCGGCGTTACGGCCGATGTTGCCGGCGTTCAGCTCGATGATCTGGATCTTGCCGTCCGGGTCGACCACGAAGGTGCCGCGCTCGGCGATGCCGGCGTCCTCGATCAGCACCTCGAAGTTGCGCGAGATGGCGTGAGTCGGGTCGGCGATCATCGGGTAGGTCAGCTTGTTGATGGTCTCGGAGCTGTCGTGCCACGCCTTGTGGGTGAAGTGGGTGTCAGTGGAGACGCTGTAGATCTCGACGCCCAGCTTCTTGAACTCTGCGTAGTTGTCGGCCAGGTCACCCAGCTCGGTCGGGCAGACGAAGGTGAAGTCGGCCGGATAGAAGAAGAAGACGCTCCACTGGCCCTTGAGGTTCTCGTCGGACACGTCGACGAACTCGCCATTGTGGTAGGCGGTGGCGTTGAACGGCTTGACTTCGGTGTTCAGCAGGGACATTCGGTGGTGCTCCTTTCGACTTTCGTAGAGTGATTGGCGGCAATACGGGACGCATGTTAGCCCGTATCTTTTGATAGCGTAAATTGAATAGTGCCATGGATCTGATAATTCAACCCTATGACCCATGGTGAGGAGGTTCAGCCGAGGCTCAGCGCCTCGCCCTGGCGATCGAAGGCCAGGAACGACGCCACATTGCCCATCTTCAGCGATTCCACCATGCGGTTGAGGTGCTGCTCGGCCTGTGCCTCGGCGTCCTGGCCGGCCAAGGCGGCCACGAAGACGATGTCCCACTCGGCGCCGGTCTCGCGGGACTCCGCGACCAGCGCCGCCATGTCGGTCAGCGCCTCGGGGGCCTTGTCGACGCAGACCACCGGGGTCAGCACACCGCCCTCGCCCTGCTCGAAGCGGCGCCGCTGCTCCTCGCTGGGGTGGTCGGGCAGTTCGGCGCGGGTGAAGACGAACAGCAGGCGCTGGGGCTCAGGCTGAGCGCGCGCCTCGTCCAGCAGGTCGGCAAAACGGGAAATGGCCACGGGCTCTCCTCAAGATGACAGGGCGGATATACGACTGAAAAACATAAGACTGTGGGGTATAGGGCTGAAAGCTACGAACAGCGTAACGGGCCGCCCCCCGCTTCGTGAAGTGAGAATGGCGACCCGCGCGATCCAGATCAGGTTTCCACCCGAGGAGAGAGTCGCCACCGCCTGCGGCAGGTTGAGGCAGGCGACCAACACGCGCCGTTACGCCACCGACAGGACGCGATACGGTGTCGCGCGTACATATTATCGTGGCGCCGGCCGCAGACGTCGGCCATGTCGCCCCCTCGGCTCATCCCTCGGTCGAGCCGCCCTTCAGCGTAGACCCATCGTTGAGGCCTGGAGTGGTGTTTGCCTTGGCACATCCTCAAAATTGTGCAGCTTTTTTGGACCGGAAGATCGTGACGTGGAGGTATCTTCACCAACACCGTTCTCGAGACAACCTCAAGGAGTCACGAACATGTTCAAGAAAATCATGGTTCCCGTGGATTTGGCACACGCGGCTCTCTTGCAGTCCTCCATCGACCTCGCGGCCGATCTCGCCAAGCGGTACCAGGCCGAGACCTGCTACGTCAGCGTGACCGCGAACACTCCCGGCGCCCTGGCCAGGACCCCGGAAGAGTATGCGCACAAGCTCGCGGACTTCGCCAAGGCACAGGGCAAGCTGCATGGCCAAGAGGTCAGCTCCAGGGTCGTCACCGCTCCCGACCCCATCGCCGACATGGATGACGCCATCATTCAGGCCATCCATGACACGGGTGCCGACCTGGTCATCATGAGCACGCACCTGCCCAGGCGGCTGGACGTCGTCGTGCCATCCAACGGTGGCAAGGTCGCCACGCACACCGACGTATCCGTGTTCCTGGTGCGGCATCGCGACTGACCGCCTGCACCAGGCAACACTCCTTTCGTTCACCCATCGGAGATTTCCCCGTGGAAAATGACTCCCCCAATACGCCCAGAGGCAAGGATGCCCCTGTCTCTGACGGCGTGCCCAAGCCGGAAGGCCCGGCGAACCTGATCGATACCGACTACGTGATCGGCCAGGACAACGTGACCGCCAGCCGGTTCGGCCTCGATGTCGACCTGCACGGCAAGGTGTTCTCGATATCCGCCCTGACGATCCTGTTCTTCGTGTTCATCACCCTGGCCCTGCAGGATCAGGTAGAACCGATCTTCGATGCGGTCTTCGCCTTCCTGACCGGCAACATGTCCTGGTTCTTCCTGCTGGCAGCCAATATCTTCGTGCTGCTCGCCGTGGGGCTGATCTTCACGCCCCTGGGCAAGATCCGAATCGGCGGAGCCCACGCCACGCCGGACTTCAGCTACACGGGCTGGTTCGCGATGCTGTTCGCCGCCGGCATGGGCATCGGCCTGATGTTCTATGGCGTCTCGGAGCCCTTGACCCACTTCGGCACCGCGCTGGGCGGTACCAGCATGGAGAACGGCGCCCGGACCGACTGGGCACCGCTGGCCGCCGCTGCCGGTGACACCGATGGGGCGATCTCGCTGGCCATGGCGGCCACCATCTTCCACTGGGGCCTGCACCCCTGGGGCATCTATGCGGTGGTGGCGCTGGCCCTGGCGCTGTTCTCCTTCAACAAGGGCCTGCCGCTGACCATGCGCTCAGTCTTCTACCCGATCCTGGGTGAGCGGATCTGGGGCTGGCCGGGCCATGTGATCGACATCCTGGCGGTGTTCGCGACCCTGTTCGGTCTGGCGACCTCGCTAGGCCTGGGGGCCTCGCAGGCGTCTGCCGGCCTTGCCTACCTGTTCGGCATTCCCGACAACGATGTCACCATGGTCTTGCTGATCGTAGGGATCAGCGCGGTGGCACTGCTCTCGGTCCTGGCTGGCGTCGACAAGGGCGTGCAGCGCCTTTCCCAGCTCAACATGGTGCTGGCCTTCCTGCTGCTGGCGTTCGTGATTGCCGTCGGTCCGACACTGGCCATCGCCAGCGGCTTCTTCGAGAACCTGGGGGCCTACCTGGTCCACCTGCCGGCGCTGTCGATGCCCTTCGGGCGTGAAGATGCCAACTTCAGCCAGGGCTGGACCGCCTTCTACTGGGCGTGGTGGATCTCCTGGTCACCGTTCGTCGGCATGTTCATCGCCCGCGTCAGCCGTGGCCGCAGCGTGCGTGAATTCCTGATCGCCGTGCTGCTGGTGCCGTCGCTGGTCTCGGTGCTGTGGATGACCGCCTTCGGCGGCACCGCCATCGACCAAGTGATCACCGACAACTTCCAGGGCGTCAAGGACGCGGCCCTCGAGCTGCAGCTGTTCACGATGCTGGGCCAGCTGCCGCTGACCTCGATCACGTCGTTCGTGGGGATCGTGCTGGTGATGGTGTTCTTCATCACCTCCTCGGACTCCGGCTCGCTGGTGATCGACTCCATCACCGCCGGCGGCAAGGTCGATGCGCCCAAGCCCCAGCGCATGTTCTGGGCCATCATCGAGGGCGTGATCGCCATCGCCCTGCTGCTGGGTGGCGGTCTGGCCGCGCTGCAGACCGCGGTGATCACCACCGGCCTGCCGTTCACGCTGGTGCTGGTGGCGGCCTGCTACGCCATCATCAAGGGACTGCTCTCCGAGCCGCGAGGCTGACCCTGGTCTTCCCCGGCCCTGCCGGGGAAGGGCCGCTTCTCCACGTCGAACCCCATGGCCCCCGTGCGGGGCCATCACGCGATGAGCGGGTCGGGCCGATGCCTGGTCCGTTCATCGAGCCTGTGCGGCGTACGGGCTCGACCTCGCCGGGCCGAACAGGCATGGTTGTGCTCTCGCTTCGGGATTCTCGCCGCGATGGAGGCCCCCTCCCCGCAGCGGGCAAGACCCGAACGCCGCGACCCAACGAGCGTTCATGGCCCAGAAGGCCGAGGAGGAAACACCGATGTCGAACCGTCTGACCAGACGCCTGTGCACGACCCTGCTGCTGTCGCTGCTGGCCATCGCGCCCACGGCCTTCGCCCAGCAGGCGACGCCGGGTGCCACCGGGGCCAATGTCCAGACCGAGCAGTTCCGTGACTGGCAGGTGCTCTGCCCGGCCGAGGGAAGCCAGGGCCCCTGCACCATGAGCCAGCTGGTCACCAACCCCAACAGCAACGATCCGCTGATGCGGGTGATCCTGGGCTATCCGCCGGAGCTCGAGGGTCGGCCGGCGATGACCTTCCTGCTGCCGCTGGGGGTGCGCCTCGCCGCGGGCCTGCAGCTCGCCGTGGGCGGCGGTGAGCCGGCCCAGTTCCCCTATCAGGTCTGCCTGCAGCAGGGCTGCCGCGCCGACCTGCCGGTGCCGCCAGCGCTGCTCAGCGATCTGCGCGGCGGCAGCAACGCGACGCTGAGCCTGGTCGGCCCACGCGGCAACCGCATGGACCTGGACATCTCGCTGATGGGCTTCACCGACGCCAGCGCGCGCATCGCGCCCTGAGCCACTCACCGCCCCGCTACGCAAACGCCCCGGCACTCAGCCGGGGCGTTTCATTTTGAGCAGGGTCGGCGCCTTGCGCCGCCTGGCCAGGCCTACCAGAAGCCCATGTGGTCCTGCAGGATGGCGGTACCGATACCGATCAGCACGACCCCTCCGAGCAGCTCCGCACGCTTGCCGATCAGCGCGCCCAGGCGGCGGCCCAGCATCACGCCCAGGGTGGCCATCAGGGTGGTGGCCAGGCCGATGGCCAGGGCGGTGACCAGGATATTGACCTCCATGAAGGCCAACCCAACCCCCACGGTCAGCGCATCGATGCTGGTGGTGACGGCGGTGGCGACCAGCAGCCAGCCGCCGTGGCGGCGCGGCGGGTCCGACGCCTCGCCCGCCGGCTCGGGCGCGGCGAGACCGGCGAGGATCATGCGCCCGCCCAGCAGCAGCAGCAGGGCGAAGACCACCCAGTGATCCCAGGCCTCGATATGGCGCGAGGCCCCGTAGCCCAGCGCCCAGCCAATCAGCGGCGTCAGGCCCTCGATCACGCCGAAGATCAGGCCGGTGCGCAGCGCCTCGCGAAAGCGCGGCTGTCGCAGCACGGCGCCCTTGCCGATGGCGACGGCGAAGGCATCGGTGGACATGGAGAAGGCCAGCAAGGTGGTGGAGAGCAGCGTCATCCTGAATCGATCCCGGCCGGGCGGTCACCACGACGACACGGCGCGCCCGGCCTGGGGCACCGCACCATCGATGGTCTCGCCAACCCGGAGGTACACCTGCCACGGCATCTGGCCGACTGTGTTGACAAGCATGCTCACGAGGGCCGTGAGCCGGCTACTCCCCAACGAAGGGCATGAGGATCGGCGGGCGTGCCGCCGTCCTCGATGCGGGAGTATACCAAGTCTTGATGTTGCCATGCAGCAGGCTGGGGCCATCGATGGCTCGAGGTCGCCCCGCCTCGAGGTGTCAGCTCGCCTTCAGGGCTATCATGCGCAGTCGCAGGGCATTGGCGATCACGCTGACCGAGGAGAGCGACATGGCCGCCGCCGCGATGATCGGCGACAGCAGCAGGCCGGTGAAGGGATAGAGGACGCCGGCGGCGATCGGCACGCCCACGGCGTTGTAGACGAAGGCGAAGAAGAGGTTCTGGCGGATGTTGCGCATGGTGGCCCGGGAGAGGCGATGCGCCTCGACGATGCCGGTCAGATCGCCGCGCAGCAGGGTCACGCCGGCACTCTCGATGGCGACATCGGTGCCGGTGCCCATGGCCATGCCCACGTCGGCGGTTGCCAGAGCCGGCGCGTCGTTGACGCCGTCGCCGGCCATCACGACGATCCGCCCCTCATCGCGCAGCCGCTGCACCACTCGCCCCTTGTCCTCGGGCAGCACCTCGGCCTCCACCTCGTAGATGCCCAGGCGACGGGCCACGGCCTCGGCGGAGGTGCGGTTGTCACCGGTGAGCATGACGACCCGCAATCCGTCGGCCTGCAGGGCGCGAATCGCCTCCTCGGTGGTCTCCTTGACCGGATCGGCAATCGCCACCAGGCCGGCCAGACGCCCGTCCACGGCGGCGAAGATCACGGTGGCACCATCGCCCCGCAGCCGTTCGGCCTCGTCCTCCAGCTCGGCCAGGTTCACCGCTTCGCTCTCCATCAGCAGGCGATTGCCGAGGGCGACACGATGATCACCGATCCGGCCCACCACGCCCTTGCCGTTGGGCGAATCAAAGTCCGTGGCCTCGGAGAGTTCGAGCCCTTCCTCCCTGGCCCTCTCGACGATCGCCTGCGCCAGGGGATGCTCGCTGCCGCGCTCCAGCCCCGCGGCCAGGCGCAGCAGGTCGGTTGCGTCGCCGCCCTCTACCGGCCGCAGCTCGGTCACCCGCGGCTTGCCTTCGGTCAGGGTGCCGGTCTTGTCGACGACCACGGTGTCGACCTTCTCCAGGCGTTCCAGCGCCTCGGCATCGCGGATCAGCACGCCGGCCTGGGCCCCGCGACCCACGCCCACCATGATCGACATCGGCGTCGCCAGCCCCAGGGCACAGGGACAGGCGATGATCAGCACGCTGACCGCGGCGATCAGGCCGAAGGCCATGGGCGGTGCCGGCCCCCACAGCGACCAGGCGATGAAGGCCAGCACCGCGACCAGGATCACCACCGGCACGAAGACGCCGGCCACCTTGTCAGCCAGTCCCTGGATGGGCGCGCGGCTGCGCTGGGCGCTGGCCACCATCTGCACGATCTGCGACAGCATGGTGTCGCGGCCCACCTTGTCGGCGCGCATGATGAAGGAGCCCTGGCCGTTGATGCTGCCGCCGATCACACCGTCTCCGGCGGCCTTGCGCACCGCCAGCGGCTCGCCGGTGACCATCGACTCATCGATGTTGGAGCGTCCCTCCAGCACCTCGCCATCCAGCGGCACCTTGTCGCCGGGACGCACCCGCAGGCGATCCCCCACCTGGACCTGGTCGAGGGAGACCTCCTCCTCCTGCCCCTGCTCGTCGAGGCTTCGGGCGGTGGCCGGGGCCAGGTCGAGCAGCGCACGGATCGCCCCCGAGGTCTTCTCCCGGGCGCGCAGTTCCAGCACCTGGCCCAGCAGCACCAGCACCACGATCACCGCCGACGCCTCGAAATAGACGGCCACCGAGCCATCGGCCTGGCGGA
Organism: Halomonas saccharevitans; assembly: GCF_900116405.1. GTDB lineage: Bacteria > Pseudomonadota > Gammaproteobacteria > Pseudomonadales > Halomonadaceae > Halomonas > Halomonas saccharevitans. The sequence goes on along the minus strand of NZ_FPAQ01000002.1, from coordinate 10,546 downwards.
AGGTGGCGGGGAAGATGCCCGGCACGATCGTCGCCAGCAGGCTGTAGACCAGCGCCGCCCCGGTGCCGATGGAAATCAGGGTAAACATGTTGAGGCTACGCCGAACGACGGAGCGCCAGCCGCGCACGAAGAAAGGCCAGCCCGCCCAGGCCACCACCGGCGTGGCCAGCACGAGCTGGATCCAGTTCGAGACCTGCGGGGCCATCAAATGATCGAGGTCGACCAGGTGACCGCCCATCTCCAGCACCAGCACCGGCAGGGCCAGCGCCAGGCCGATCCAGAAGCGGCGCGTCATGTCCTTCAGCTCTTCGGAAGGCCCGGTATCGGCGCTGACCGTCTCGGGTTCCAGCGCCATGCCGCAGATGGGGCAGTCGCCGGGGCCCTCCTGACGGACCTCGGGGTGCATCGGGCAGGTGTAGATCGTGCCGGGTGGCGCCGATTCCGCCGATGGCCTGTCGCCCAGGTAAGACTCGGGATCCGCCTCGAACTTCTCCCGACATCTCGCGGAGCAGAAGTACCAGGTCGTGTCCGCGTGGGTGGTGCGATGGGCCGTCTCATGAGGATCGACCTGCATACCGCAAACGGGATCCGTCACCTTATCCGCGTGTTCCTGGGTCATGTTCCATCCTCCCTGCTACGGTTCCCCTTCGCATCATGCGAATGGGCATGGTGGTCGGCGTCTTGTGCGGGACGCCCGGAAAGAAACACGTATTCCGCTGCCAGAATGACGACCATGGCACACGCCGCGACGAGCAGCACCAGTGGATCCGTGATCACTTTCACCCAGATGAAGCCGGTCAGTACGACCATGTCCAGGACGATGGCGACCAGCAGTATGGCCGGTTTTGCCTCAACCTCTTCGCGCAGGTGGCGGAACACCCCCCAGTGGATGGCGATATCCATGACCAGATAGAAGATGATGCCGAGGGCCGCTATACGACTGAGATCGAAAAATGCCGTCAGGAACAGACCGAGCACTACCGTGTAGACCAGGGTGTGCTTCTGAATACTGCCGGGCATGTGAAAATGGCGATGGGGAACCAGCTGCATCTCGGTCAGCATGGCCAACATTCGTGATACCGCAAAAATGCTGGCAATGATCCCTCCTGCAGTGGCCAGCATGGCAAGAACGACGGTGAACCAGACGGCCGCCTCACCGATTGCGGGTCTGGCGGCGGCCGCCAGGGAGTAATCCTGTGTCTCGATAATCTCCGTCAGCGACAGGTTGGTTGATACGGCAAACCCGACCATGGCGTAGATCACGACACAGAGGATGATCGAGATGACGATCGCCCTCCCGACGTTACGGTGGGGGTCCTGAATTTCGGCGCCGCTGTTGGTGATGGTGGTAAAGCCCTTGAAGGCCAGAATGCCCAGCGCGGTTGCCCCAAGGAATCCGGACAGGGAAGGATCCGGTGCCGCTCCCGTCGTCTCCATGCCGAGGGAATCAGCCACCAGAACCCCCGCCACGCCGAACAGGATAATGCCGCCTATCTTGATGATGCCGAGGACTGACGCTACCCCCTGGATAAGCTTGTTCGCCGAGAGGTTGATCAAGAATGCCGACAGCAAGAGCCCGACACCCAGCAGGGGCACCAGCAACGCCCTATCTTCTACGTCAACCAGCTCCAGCGTGTAGGAGCCGAAGGTTCTCGCCAGGAAGCTCTGGGCGATCACCATGGAAAAATACATCAGCAGCGCATGGAAGGCGGTCTTACGCTCAATTGATCATCGCAACACTGCCACCTTGTAGGAGTGACATGGCCAGACGAGGACGCCCTGGAGGACTTTCCGCAAGCCAGAAGCAGCTGTTGTGGGAGCAGTGGCAGGAGGGGCAATCCTTAAGCGAGATCAGTCGCCTGCTTTGCGAGAACCCTGGCTCGATACATCGTGTCCTGTCCAGCAACGGTGGTATCGCGCCGCAATCGCGTTCACGGTCCAGCCGGCACTTGACGCTATCCGAGAGGGAAACGATCTCTCGTGGTCTCGCCACAGGCCTAACCTTTCGGCGCATCGCCAAGCAGCTGGACCGCTCTGTTTCCACGGTGAGCCGGGAAGTCGCCCGCCATGGAGGACGAGACCAGTATCGGGCTAGCACGGCTGATGAAGCCGCATGGGAGCAGGGAAAGCGCCCCAAGGTTTGCCATCTGGCGACCGTTCCCGAACTACGACAGCTCGTGGTGGAAAAGCTTTCCCTACAGTGGTCCCCCGAGCAGATCTCAGGCTGGCTGAAACTCCGCTTCCCGGGAGACCGGCGCATGCAGGTATCACATGAGACGATCTACCGTAGCCTGTATATCCAAGCGCGTGGTGTGCTGAAGAAAGAGCTGATGCAGCATCTGCGTTCCAAGCGCATGATGCGCCGCTCCAAGCGTGCCATGAGCCAGCCACGCGGGCAGATCAAGGACGCGGTCTCTATCCGCGAGCGTCCTCCAGAGGCGGAGGATCGGGCGATTCCGGGGCATTGGGAAGGTGACTTGATCACCGGTGCCAAAAACTCCCATATCGCTACCCTGGTCGAGCGTCACTCTCGTTTCACCATGTTGGTTCAGGTAGATGGCAAGGACACGACCAGTGTGATCGCTGGCTTGGTAAGAGAGGCACAGCGCCTGCCGGCTGCTCTGAAGGGATCTCTGACATGGGATCGGGGCACAGAGCTGGCGGCACATAAGGACTTCACTGTTGCGACGGACATCCAGGTCTACTTCTGTGACCCACAGAGCCCATGGCAGCGGGGGACCAATGAGAATACCAACCGTTTGCTGAGACAGTACTACCCAAAGGGGATGGATTTATCCACGTTCACTCAGCAAGACCTTGATCAGGTGGCCATGCGACTGAACGAGCGCCCCAGGAAAACGCTGGGCTACAAGACACCTGCTGAGGTCTTATCAACCACTGTTGCATTGACCGGTTGAGCATAAGGTCGGCAGTGTTGCCCCGTACGCCTTGTGGAGGTACATGCCGATGCCACCAGCTGACGGATAGGCATTGGACAACTTGACATAGGAGTAGGCGCTGAAGGCGACGACGAACGCCGCCGACAAGAAGGCCAGGGGAAACAACTTCCCCGTCATCTCCGCCATCTGGCCCGTCAGGGCGAAGATGCCGGCACCGATCATCACCCCCGTCCCCAGCGCGATGGCCCCGATGAGCGAGAGGCTGTTCTCCTGATACTCGGGCGATCTATCCATTCACACCTCATCTCGTCACAGGATAATGGAACCGCGCACTTCCTCAGGACATGGCCGCACAGGGCCGCGACAGGATCTCCCGGAACAGGTTCGGCCGGAGGGTGGACGTCACCACCTGAAATTCCGGTGACGGCAGCAGTGGTTGGAGGCCAGGAAAGCGTGTCATGCAGCCCTTTTCCTGAAGGGCACCTCCAGCACTTCTCAATGGCAGCTCCAGGGTTTCTGCTTGGCGTTATCCTTCACATTCTGATCGACGAAGCGATAGTATTCTTCCTTGATCCGGTTCCATCTTCCTGAACTGATATCGACACCGTGCCGCTCAAGAACCTTCTCGACATCATCGATGCATAGCCGCTGGGCATCGTAGGCAAGGCGGAGCTGACTGAGCTCGTCATCATAGAATGCCTTATCCATTCCAAATAGATTATCGACTTGGGCAATGGCGGCCTCCATACGCCATGACTCGTGTGGCTTCAGCTTCAACGTCCGCGTGACCAGCGTGGCCTCCGAAACACCCAGGCGATGCTCTCTCTTCGACATGATTAACCTCTCGTCAGCAGAAGTCTCAGGGTTGATCACTACCGCTGCCATCGCCGTGCCCGCCATGACACCGGCGCATGAGCCGATGCATCAGGGACAGGCGACCAGTAACGGCAGCGGTAGCGCCGGATAGAGGGTCAGTCGATGGCCGGTCGCCCGTGAATTCGATCATCCCTGCCTGCTTCTCATCACAGGATGAACTGCTTCAAGGGCATCCACAGTCCCATGAAGATCATCACCAGGTTCTCGGTCAGGGACACGAAGCCCAGGGGGACATTGCTGTTGCCGCCAACACAGGCACACTTCAGCTCGCGCTTATCGATATAGACGGCCTTGAAGACCGAGACGACGCCCACCGTGCCGATGAACAACGCCAGAGGCGCGGCCAGCCAGATCCAGGCGCCGGCCAGCATCAGGACACCGGCGAGGGTCTCGGCGAAGGGGTAGACGTAGCCGTAGCGGACGTGGCGCTGGGCGAGCAGGTCGTAGTTGAGGAACATGGTGCTGAAGCTTTCGATGTCCTGCAGTTTCTGGAGCCCCAGCAGGGTCATGGCGGCGGCGATCGCATACTCCAGCATGCGCCCGGAGACGAGGGTACCGCCGGCCGTCCAGCTCACCGCCAGGCCGATCAGCAGGGAGGTCGCGAAGATGGCGATGACCGGCTGATAGCTGATCTCCTTCTCGCCGGGCACGCTCATGCCGAGATACTCGCGCAGCTCCTCGTAGCCCCCCACGCGCCGATCGCCGATATAGACCTGGGGCGTGGTGTCGACGCCGGCCTCTTCCTTGAACGCCTCGATCGCCTCGCGCGAACCGAGAGTGTGATCGTCCACCCGGTAGCCCTTGCGCTCGAGCAGATCCAGGGTCTTGAGGCCGAACGGGCACAGATGCTCGTCCGTCTTCATGCGGTAGAGGCGAGCGGACTCGTGCTGCGAAGACGCTGCCGAGGTAGTGCTGCTCATGATCATCGACCTCCTTGCGGTAACGAGAACGGATCGGGGCGACCGGACGCTCAAGGCCATGGCGCCGTCGGGCCATTGCCCGCCACCCTCCTTTTGCCGATGGCCGCGGCGGTGCCCCTCACGTTACCTACAGACTAGAACCCTTGTGTGACCCAAGGGTCAAGGCGATGCTCGCCGAGGCCGGTCACAGCAGCAGCCTGACCCCGGCCACGACGCCTCTGTCCTCGGTGGCATCGCCGCCGGCCCGGGACAGGTCGGCGGTATCGCCGACTTGCTTCTCCCAGTAGGCCCCCACATAGGGGGTGATGCGGCGCGTCACCGCATAGCCAAGTCGCATGCCGACCCGCACGGAATTGAGCCCCTCGCCCACGCCGAAGGTCTCGACCTCGCTGCCGGCCAGGGCGATCTCGGTGCGCGGCTGCAGGCTGAGGCGCTGGGTCAGGCGCAGGTCGTACTCGCCCTCGATGCTTGCCGAGACATCGCCAGCGTCGCTGAGGCGCAGCACCACGTCGGTCTCGATGCCGTAGGGCATCACCCCCTGCAGGCCGACCACGCCATAGCCGCGCTCGGCATGGTCGTCCGAGAACACCCCGCCCTGATAGCCGACGCCGCCCTGCAGCTCCCAGAAGTCGGCAATCAGCCGGCTGTAGAGCAGCTCCAGCGATTCGAATTCAGCGTCCTCGCCGTCGCCCTGGACGTTCTCGCCCTCCGACTTGAGGTAGACCCGGTTGACGTCGCCGCCGAACCAGGCCTGGAGATCCCACACCAGCGCCTCCTGCCCCTCATCGGGCAGGGCATACTCGAGCCGGTCGATCAGCACCATGCCCAGGTGATGCTTGACCATGGGGGGCGGCCAGTCGGCGGGGGCCGCGTAGCCATCCTCGGCCTGGGCGGTGGGCAGCACCAGCAGGGCCATGGCGCTGCTGATCCCGATCACAACGTTTCTGGTATTCATGCGTTCTCCTTGCGAAACCTGATTCACGAGAGCGGGTTCACGAGACCTGGACGACTCGGAACATGCCGGCCTTCATGTGATAGAGCAGGTGACAGTGAAAGGCCCAGCTGCCCTCGGCATCGGCGGTGATCAGCGCCGAGACGCGCTCGCCGGGCTTGACGTTCAGGGTGTGCTTGCGAGGGATGAGCTCACCGTGGCCGTTCTCGAGCTCCATCCACATGCCGTGGAGATGGATCGGGTGCTCCATCATGGTATCGTTGATCAGGATCAGGCGCAGGCGCTCGCCGTGGTGGAAGTGAAGGGGGCCTGTCATCTCGCTGAACGTCTTGCCGTCGAAGGACCAGATATAGCGCTCCATGTTGCCGGTAAGGTGCAGCTCCAGCTCACGCGCAGGTGCACGGCGATCCGGCCAGGGAGTGAAAGCCTTGAGATCGCCATAGACCAGCGTGCGACGCTCACCCGGCGTGATGCCGATGCCCGCCTGGCCAAAGCGCGAGCCCGGCTGCGCCGTGCCTGCCGCCAGCATGCCGTTGGCGCTCATCCGGCTGCGCTCACCCGCCATGCCCGCCATGGTCCCGTGATCCATGCCCGCCATGCCGTGGGCGCCCATGGCCTCCATGCCGCGATCGGCGATGGCGCGACGCTCGGGGAGCTCCGCGCTCATGCCCTCGCGGGGCGCCAGGGTGGCGCGGGCGTAGCCGCTGCGATCCATGGATTCGGCGAAGATCGTATAGGCCGTGTCGTCCTCGGGGGCGACCAGCACGTCATAGGTCTCGGCCACGGCGATGCGAAACTCGTCGACGGGAACCGGCTGCACGGGCTGGCCGTCGGCCGCCACCACGGTCATCTTGAGCCCCGGGATGCGCACGTCGAAGTAGGACATCGCCGAGCCGTTGATCACCCGCAGGCGGACGCGCTCGCCGCGCTTGAACAGCGCCGTCCAGTTCTCCTGTGGAGCGTGGCCGTTGAGCAGGTAGCTGTAGGTGCTGCCGGTGACGTCGGCGATATCGCGGGAGCTCATGCGCATCTTCGCCCACATGCTGCGCATCTCGGCGGTGGCGGCGAAGCCCTTCTCGCGCACGTCGGCGAAGAAGTCGGCGACGGTGCGCTCCTTGGCGTTGTAGTAGCCCTCGGCGGTCTTGAGGTTGCGAAAGACCGACATCGGATCCTCGAAGGTCCAGTCGGTGAGCAGCAGCACGTGCTCGCGGTCGTAGCGGAACGGCTCTCGCTCGGCGGCATCGATGATCAACGGGCCGGCGTGGCCCAGCTGCTCCTGCAGGCCGGAGTGGCTGTGATACCAGTAGGTGCCGTTCTGGCGCACCGGGAAACGGTAGGTGAAGGTCTCGCCGGGGGCGATGCCGGCGAAGCTCACCCCCGGCACGCCGTCCATGCCGGGCGGCAGGATCAGGCCGTGCCAGTGGATGGACGTCGGCTCATCGAGCAGGTTGGTGACCTTGAGCACCGCCTCCTGGCCCTCCTTCAGACGAATCAGCGGTCCGGGACTGGTGCCGTTGATCGTCATCGGCCGGGCCGACTGGCCGTCGATCGGCAGGGCTTCCCGGCGGATGGCCAGCGCCACCTCGGGCCCCTCCTCGGCGCCCTTTGCATAGACGCTGGTGCGCCCCCAGGGATCGGCCCAGCCGGGGCGCACGCCCAGGGCGGCGGCCGAGCCCAGGCCCAGCGCCGCGCCGCCCTTGAGGATCTGCCGACGCGTCAGCGGGTGATGGATGACTCCGGAACCTGGCATGGGTGACTCCCGTCGATGACTGATCGCGCCATCCTGACGGGCCAAGCTGAATCAGCGCTGAATCTTGCCGCTGAACTCTCGCCGCTGACCCTGCGGCTCAGGCCAGGCTTGCGCCGACCGGCACCGTGATTTCCACCCGCAATCCGCCCAGAGGGCTCGGCGCGAAGTCGACCCGCCCCGCGTAGCGGGTCAGCAGCTGGTGCAGGATCGCCAGCCCCAGCCCGTAGCCGGGGCGGCGCTCGTCCAGGCGGGTGCCGCGCTGGCCCAGGCGCGCCATGTCCGCCTCGGCCACTCCCGGCCCGTCGTCCTCGATGAGGATGGTGAGGCCCTGCTCGAGGCGCAGCCGGCAGTGAACCTCGCGGGTGGCCCACTTGCCGGCGTTATCCAGCACGATGCCGAGCATCTCGGAGAGATCCTGGGAGTCGATCGCGACCCGCAGGTCGCGCTGCGCGGGCAGGCTCAGCGTGAAGCGCTTGTCGGGGTAGAGGGAACGGAACATCTCGATCAGCCGCTCGCTGTCGCGACTGAGCTCGGTCATGCGCCCGGCATGGGGGCCGGCGATGCGCGAGCGGCGCAGCTCGGCATCCAGCTGGGCATGCACCGCGTCGAGCCGCTCCAGCAGCCGCCGCCGACGCGTCGCGTCGATGGGGCGGTTGCCGCGCAGCACCTGCGTGACCGCCGCCAGCGGCGTCTTGAGCGCGTGGGAGAGGTTGGCCACCGAGTCGCGGGAGCGCTGCAGGCGGGCGTCGATCTCGTCCATGAAGTGGTTGAGCTGGACGACCAGGCCGTCCAGTTCGGAGGGCACGTCCGGGGAGAGCCGCTCACGCTCGCCGCGGCGCAGCTCCCCCAGCTGGTCGCGCAGCCGAGAGAGGGGAATCAACCCGCGGTTGACGGCCAGCAGGTTCAGCGCCACCAGCATCACCAATACCGCCGCGGCGATGCCGCCGACCCACCCGTGCAGCCGATGGAGCCCCGCCTCGACCTGCGAGAAGTCCTCGCCGATCAGCAGCACGCCACGCTCGCCGTTGAGGACGAACGCCTGCCGAAAGACCAGCAGGTGCTGCCCATCTTCCCGCACCTCCGTCAGGGCATCCCGGGACGCCTCGAGCAGCGGTTGCAGCGCCACCTGCCAGCGCGGGTCGGAGGCCGAGAGGTCGTCACCGAGGCGCAGCACGTAGAGATGATGGAAGACCTGGAAGCCGCGACTGGCCGACTCCAGCACGCCGGCAGAGACGCGATCATCGCGGCGCAGCTGCTCGATGGCATGGGCGGCCTCGCGCTCCAGGCGCGCGCCGAGGAAGTCACGGGCCAGATCGTTGAGCAGGATGCCGTGCAGCAGCCAGGTCATCCCGGTGACCACCAAGGCGATGCCCGACAGCCAGGCCAGCAGCCTGACACGCAGGCTGCGCCGATCAACGCGCAACGAAGACATAGCCCTGGCCGCGCCGGGTCTGGATGATCGCCTTGCCCAGGTAGCGCCGCAGCCGCGCGATGTAGACCTCGATGAGGTTGGGCGCCGCGGCGTCCTGCTCCAGGGCATAGAGCTGATGGAGCAGCTGATCCTTGGAGAGCACGCGTCCGGGATGGTGCATGAAGTAGCGCAACAGCAGGAACTCGGTGCCGGTGAGCGAGTGCCAGGGGCCACCATCGAGGCGCACGCAGCGGTTCGCCTCGTCCAGCGAGACGCCGCCCTGCGAAAGCGCCTGGGACAGGCGCCCGGACTTGCGGCGCAAGAGCGCCATGATCCGGGCGATGAGCTCGGCGTCGTGGAAGGGCTTGGTCAGGTAGTCGTCGGCACCGCCCTCGAGCCCGACCACCTTGTCTTCCCAGGTGTCGCGCGCGGTGAGGATCAGCACCGGCAGGTCATGGCCGGCCCGGCGCCACTGCTTCAGAAGCTCCAGTCCCGAGCCGTCCGGCAGGCCGAGATCGAGGATCGCCAGCTCATAGTGCTCGGTGGCCATGAGCGACCTGGCCACGTGCAACGACGTGGCCAGGTCCGTGCGATAACCGTTGTCCTTGAGGCAATCGACCAGGCTCTCGGCCAGCAGGTCGTCATCTTCGAGAAGCAACAGTTTCATTGACGGCGCATCACCCCTGAAGATCGATGTTGCCCGACATACCCGATTCGTAATGCCCGGGAATGTTGCAGGCGTATTCGAGGCTATCCACATTCTTCGGAGCGGTCCAGACGAGTGTGGCGCGCTCTCCCGGTGCCAGGTTCACGGCAGGCATCTGGCCGCCGTGCTGCCCCTCGGCCATGTCGTGGCCGCCATGATCGCCATGACCGCCATGACCGCCGCTCATCTGCTGCATCATTTCCCGGTGAGCCTCCTGGGCCTGGGCGTCGCCGATCACGAACTCGTGGGCTAGATGACCGGTGTTGGTGATCTCGAAGCGAATCGTGTGGCCAGGTTCAACGTTCAGCGATTCGGCATCGAACCACATGTCGCCCGCCTCGAGGCGGATGGTGCGGTCGACCTCGGCGTCGCCGGCCGGCGCATGGGAACCACCGTGCTCGCCGGCGGCGAAGGCGGTGCTGGTGACAAGCCCCAGGGTCAGGGCCAGTAGCGTCTTGCGCATCGCGGGTACCTCTCGCGTCGTATCGGGGAGTGTCCTTTGTACCCTAGCAACCTGAAACGAGACTGAAACCGGGCCTCGGCATCACGCTCTGGCGGGACGCTTGACCTAGGGGCCACCCAAGGGTTGTAAGCTCATAACGGTTGTAAGCTCATAATGATAGTTGCCAGTGTCTTCCCATCGGGGAAGGCCTCGTTCCTACCATACGCACTGAAGTGGACCCCATCCTTCGGACCACCTGACAGGTCATCTAAGCTCGGATCGGGTCATTATCAGCGTCAGGCCGCCTTGTTCAGTGGTTGAGGGAAATACAGCTCATCGGGTGTCGCATCGTCCAGTCCTTGGTGGGGACGATCCCGGTTGTACCAGGTGAAGTAGCGGCCCAGCTCCTGCTTCAAGTGCGCTCCATCCTTGAAGGCCTTCAGGTAGACGCATTCATACTTCACGCTGCGCCAGAGTCGCTCCACGAAAATGTTGTCCCGGTAGCAACCCTTGCCGTCCATGCTGATGGTCACGCCATGAGTCTCCAGGACATCGGTGAAGGCCTGGCTGGTGAACTGGCATCCCTGAT
>NZ_FPAQ01000027.1 GCF_900116405.1 Halomonas saccharevitans | reverse complement strand
ACCGATCGCTTCACTCGGGCCGGTGAGCGAAAGCCCAGCGGGAACCATGCATTTGACCAAGAGTGCCAGGCCGATGGTATCGAACATCGTCTGATCAAGCCGGGAAGGCCGCAGACGAACGGCATGGTGGAGCGCTTCAATGGCCGCATCAGCGATGTGCTAGCGACAAGGCGCTATACCTCAGGAGAAGATCTGGAGCAGACGCTGAAACGCTATACGTGGCTATACAATCACCACATTCCCCAGAAGGCGCTGCACCATCAATCACCGATTGCGGTGATGAAGGAATGGCAGGCCAAGCGACCTGAGTTATTTACCAAGCGGGTGGTCAATCACACGGGACCCGACACTTAAACCCGATATATCGCATCGCTAACGTATCGAACACTTGATGACAACTCGGCACTCTCAATATTTGAGAACACCTCTCGGGAAAAGCCATCGTCCACCCCGCCGGAACAAACTTTTCCCGACCGATTACTTTAGTGCGCCACTACCCACCGCCTCTATGACGCTTTCCCTGTTTCGTCCATGCCTCAGGTCATACAGAAGCCTGACTTAAGCCCTCTTGCTTACCACCACTTCCCACCTTCCCCCACCCATGCCGGCCGCCCCGCCGGATCCACGCAACACCGTCACAGGCCGCGCCCCGAGCGCTTCTCCCGGACAGGAAAGATTTATTGACGCATATCAAACGTCAAATCAAAACCGCTGTGCGAACAACTTTCTTCCTGTCCAATAATATTTATCGAGTGCTACTCTTAAACCCGTTAACCGCGCTCGACCGATATCGTAGTGAAGGATTCTTCACGGCTCGCGTACGACACCCCTGACATTCCCGTGCATTCCTAAAGATCACGTTTAATAAATAAGCACAGCCAGTATTAGCCGGAATCCATTAATCACGGTCTTGACGTCGCGGTTACCAATCACGTCCACCCGGCAAAGCAGACGACGCGCAGGGCATGCCCGTCGTACACACACCGACGCCAATCGGGTCGATCGACAGGCGGCGGCTGTTGATGAGGAGAGAACCATGGGAATGTGGAAGCTGAGGCGTCGCGATTTCCTGAAGGGGCTGGGGCTGACGAGCACCGGCGCCCTGCTCAGCGGCAATGTCTGGGCACTGAATCGCCTGGAACCGATCGGTGACACCCTGGCCAGCGAGTACCCCTACCGCAGTTGGGAAGACCTGTATCGCAACGAGTGGGCCTGGGACAGCGTGGGCCACGCCGCCCACTGCATCAACTGCATGGGCAACTGCGCCTGGGACGTCTACGTGAAGGACGGCATCGTCATTCGCGAGGAGCAGATCGCCAAGTACCCCCAGGTCAATCCCAACGTGCCCGACGCCAACCCGCGCGGCTGTCAGAAGGGTGCCATCCACTCCACCGCCATGTACGAGGCCGATCGCCTGCGCTACCCGCTCAAGCGCGCCGGCGAACGCGGCGAGGGCAAGTGGCAGCGCATCTCCTGGGATCAGGCCACCGAGGAAGTCGCCGACAAGATCATCGACATCTTCGAGAAGTACGGGCCCGGCAAGCTCAAGACCCACCAGGGCTCGGGCAACCAGACCATGGTGCGCCAGTCGGCGCCCAACCGCTTCGCCTCGCTGGTGGGCGGCATCCAGCTCGACGGCTTCACCGTGGTGGGTGACCTCAACACCGGCGCCCATCTGGCCTACGGCAACCCGCTGGAGAGCTTCACCTCCGACGCCTGGTTCGACGCCGACTACATCCTGCTCGGCATGATCAACCCCAACGCCACCCGGATCCCCGATGCCCACTACATCTGGGAGGCCAAGTACAACGGCGCGCGCATCACCAGCACCGCGCCGGACTATAACCCCAGCTCCATCCATACCGACCTGTGGATGCCCATCAAGCAGGGCTCCGATCCGTTCCTGGCGATGTCGTTCGTCAACGTGATCATCGAGGAACAGCTCTTCAAGCCCGCCTTCATGAAGGAGCAGACCGACCTGCCGATGCTGGTCCGCCAGGATAACGGCAAGCTGCTGCGCGAGGCGGACCTGGTGGAGGGCGGCTCCGACGAGGTCTTCTATCACTGGGACCTGACCCGCGGCGAGGCGGTGAAGGCCAAGGGCTCGATGGGCGACGACGACAAGACCCTCAAGCTCGGCGACGTCGACCCGGCGCTGGAGGGCGAGTTCGAGGTCGAGGGCATCAAGGTCACCACGGTGTTCGAGCAGGTCAAGCTGGAGGCGGCCAAGTACACGCCCGAGAGCACCTTCGAATACACCAACATTCATCCGGATGTCGTGCGTCAGGAGGCGCGTCACCTGGCTAAGGCTCGCAAGGCGATCGTGATGCTCGGCTACATCACCTCGAGCTACTCCAACTGCCTCTACATCGGCTGGGGCTATGCCCTGGCGCTGGCGCTGACCGGCCACGGCGGCCGCACCGGCGGACTCGACACCTCCTGGGTGGTGTGGAACCACCCGAAATGGACCGAGCTTGCCACCTTCGACGGCAAGAAGTCGGCCCGCTACGAGCCGGGCGGCCTGGGTGAGGTGCTGCGCGGCGGCATGATGGACGGCATCCGCCGCCACTTCGACAACGAGAAGCTCAAGGCGCGCACCGGCTTCGACGTCGACGAGATGGAAGCCATGATGCAGGAGTCCATCGACGAGGGCTGGATGCCCTACTACGGCGAGATCAAGGGCATGATCTCGATCGCCGACAACACCTTCCGCCGCAACAAGATCGCCGAGACCTATCGCGACGAGCACCTGCGCCAGGCCAGCGAGCTCTACGTCAACATCAACGTGCGCATGGACTCCACCGCCGAGTGGGCCGACTACGTGCTGCCGGCAGCCAGCCACTACGAGGCCTGGGACCTGCGCACCCAGGGCTACCACCGCTTCTGCAACGTCTTCACCCAGTCGGTGCCGCCGGTGGGCGAGTGCAAGCCCGACTGGGACATCATGACGCTGCTGACCAAGAAGATTCAGGAGCGCGCCCTCGCCCGGGGCATCGGCCCGATCCAGGACGGCGAGGTCACCCGCGACCTGCACACCATCCACGACGACTTCACCCGCAACGGCGAGCTCAACACCGATTACGACGTGTTCCGCTACATCGTCGAGAACTCGCCGGAGTTCGACGGCGTGAGCGTGGAGGAGGCGTCCGAGCGCGGCTTCATCGTGATGAACGAGCAGGCCGGCCTCAACCAGCCGCTGGAGAAGGATCAGCCCTACAACCCCTTCACCGCCCAGACCGACGGCAAGCAGCCCTACGAGACCCTGACCGGGCGCATCACCTTCTACTGCGACCATCCGCGGTTCGTGAAGCTGAAGTCCACGGTGCCCACGGCGCGGCTCTATGCCGGCCCCGAGGCGTCGAACTACCCGCTGCACTTCTACTCGCCCCACGCCCGCTGGGGGATTCACTCCAACTGGCGCAGCAACAAGTACCTGCTGCGGCTGCAGCGCGGTGAGCCCAACATCTACATCAATCCGACGCTCGCGGCCGAGCGCGGCATCAAGGACGGCGACCGGGTCAAGCTGTTCAACGCCAACGGCGAGTTCTTCGCCCAGGCCAAGTTCTACCCGAGCATTCCGGTCGACTCGATCATGATGGAGCACGGCTGGGAGCCGCATCAGTACATCCATCGCAAGCCGATGAACAACTCCCACGCCACCCTGCTGCAGCCGCTGGAGCTGGTCGGGGGCTGGGGACACCTCCAGTTCATCTACGCCAAGTGGAATGCCAACCAGGTCATCCACGAGAGCAGCTACGACATCGCGCTGGCCACGGCCGAAGAAATCGCTGACCCGCGGGCCGTTTAAGAGGAGATTGCCATGGCTGTCAAACGCCAACTCAGCATGGTGCTGGATCTGAACAAGTGCATCGGCTGCCAGACCTGCACCGCGGCCTGCAAGCTGATGTGGACCAACCGCAACGGGCGCGAGTTCATGTACTGGAACAACGTGGAGACCCAGCCGGGGCTGGGGTATCCGCGCGACTACCAGAACATGGGCGGCGGCTTCGACGCCGATGGCGCCCTGCGCCTGGGCCGCCAGCCGAGCCAGGAGGACTACGGCATCCCGTGGGAGTACAACTACGAGGAGGCGCTGATGACCGGCACCGACCCGTGGCTGCGCCCGCACGTGAAGCCCACCTGGGGCGCCAACTGGGACGAGGACCAGGGCGAGGGCGACTACCCCAACAGCTACTACTTCTACCTGCCGCGGCTGTGCAACCACTGCGCGAATCCCGGCTGCCTGGCGGCCTGCACGCGCAACGCCATCTACAAGCGCCAGGAAGACGGCATCGTGCTGGTCGACCAGGAGCGCTGCCGGGGCTATCGCTACTGCGTCAACGCCTGCCCCTACAAGAAGGTCTACTTCAACGAGCAGATCTCCAAGTCGGAGAAGTGCATCTTCTGCTACCCGCGCATCGAGAAGGGGCTGGCCACCGCCTGCGCCCAGCAGTGCGTCGGCCGCATCCGCTGGATCGGCTACCGCGATGACGAGGAGGGCCCGATCCACCAGCTAGTGGAGAAGTACCAGGTGGCGCTGCCGCTGCATCCCGAGTGGGGCACCGAGCCCAACGTCTTCTACGTGCCGCCGCTGTCGCCCTCCAAGTATGCCTCCGACGGTCGGGAGCTGGACGAGCCGCGCATCCCTCTGGCGTATCTGGAGAGCCTGTTCGGACCGCGCGTGGGCGAGGTGCTCGACACCCTGCAGGCCGAGCGCCAGGCCAAGGCCGAGGGCCGCGAGAGCGAGCTGATGGACCTGCTGATCGGCTACAACCACGCCGAGATGTTCAAGCTCAGCTGAGCCGGGAGAGACGATCATGACCGCAGCGCACGCCCCCCCGATGCCCGCCGTCGCCCGCGCCGAGGCACGGGGCTCCATCTATCGCCTGGCCGCCGCCGCGCTGGGCTACCCGCTGGCCGAGACCCAGCAGGCCTTCGCCGACGGGCGCTTCCATCAGAGCCTCGACGACGCCTGGCAGCGGCTTTCCGGCGAGCCCTGGCCGCGGCTGGCGCCGAGCGCCAGCCTCACCGACCTGGAGGTGGGCTACATGGCCACCTTCATCCACGGCGACAAGGGCAAGCCCCGGGTGCCCCTGGTGGCCAACGCCTATCCCGACCTGCTCGCCGGGCTATCGCCCGGCAGCTACCTGCTCAACGTCCAGGCCTTCTATCGCCACTTCGGCCTGACCGCGGCGCTGGGCGACGAGGGGCTTAAAGACGAGCCGGACCACCTGGTAGCGATGCTCGAGTTCTGCGCCCTGCTCTGCCACCTGGAGCGCCGGGCCCTGGAGGGCGACGCCGACGTCTCTCCCTATCGCCGCGCCCAGCGGGACTTCCTGGCCCGCTGTCTCGGCCCGCTGCTGCACGCCGTGCGTGAGAGCTACGCCCGACAGCGCGACCTGGGGCTGGACGCCACCCTCGAGCACCTGATCGAGACCCTGCCGGACTGGGCCGACCGGCAGTGCCGCGCGCTGGAAGCCGAGGTCGGGCCCTGCCCGGACCCGGGCAGCAGCAAGGCGACTCCCGACACCGCAAGCCAGCCCCTCTGGGACTGAACGTGATCCGACCGACGAGGAACCACGTCATGACACTGCGTCACCTGCTCTACGGCACCGCCGCCCTGGCGATGGCACTCACCACCGCCAGCGGCGCCTTTGCCGCTCACCCCGAGCTCAACCCCAACGTCACCGAGATTCAGCCCGGCGACACCGTCAAGGCGTCTCGGCTGCCCGCGGACATCTACCTGCGCATCCAGAACGATCCCGACGACCTGATCTGGGATCGCCTTCCGATGTACCGCACCACCCTGCTGGCCGCCCCGCCGGTGCACGAGTCGGTCCAGCTGCGCTTCGACGAGGGCGCGACGCGGGGCAAGCACCTCTACTTCCAGGTCGCCCGCTCCAGCGAACGCTTCTACATCCGCCTGCACTGGAAGGACGACAGCGAGAACCGCGCCACCACGGTGGACGACTTCCGCGACGGCGTGGCCGTGCAGTACGCCCTGGGCGACGTCGATACCTCCTACATGATGGGCTCCGGGCCGGACGCCCCCGTCAACATCTGGTACTGGCGCGCCGATCACGAGCAGCGCATCGAGAACCTCGCCGCCGGCGGCTATGGCAGCACCACCCGGCTGCCCGAGCAGAGCGTCGCCGGCGCCAGCGACTACATCCAGGAGGCGGTCCCCGAGAACAGTGAGTGGCACGTGGTGATGTCGCGCCCGCTCGAGGCCGAGGGCGAGCATCAGGTGAGCTTCGAGCGCGACCAGGTGCCGATGGCCTTCGCCCTGTGGGAGGGCAGCGACCATGAGCGCGACGGCGACAAGCGCGTCACCCACACCTGGATTCTGCTGGACACCGGTGCCAACGACACCGAAAGCTGAGGAGGCATCACGATGTCGGTATCCCACTTTCCCCCCCGCGCCCCCTCCCGCGACCCCTCCCGCGACCCCCTGGCGCTGGCGCCCGAGGACTGCGGCCGCGGCCACGCCTGCCAGTTCTGCCCCCAGGAGGAGACCTGTCGCCTCGAGAAGGGCCATCATGAGAAGCGGCTGATCGAGTCGCGCCTGGCCCAGATCGGCCAGATCATCATGGTGATGGCCAACAAGGGCGGCGTCGGCAAGAGCACCGTCTCGGCCAACCTGGCCGCGGGGCTCGCCGCGCGGGGCTATCGCGTGGGTGTGGCCGATGCCGACATCCACGGCCCCAACCAGAGCCGCTTCTTCGGCTTCGTCGGCCAGCGCGTTCGCCTCGGCGGGAACGGCCTGACGCCCCGAACCTTCGAGGCCGAGGGGGTCGCGCATCCGCTGCGGGTCGGCTCGCTGGCCTTCATGATGGAGCGCGACGACACCCCCATCGTGTGGCGCGACGCCTACAAGCACGACTTCATGCACCACCTGATCGGCTCCTTCGACTGGGGGCCGCTGGATTTCCTGGTGATCGACATGCCGCCGGGCACCGGCAACGAGCTGATCACCCTGGCCGACCTGCTCGAGGGCCACGACGTGGCCGCCCTGCTCGCCACCACGCCCCAGGAAGTGGCGCTGATGGACAGCCTCAAGGCGGTGCGCTTCTGCCAGGAGCGCCAGCTGCCGCTGCTCGGGGTGGTGGAGAACATGGCCGGCGTCACCTGCCCCCACTGCGGCGGCGAGTTCCACCTCTTCCCGCGGGCCCACCTGGCCGAGGCGCTGGTCGAGGTCGACTCCCTGGCGCAGATCCCGCTCTCGCCGGCGCTGGCCAGCGGCTCCGACAGCGGCCAGCCGATCGTGCTGGCCGCCCCCGACGGCCCCGAGGCGCGGGCCTTCGCCCCGGTGGTGGAGGCCTGCGTGGCCCACGCCCGCCAGGGCTTCGCCGAGGCCGCGGCGCACTCGCTGCAGGCGCTGGCCGGCGAGGCCGGCGATGAGCTGGAGGCGGCCCTGGCGAGCGTCCCCCCGGAGCAGCGCGACGCCCTGCGCCATGAGCTGCAGGCGCAGTTCGCCGGCCTGCTGGGCGACGCACCTCGGCCACCCGATCCCGACGACGTCACCCGCTGATCTTTCGCCATCGCATGCACCTTCTTCAGGACGCCACGCCATGACCCAGACTCGCCATGCCGGCCCCCCCCAGGCCGATCGCCGCCGCTTCTTCCGCCAGCTGCTCGACGGCGGCAAGTCCAGCACGCCCCAGCGCACGCCCTGGCGCCGCGTACCCGAGGTGGGCGCCGGCGACGGTGACGTGCTGTGGTCGGGCCTGGCCATCGACGGCGAGGTGTTCGTGGTCGGCGACGAGGGCATGGTGCTGCACTTCGACGGCCATACCGAGGGCCAGGCGTGGACGCACATGACCTCGCCCACGCGGCTGCCGCTGCACGACCTCTGGGGCCCCTCGCGGGATAACCTCATCGCCGTGGGCTGGATGGGCACCGTGCTGCACTTCGACGGCAGTGCCTGGCAGTCGGTGCGCGGCGGCGTGATCGACGAGGCCAGCGGCCGCTTCGCTCCCTGCCTCGAGAACACCCCGCTGTTCGCCATCGACGGCAACGCCCGCGGCGAGGCCTGGGCGGTGGGCGACGACGGAGTGATCCTGCACTTCGACGGCGCCCGCTGGCAGGCGGAAGAGAGCCCCACCCAGGTCAACCTGCGCGCCGTCGCCTGCGCGCCGGGCGGCAGCGTGTACGCCGCCGGCGGCGAGGGCACGGTGCTGCACCGCGACGGCGACGGCCGCTGGACGCGGCTTCCCTGCCCGCTGGGCTCGGGCTTTCACGCCCTGCTGGCGGTGGACGACGACGAGCTGCTGCTCGGCGGTGGCCGCTACTTCGTCGATCAGGGCGGCTTTCGCGGCGAGCTGGTCCGCTACCGGCAGGGCGAGTTCCAGGCGCTGACCTTCAGCACGCCGATGCCGCGGCTGCGGGCGCTGAAGGCCTACAAGGACGGGACGCTGATCGTCGGCGATCAGGGGCATCTCTACTATCTGCAGGACCTGCGCCTCGATCGCCTGGAGAGCAACAGCCTCCATGACCTGATGGACATCGTGCCCCTGCCCACCGGCGAGGCCCTGGCGGTGGGCGATTTCGGCACCATCATGACCGCGGCCCCCGACTTCACCGAGGCCCTGGCGCCGCCGCCCGCGGCGGTGCACCCCACGGCCTGGGAGGCCATGGCCTCGCCCACCGACCGTCAGCTGTGGGGGCTGTGGGAGGCGCCCGACGGCCGTTGCTACGCCTGCGGCGAGGCCGGCACCGTGCTGCGCCTTGACGGCGATAGCTGGGAGATCCTGCCGGCGC
Organism: Halomonas saccharevitans; assembly: GCF_900116405.1. Taxonomy (GTDB): domain Bacteria; phylum Pseudomonadota; class Gammaproteobacteria; order Pseudomonadales; family Halomonadaceae; genus Halomonas; species Halomonas saccharevitans. The sequence continues at coordinate 45,696 of NZ_FPAQ01000027.1, read as the reverse complement.
CCAGCGAGCTGGCCGTGCACTGCGCCTGGGACGCCGGCCACGGCGGTCTCTTTGCCGCCGGCCAGCTGGGACGCATCTACCGCTTCGACGGCGAACGCTGGCAGCTGCACTTCGATCTGCACCTGGACCTGACGATCCTGGCGATGTGGGGCACCGGGCCCGACTCGATCTACGCGGTAGGCGACGAGGGCCTGGTGCTGCACTTCGACGGCCTGGGCTGGCGGCGCATGCCCAGCGGCACGTCCTCGGCCCTCTATGGGCTCTGGGGCCTGGACGACGAGCACTTGCTGGCCGTGGGGGACTTCGGACTGGTGCTGCGCTACAACGGCCGCGAGTGGGCCGAGTTCAAGGTCGGCACCGAGAGCTTCCTCTACGGCGTGTGGGGGCAGGCCCTGGACGACATCTACGCCGTGGGGCTCTCCGGCGCCCTGGCCCACTTCAACGGCCAGCGCTGGCAGCTGATGCCGACGCGCCTGCGCGACGACCTGATGAGCCTCTCGGGCTCGACGGCAGCCGGAGTCAGCGCCGTGGGCACCCGAGGACGCGCCCTGCGCCTGACGGATGGCCAGTGGCTTGGCGAGGATACCGGCACCGAGGCGGGGCTGCGTGCGGTGTGCGCCACCCGCGGCGGCGCCACCTACGCGGTGGGGGATCGAGGCACCATCATGCGCCGCCGGCCCGACGCCTGAGCTCTCATCCGTCACAGCGAGGGCCCCAAGCGCGACCGGGGCCCTCACCGTGATGGACAGCGCACACGACCTCGCGCCGCCCTTGGTTGCACCTTTTCACGACTCCGCCCATCCTGCCGCCTTCGCGTCTCGACCGGAGCCATCGTGACTTCATCTTCTCCCGCCGCCGCGCGCGCCCCTCAGCGTATCTGGGCGCTGGCCTGGCCGATCATCCTCTCCAACATCACCGTGCCGCTGCTCGGGCTGGTCGATACCGCCGTGGTCGGCCACCTGCCCGACTCGCGCTATCTCGCCGGGGTGACCCTCGGCGCCACGCTGTTCAGCTTCCTCTACTGGGGCTTCGGCTTCCTGCGCATGGGCACCACCGGCCTCACCTCCCAGGCGGTGGGACGCGAGGCCGATGGCGAGGTGCGCAACCTGCTCGGCCAGTCGCTGCTGCTCGCCGCGGCGATCGGCCTGGGACTGATCGTCGCCGGTGAGCCGCTCGTGCGATTCGGGCTGTGGCTGCTCGACGGCAGCGAGGTGGCCACCGAACTCGCCGCGGAGTATGCCCGCATCCGCCTGCTCTCGGCGCCGGCGGTGCTGGCCAACTACGCCATCCTCGGCTGGTTCCTCGGCCAGCAGAATTCGCGGGTCACGCTGGCCATCCTGGTGCTGACCAACGGCGTCAACATCGCCCTGGATCTGCTGTTCGTGGTGGGGCTGGGCATGACCAGCGACGGCGTGGCCTGGGCCACGGTGATCGCCGACTACACGGCGCTGGCCTTCGGCCTGTGGCTGGTCTCGCGCCAGCTCCGGTGGCTCTCGGGGCGCTTCCTGCGCAGCCAGATCCTGAGGCTTGCCGCCTACGCGGAGCTCTTCTCGGTCAACGCCAACCTCTTCGTGCGCACCCTGGGGCTGCTATTCGCCATGGCCTTCTTCACCTCCCGCGGCGCCGCCCAGGGCGATACCGTGCTGGCCGCCAATGCCGTGCTGCTGCAGTTCATCATGCTGACCAGCTACGCCCTGGACGGCTTCGCCCATGCCGCCGAGGCGCTGGCCGGCCGCGCCGTGGGGCGCCGACGCTTCGACGAGTTCGGCGACGTCGTAACGAGCGCCGCGCGCTTCTCGCTGCTCACCGCTGGCGCGGCTTCGCTGGCCTTCGCCCTGGGCGGCGAGGGGTTGATCGCGATGCTCACCGGCCTACCGGAGGTGCGCGAGACGGCTGGCGCCTACCTGCCCTGGATGGTCGTCATGCCGCTGATCGCGGTGTGGAGCTACCTGCTGGACGGCGTCTTCATCGGCGCGACGGCGATCCGCGAGATGCGCAACAGCATCTATGCCGGCCTCGCCGTCTACCTGCCGCTCTGGTGGCTCACCCAGGGGCTGGGCAACCACGGCCTGTGGCTCTCCTTCCTGGCCTTCGCGCTGGTGCGCTCGGGGGTGCTCGCGGCCTACTACCGGCACCACCGCCGCACCCGCTGGCGCCACGACGTGGCGGCCGCCCGCGTTGACGACGCGCCCCGCCCCGGGTAGCACAAGCCGCTGAGATTGCGCTACTTTCTGTCGGGCACGCCATACAAGACAACAGAACAAGGGAACTCCCATGCTCAAGGCTCTATCGCGGCCGGCCGTCAAGCTGGTCGAAAGGTACCTGCCCGACCCTTACATCTTCGTGCTGCTGCTGACGGTCATCGCCGCCGCTGCGGCCATCGCCGTGGAGCGCCAGACCCCGCTGGCCGTGCTGCGCTTCTGGGGCGACGGCTTCTGGAACCTGCTGACCTTCTCGATGCAGATGCTGCTGGTGCTGGTCACCGGCTTCATGCTGGCAAGCTCGCCCCCCGTCAGCCGCCTGCTGCAGAAACTGGCCGGCCTGGCCAACAACGCCGGCGCCGCCATCCTGCTGGTGACCCTGGTCTCGCTGGCCGCCAGCTGGATCAACTGGGGCTTCGGCCTGGTCGTCGGCGCACTCTTCGCCAAGGAGCTGGCCCGCCAGATCAGGGTGGACTATCGCCTGCTGGTGGCCAGCGCCTACTCCGGCTTCGTCGTCTGGCACGGCGGGCTCGCCGGCTCGATCCCGCTGACCGTCGCCACCGAGGGGCACTTCACCGCCGAGCAGATCGGCGTGATCGGCACCGGCGAGACCATCTTCTCGCTGTTCAACATCGCCATCGTGCTCTGCCTGTTCGTGGCGGTACCGCTGGTCAACCGCATGATGCTCCCGGACGAGAAGGACAGCGTCTACATCGACCCCAAGCTGCTCGGCGAGACCGAGACGAAGCGGCCGCGCCTCACCCGGCCGGCGGAGCGCCTCGAGAATAGCACCACGCTCGCCTGGCTGGTCGGCATCCCCGGCCTGCTGTTCCTGTTCGACCACTTCGTGCTGCGCGGCGGCGGCCTCAACCTGAACGTGGTGAACTTCCTGTTCCTGTTCCTGGCCATCGTGCTCCATCGCACGCCCCAGAGCCTGCTCAACAGCCTGCACGAGGCGATCAAGGGCGGTGCCGGCATCGTCATCCAGTTCCCCTTCTACGCCGGCATCATGGCGATCATGGTGCAGTCCGGGCTCGCCGAGACCCTCTCCGGGGCGCTGATCTCGCTTGCCACCGAGACAACGCTGCCCTTCTGGTCCTTCATCAGCGCCGGCATCGTCAACATCTTCGTGCCCTCCGGCGGCGGCCAGTGGGCCGTGCAGGCCCCGGTGATGCTGCCGGCCGCCCAGGCCCTGGGCGTGGATATCCCCCGGGTGGCCATGGCCGTGGCCTGGGGCGACGCCTGGACCAACCTGCTGCAGCCCTTCTGGGCGCTGCCGGTGCTCGGCATCGCCGGCCTCAAGGCCAAGGACATCATGGGCTTCTGCCTGATCCAGCTGCTGATCACCGGCATCATCATCGCCATCGGCCTGACCTGGTTCTGAACCGGCGTCGCGCCTAGCGTGATCCGAAAACGCCTCGCTCCCTCTTCCGGGGGCGAGGCGTTATGCTTGAACAAACCGCGTGACCCAACCTGACGAGACCCCTTAGATGGACGACCAGACCCTCCCCGGCCAGCACGAACTCTCGATGACCGTGCTGATGACGCCGGACATGGCCAACTTCAGCGGCAAGGTGCACGGCGGCGCCATCTTGAAGAAGCTCGACGAGGTGGCCTACGCCTGTGCCAGCCGCTACGCCGGCCACTACGTGGTGACGCTCTCCGTCGATCAGGTGCTGTTCAAGCAGCCGATCCACGTCGGCGAGCTGGTCACCTTCCTGGCCTGCGTCAACCACGTGGGCCGCTCCTCCATGGAGGTCGGCATCAAGGTGGTCGCCGAGGACATCCGCCACAAGATGATCCGCCACACCAACAGCTGCTATCTGACCATGGTCGCCGTGGACGACCACGGCAAGCCGGCGCGGGTGCCGCCGCTACGGCTGGATACCTCGCTGCAGAAGCTGCGCTTCGAGAAGGCCGCCCTGCGCAAGAAGCTGCGCAAACAGGCCGAGGAGGAGGAGCGCCGCACCCAGGAGGAGCACGGCGAACTCTAAAACGGCAAGGGCGTCGCTCAGCCGCAGTCGATGGCGGCGATCAGATCGCGCTCGTCCAGGCGCACGTTGAGGCGATCCTGGCGATAGTCGAGGGTGGCGGCCGTACCGGGGCGCAGCACCCTCAGGGTAGTGGCACCGCTCTTGGCCTGCAGCGTCTGGCCGAGCGTGGCGGTGAAGCGCTGCCCGACGCGGTCCTGAAGCGCTTCGGCGTCGCAGGCGTCACCGGCGGCCACGCCGGGCGGAGGCGGCGCGGGTGCCGGGTCGGGAGTGGTCGATCCGCCGGTACAGCCGGCCAGCAGCAGGCCGACGAAAAACGGCGCTAGCGCCTTGAGGGGCATGGTCTTCTCCTCTTCTTCCATGATGAAGGGCCCGTCCATGATGAAGGGCCCGAAACGATCGGTCGCCATTCCGGCAGGTGGCGGTCCCGTCCGCTGATTCAGTAGCTGGATTCCTGGATGGCCTCGCCGCCCTCCTCGATATCCTGGCCGGCGCCGCGGATGGTGTTGCAGCCACCGAGCAGCGACGCAGTGAACAGCGCGACGAGTACCAGTGCGATTGTCCGTTTCATGATTGCCTCCTCGGTCTCTCGAATTTGCAGTGACGTACTGATGCCCCTTCAAGCTAGCACGCGACCACCGTCGCCGCCGACCGCCTACCCCAGCAGCAGCCGCAGGATGATCGCCGCGATGACCGCGAGGGTCAGCCACTTGACGACAAGGGCCCCGCGCGCGCTCATGTTGACCTTCACCGCCAGCCAGGCGCCCAGCATGCTGCCCGCCGCCAGCGTCAGGCCGTAGCCCCAGCGCACCTGATCGTTGATCAGGAAGATCGCCAGGGCCGGCAATGTATAGACCAGCACAATCAGCACCTTGAAGACGTTCACCTGGGCCAGGTCGATCTTCAGCATGCGGTAGAGCACCACGATGAAGAGGATCCCCACCCCGATCTGGATGAAGCCTCCGTAGAGGCCGATGGCGAACATCGCCAGATAGACGGCGGGGGTGAGACGCTCGGCGGTGAGGGGCCGAGTCTCCACCCGCGGCTGAGGCAGCAGCATCAGCACCGCCGAGCCCGCCATCACCGCGATCAGGATCGCCTCGAACAGGGCGTCGTCGGTCTGCAGGGCCAGCCAGGCACCGGCCAGCGAGCCGGCGACCGCCGGCACCGACAGTCGCAGGGAGAGCCCCAGGTGGGAGGCGCCCGCGCGCAGGAAGCTGGTCACCGCCGAGACGCTCTGCAGGGCCACCGACACCCGGTTGGTGCCGTTGGCCGCCTGGGGCGGTAGCCCCAGGAACATCAGCAGCGGCAGCGTGAGCATCGAGCCCCCGGCGGCGAGCACGTTGATGAAACCGGCCAGGGTGCCGATGGTCAGCAGGGCGAGGGCCTCGAGCAGCGTCATGATGGCGTCCGTGCGTAGCGAGTCGAAGGCCGACCAGCATACCGGCCCCGTCCGGCCGGGGGAATCTGACCGCACAGCGCCGCTGTGCCATCATGGGGCGAAGAGGGATGCCCTCGCGAAAGGAGACGCGCGATGCCGGATTTCGAACCCGATGCCCGCCTGGTGGCGGATACCTACCCGATCACCGAGCTGCCGCTATGCCAGCTGCGCCTGATGGACGATGCTCGCTTCCCCTGGCTGGTGCTGGTACCGCGCCGCCACGCGGTCAGCGAGGTCTTCGAACTCGACGAGGCCGACCAGCGACAACTGTGGCGAGAAGCCACGACGATCGGCCGGGCCCTGCTCGAGGCCCTCGCGGGCGACAAGCTCAATATCGCCAGCCTCGGCAACGTGGTTGCCCAGCTGCACGTGCACGCCGTAGTACGACGCCGCGAGGACGCCGCCTGGCCGGCGCCGGTGTGGGGCCACGGCCGGGCCGAACCCTACGATCCGGACGCCCTGGCCGCCATGCGCGCCCGCATCCTCGCCGAGCTCGAGCGGCTGGACCTGGGCTCCGGCCATCGGTGGACTGACCACCAGGGCGCTGGCGATCCAGACTGAGGGGCGTCGAACTCCGGCCGATCTCAGGGGAGTAGTCCCAGCCGCGCCTGCAGGTCGGTGAGAAAAGGGTCCAGCAGGCCGGGTGGCAGCGCCCGGCCGCCCCGGGTGGCGATGGCCTCGACCCGGCTGCCGCCCTCGGCGCCTGCGAAGACGCGCAGCGAGACGCCGTAGCCCGGCATTCGAGCCAGGGCGGCGTCCAGCCGCCCCAGGTCGTCGTCGGCATGGCGAATCACGTAGCCGCGCGCCGTCAGCAGCTGCATGGCCTCGCGAAGGGTGGTCTCGGGCGTTGCCGCCAGGCGCAGCTCGCGCGGTGCGCTGGCAGGCGGCGCGGCACAGCCGGCGAGCCACGTAGCCAGCAGCAGGATCAGCAGCGTGCGCGTCATGACGCCTCCCCGGCCGGCACGGCCCGGATGGCGCGACGCAGATCGCGGCAGAAGTCGGCGTCGCTGGCGCTGCGCGATTCGCGCAGGTCGCCTCGCCAGTCGATCAGGCGAATGTCGCGGCTCACCCGCAGCGCTCGCCCATCGACCACCACCGAGACCCGCTCGGCGCGGGTGGCCTCGTCGATGCCCGGCCCGGCGCCGCCGCCGAAGCCGAGCACCACGCCCGTACCAATGTGGCCGCCGCTGCCGCCGCGCACGAAGCCGCCGATGCGCGGCAGGCGCTCGATGCCGTTGTCGTGGTAGATGGTGGTGCGGGCCCGGTCGGCGCTGACCAGCCCCAGCGAGGCGTCGGTGTGGCGCACCACGAAGCCCTCCGCCTCCAGGGCCGTGATCACGCGGTCCAGGTCATCGCCGGGCCCCGCGGGCCATCGGCACTCGGCGGAGGGGGCGGGCTCGGCCTCCGGCAGAGTCGTCGGCGTCATCTGGCATCCGGCCAGCACGCCCGGCAGCAGCCACAGCAGCCATGTGCGCATGGTGTCGTCTCCAGAAACGGGTAATTTCAGTCTAGTCCGGATGACGGTGGCCACGATACGCGCAGGGGTCTGTTGGCCGCGTGCGGCGCAAGACCTTGAATCACACCCCCGGCGCCCGCAGGTCATGGTCATCGGCTATGGTGGCCATGAAGATAACGGGCTTACCCGTGACCACCGAGCTACCGTAACCTGTTCACAAAGCGATCAAGGAGGCATTGCATGAGCGACACCAACACCATCGGCCTGCACGAGGCCAGCGCCAGCCAGCTCGCCGAGAAGCTCAACGAGCTGCTGGCCAACTACCAGATCTTCTACATGAACGTGCGCGGCTATCACTGGAACGTGAAGGGTCGGCAGTTCTTCCAGCTCCACGAGAAGTTCGAGGAGTTCTACACCGACCTGCTGACCAAGGTCGACGAAGTCGCCGAGCGCATCCTGACCCTGGGTCACACTCCGGTGCACGCCTACAGCGACTACGTGAAGATCGCCCGGATCGAAGAGGACAAGAACGTCCACGACGGCGAGGCCTGCGTGCGCGGCGTGCTTCAGGGTTACCAGACCCTGATCGAGCTGCAGCGCGAGCTGCTCTCGCTGGCCTCCGACGCCGATGACGAGGGTACCGCCGCCCAGGCCGGCGACTACATCCGCGAGCAGGAAAAGACCGTGTGGATGCTGGGCGCCTATCTCGGCTGAACGTCCCCCGTGAGCCCGCACGAGAGCGAGCCCGCATGAGAACGAGCCCGCATGGGAATGACGCCGCCCTCGGGCGGCGTCGTTGCGTGGTGGGGTCGATGCCTTCCGGCTCAGGCGCGTTCCGGCGACGACCGGTCGCCCGGGCCCCTCTCGTCTTTCTCAGCTCTCTCCTCAGGCCCTTCCTCAGCGCTTTCATCCGCCTCGCCTCTCTCCTCCGGCTCGTCGCCGTCGGCGGCGCGCACCAGCTCCGCGGGCAGCGGCTTCTTCATGCGCACGCCCAGGCGCTGCAGCTCGGTGGCCTGAGCCACCAGGCTGCCCTGGCCGCTGGCAAGCCGACCCATGGCCCGGCGCTGACTATCGCTTGCCCGCTCCAGGTGGCGCCCCACCTCCTCGAGGCTCTCGACGAAGCCGCCGAACTTGGCCAGCAGCTTCTCGGCCCGCTCGCCGATCAGGCGCGCGTTCTCGTTCTGGCGCTCCAGGCTCCACAGGCCCGCCACGGTGCGCAGGCTCGCCAGCAGGGTGGTCGGGGTGACCACCACCACCTGGCGATCGAAGGCCTCCTGGAAGAGTGAGGGGTCGCGCTCGAAGGCCGCGGCGAAGGCCGGCTCCACCGGCACGAAGAGGAACACGAAATCCGGCGAATTGAGCCCCGGCAGAGCCGGGTAGTCCTTGCCGGCGAGGCCGGCCACGTGGCTGCGCAGCGACTGCAGGTGCGCCTTCATGGCCGCCTCGCGCTCGGCCTCCTGATCGGCGTTGACCACCCGGGTCCAGGCGACCAGCGACACCTTGGCATCGACGATCAGGTGGCGGTCGTCGGGCAGGTAGATGATCGCGTCGGGGCGCTGGCGCCCCTGTTCGCCCTGCAGCGAGACCTCGCGACGGTACTCGATGTCCCGGCGCAGGCCGCTGCGCTCGAGCAGGGTCTCGAGCATCAGCTCACCCCAGTTTCCCTGGGCCTTCTGGTCGCCCTTGAGAGCCCGCGCGAGCCCCGCGGCTTCCTCGCCGAGGCGGGCGTTGAGCCCGGCCAGCTGCTCGAGCTGCGCCTTGAGCGAGCCGCTATCGCGACTCTGCTGGCCGTGGAGCTCCTCGACCCGGCGGCGAAACTGGTCGACCTGCTCGCGGAAGGGCTTGAGCGTCGCCTCGAGGCCGTCGCGACTCTGCGCCGAGAAGGCCTGTTGACGCTCCTCGAAGATGCGCCCGGCCAGCTGGCGAAACTCCTCCTTGAGCCGCTCTCGCGCCTCCTCGAGCAGGGCCAGCTGCTCGCGGTGGCGCAGCGCCATCTGCTCACGCTCGGTCTCCAGCCGAGCGGCCCTCTCGCGCTGCTCGGCGAGCCGGTTGCGCGTTCCCGATAGCTCGGCCTCCAGAGCCGCCAGGCGCTCACGGCTGGCATCCAGCTGGGCGTCGCTCTGGGTAAGCTCCTGCTCCAGGCGTCGCAAGCCGGCCTCGCGATCGGAGCGCGCCTGCTCACCGGCGGCGAGCCGCGTCTCGGCGGCCGCCAGGCGGCGCCGCCAGCCGAGTGCCAGGGCGGTGGTCACCGCCAGCAGTCCCACCAATGCCGCCGCCACCCACCAGGCCGGGGCGCTGGCTTGCAGCCATTCGTTCATCACAAGCTCGAAGAGGGTGAGGGTCGGCCGGCGTTCTCCGCACTCACAGTGGCCAGGTCCTCCTCTTTCACCGTGGCCAGGTCCTCCACCAGGACGCGCAGCAGCGTCCAGAACTCCTCCACCGAGGAAAGCTCGACACGTTCGTCCGGCGAGTGGGCGCCGCGGATCAGCGGTCCGAAGGAGATCATGTCCAGCTGAGGATACTTGCCGCCGAGGATGCCGCACTCCAGGCCGGCGTGGATCACCTTCACCTCCGGGTCGCTCCCCAGCCGCTCCTGATGCAGGCGCCGAAAGCGCGCCAGCAGCGGGCTTCCCGGATCGGGCGTCCAGCCCGGATAGGCGTTCTCGACCCGAGTGCGGGCGCCGATCAGCTCGAATAGCGCGCGGAAGCGGTCGGCGATGTCCGCCGTGGCGCTGTCGTGCAGCGAGCGCACCAGGGCGCACAGGTGGAAGCGCCCGGCCTCGAGGCTGACCACCCCGAGGTTGTTGGAAGTCTCCACCACCCCGGGCACCTCGACGCTCATCCGCTCGACGCCGCAGGGCGCCACGTGCAGGGCGCGCACCAGCAGCCGGCTGGCCTCGGCCGTCAAGGCCTCGTCTGCCGGCGCCGCCGTGGGCGTCAGGGAGAGCGAGAGCCCCTCGTCGACACCGGCCAGCTCGGCGCGCAGCTCGGCCTCGAGCGCCGCCACCCGCGCCTCGGCGTGGGAGCGTGCGTCTTCCGGCAGGGCCAGGGTCGCGAAGGCCTCTCGCGGCAGGGCGTTGCGCAGGGTGCCGCCGTGGTAGTCGATGAGCCTCGCCCCGTGGGGCTCCAGGGCACGCAGCACCCGCACCAGCAGGCGGTTGGCGTTACCGCGCCCCTTGTGGATATCGATGCCGGAGTGGCCGCCCGAGAGGCCGGTGAGCGAGAGCGAGAGCGCCACCTCGCCGGCCTCCAGCGGCGCGGTGGGCAGCTGGGCATCCACGATGACGTCGGCGCCACCGGCGCAGCCGATGTAGACCTGGCCGCGATCCTCGGAGTCCAGGTTGAGCAGCACCCGGCCCTCGAGCCAACCCTCGGCCAGATTCAGGGCACCGCCCATGGAGGACTCCTCCTCCAGGGTGAAGAGCGCCTCCAGTGGGCCGTGGATCAGGGCGTCATCTTCTAGGATCGCCAGCGCCGCGGCCACGCCGAGACCGTTGTCCGCGCCCAGGGTGGTCTGTCGAGCGTGCAGCCAGCCGTCGGCCTCGTGCGTCTCGATGGGGTCGCGGGTGAAGTCGTGGGGATGGCCGGCATTGGCCTGGGCGACCATGTCCAGGTGCCCCTGCAGGATCACCCCGGGCGCCTGCTCGTACCCGGGCGTGGCGGGCTTGAGGATGCGCAGGTTGCCAAAGGCGTCGCGGTCGTGGGCCAGGCCCAGGCCCTCGGCCCAGCGCTCGAGGGTCGCCACCAGGGCGGCCTCATGGCCGGAGGGCCGCGGCGTGTTGCACAGGGTGCGGAAATGGCGCCACAGGGGCCGGGGGGAGAGCTGCTCGAGATGTGCGTTCATGGGGCATCTGTCCGACGGTGAATTCGGGCACTCTACCGCCCGGCCTGATCGGGGGAAAGTCCACCGTCGCGATCGTGCAGGCGCGCCACGGCCTCGCGCAGCCAGGCCTGGACGTCCTTCTTGCCCGCCACGCCCAGGCGCGGCGCCAGCCAGTTCGCGCCGCGCCCCTGGAAGGCCCAGGCCGCCAGCAGCGCCGGCTCCTCGTCGCGTTCATCGTCGTCCCCTTGGTCGACCCCCTCGGATCCGCCGCCTGCGCAGCGCCGCACCAGCGCCTGGATCGCCGGGCGCGCAAGGGCCGGCTCGCGATGACCGAAGGCCACGTCCTCAATATCGCGGCGATCGGCGGCGTCGAGGGCTGTCGCCGGGCCCTCGGCGAGCAGGGCCAGTGCCACAGCGGGCTCGAGCTCGGCCAGTTCGAAGGCCAGCAGGCCCGGTAGCTGGCGGTGAAAGCGCGCCTGAAGGCGCTCGGCCAGCGCCTCGCCGGCCACGCTGGTGGGGCGCACCACCATCAGCGCGTGCTCACCGGTGGCGGTCTCGCGGGTCAGCCCCAGGCGCACCGCGCGAAAGCCCGCCGAACGCCAGAAGGCCTGCAGGCCCGGCTCGGCGCCGAAGCTCGCCCCCAGCAGGTCGATACCCTCGTCGCGGGCCCGCTCGACCTCGGCGGAAAGCAGGTGCAGCCCCAGCCTCTCGCGGCGCCGGCCGGCGGGCACGGCGATGCGCAGCACCCGCCGCAGGCGGGCGGTCAGCGCCGCGCGCTCCCCGGCATGGGCGGCCAGCGACTGGGCCAGCAGGTGGCCACGCGGGCGCCGCTCGCCCCGCGCCACCCGCTCGGCGAGATCGGCCGCAAAGCCGCCCTCGTCACCACACACCGCCACGCCCTGCAGGGCCGAACCCGCCTCGAGGGTCGTGATGGCCACCCCCGGGCCGTCCAGCAGCCGGCGCAGGTCGGCGGGAGTGGTGCGGTAGTGAGCCTGCACCAGCAGGCCGAACAGCGCTCGCAGCCGCGGCTCGTCGGCGGCCAGGGCGTCGCGATCCAGGCGGCACGAGACGAGGGGCCCGTCGGCGGACGGGGCGGTGTCAGGCTCGCCGTCCAGCAGTAGCAGGCGTGAGGTGAGTGCCTCGAGGGGATCCCCCGGCGCCCAGCGGATCGGTTCGGCCAGGTGGCACTCGCGAAAGTCGGGCGCCTGACGCTCGAGCCGCTCGCGAAAGCGCAGCGCGAAGCCGCGGCCCGAGCCCTCGTAGCCGTGCACGGTGGTGGCGAAGGCGATGCGCGGGAAGGCCTCGAGCCAGCGCCCCAGCAGGGGAGCGGGGATCGCCGCCGCCTCATCCACCAGCAGCAGCCGACCGGGCCCGCCGACCTCGCCCTGCTCGGCCAGGCGGGCCAGCTCATCGGGGGCCAGGAAGCGCACCCGCCCCCCGGGCGCCTCGAAGGCATGGCCGTGCCGCTGCCCCTCGGGGCAGAGCGCCGCCAGTCGCTCGAAGAGCCCGGCCACCGCCGCCGGGCGCGGCGCGGTGACCAGAATCTCGGCCTCGGCCGCTCCTGACCCGGCCCCTGCTCCTTCCGCCAGCAGCCGCGCACAGGCGATGCCCAGCGCCGCCGTCTTGCCGCGGCCGCGATCGGCGGTCAGCACCAGCGGCCGGCGGCGACGCAACCGGGTCAGCCGGGAGACCGCCTCGGCCTGGTCCTCGGTCAGGCAGGCGTCGCCGCCGGCCGGCAGCGACGGGGACTCTCTCGGCGCTTCTCCCTTCGCCCCGGTCATGGCCTCGGGCACGTCCGGTAGGCGCGGTGCCTCCCCCGCCGTCCAGCGGATCACCCGCGCATCGTCGCCCAGCAGGCGGCCGAGGCGCGCCAGATAGCGGGCGCTGAGCTGCTCCGCCCGCCAGGGATGCTCGGCCAGGCGGGCGTAGTCGGCATCGGGGCGCTGCCCCCAGTCGGGCGGCGTCATCAGCACCAGCAGGCCGCCGGCCGTGAGCGTGCCGGCCAGCGCCCCGAACGCCTCGGGGTCGAAGCCGCACCCAGCAGAGACGGCATCGATCACCACTAGGTCCTGCTCGCCGCCGAGCCGCGTGCGCGCCTTCGCCGCCGGCAGCCAGGCCGACGCCGCAAGGCCCTCGAGGGGCTCGGCGGCGATCCACAGGGGCGCCCGCCACGCTCCCTGCTCCTCTCCTGCCTGCCACAGGCTGTGCGCCGCGCGCCGACAGGCCTCGGCCTCGCCGCTCAGCCACACCAGGCCGCGCCAGCGGTGTCGGGCGAGGCGTCGCGCCTGCACCAGCAGGGCGCGCGCCGCCCTCGCCTCCCGACCGTCTCTGTCCCTGCCGTGTTGCACTCTGCCGCTCATGACGCCGCCTCCCGTCGCCGCTGTCCTGCCTGAAACGCCTTTTATCGGCACGTCCCGCTACCACTTTGGTCTTATGTAAAGGCCGCGTTCAACGCAGCACGACCCACCAAGCCGTCCGTTTACGTCAACGTCAACAAAAAGCAACCCCCTGATTCTCATACCAAACCTCCCTGACCGCGCGTGCACGACAGCCATCGATCGCTAGCGATGTCGCCGTCACCGAGGGCCGTCATCCCCACATCAGCACGATCGAATCCTACAGGGGTGACATGCTAGCTTGTGGCGAACGCCGCGATGCCGTCGGCTCGTGAACTGGCATGGCCAACGCGGAGCCATGGGCATCGATGCTGGTACTAACCCGTACTAACAAGGAAAAGGGATAATAAAATGACAGCACTGCGCACCTTCACCCTCACCGGGATCGCGGCCGGCGTTGCCCTCGCCGCCCTGAGCACCACCGCTCAGGCCCAGGAATCCTGGACCATGACCACCACCTGGCCGGACAACCTGGACCTGATCCAGATCGACCGCCACTGGGCGGAGCTGGTCAACACCCTGGCCGGTGACGAGCTGACCATCAACTTCCGTGCCGGCGGCACCCTGATGCCTGGCACCGAGGTCTTCGATGCCACCCAAACCGGTGCTATCCAGGCCGCCGGCGACTGGCCCGGCTACTGGGCCGGCTACAGCCCGGCCTTCTCGCCGCTGGCCACCACCACCAGCCTGTTCAACGGCGTGGATTACCTGAACTGGATCAACCAGTGGGGCGGCTTCGAGCTCTATCAGGAAGTCTACGGCGACTACAACATGGTCTACCTGCCCTACGGCATCACCAACAACGAGTCGGGCTTCCGCGGCGGCACGCCCATCGAGAGCATCGCCGACCTGGAGGGCAAGCGCCTGCGCCTCTCCGGCCGCGATCAGGGCCGGGTGCTCGAGCAGCTCGGCGGCTCCCAGGTCACTCTGGCCGGCGGCGAGATCTACCAGGCCATCGAGCGCGGCGTGGTCGATGGCGCCGAGTTCTCCACCCCGGGCGTGGACTACAAGGCCGGCTTCTCCGAAGTCGCCGACTATTGGTCCGTGCCGGGCTGGCACCAGTCCGCCAGCGTGTTCGGCGTGATGATCAACCAGGACGCCTGGGACGCGCTCTCCGAGGAGACCCAGGAGAAGCTTAAGATCGCTGCCCAGGCGACCATGGCCTGGTCGCTGGCCTGGTCCGAGCGTGAATCCACCGAGGGCACGGTGAAGTTCATCGAGGACGGCACCGAGATCAACCAGCTCGGCGAGGAGGATCTCGCCGAGATCCAGCGCATCACCAACGAAGTGATCGTCCAGGGGGCCTGCGAAGACCCGATGCACGCCAAGGTCTACCACTCCATGATCAGCTACCTGGAGCACTACGCCAACTGGCGTGACGTCTCGGTGCCCTACAACATGAGCCGCGTCACCGACGACCTGCCCTCCCTCGAGGAGATCGAGGCCTGCATGAACCAGTAAGCGCTCCGGGCCGGCCCCGTCGGGGCCGGCCTCGAAGCCGACGGTTCCGCTGAACCTCCTTCCGCACGATTCGCCCGATTCCGAGAGCTCTCATCATGAACGCCACTGCCAGGGCCATCGACGCCCTCAACGAGGGATTCGGACGCCTGATCGCTCCGCTGCTCGCCGTGATCACGCTGATCGTGATCTATGACATCGCCCTGCGCTTCTTCATCGGACGCCCCAGCGACTGGGCCTTCGACGTGACGAAGATGCTGTTCGGCGCCCATTTCATGCTGATGTCCGCCTACGGGCTGCGCCATCACGCCCACGTCGAGGTCGACGTGCTCAAGCGGCTGCTTTCGCGCCGCAAGCAGGCGGCCCTCGAACTCCTCGGCTACCTGATCTTCTTCGTGCCCTTCATCTGGATGCTGCTGAGCTTCGGCTGGGCGTTCTTCGAACGCTCCTTCAGCCGCAGTGAGACCACCTACGGCATGATGGCCATTCCGGTCTATCCGGTGAAGGCCGTGATCGTGATCGCCGCCGGGCTGCTGCTGCTGCAGGCCATCGCCATCGTCATCCGCGCCGTCCAGGCGCTCGGCAAGGAGACCCCCGCATGAGCGCCGAGATGCTCACCCTGTTCATGTTCGGCGGCCTGCTGATCGGTCTGTTCATGGGCCATCCGCTGGCCTTCGTGCTCGGCGGCGTCGCGGTGCTCGGCGCCTGGTTCGGACCCGGCGCCAATACGCTGGGCATCCTGATCAACAACATCTATGGCAACGCCATGGACAACTACGTCCTGGTCGCTATCCCGCTGTTCATCCTGATGGCACGCTTCCTCAACGACTCCGGCGTCACCGAGAAGATGTTCGAGTCGATGCGCCTGTTGCTGGCCAACCTGCGCGGCGGCCTGGCGCTGACGGTCGTCGTGGTGTCCGTGCTGCTGGCGGCCACCACCGGCATCGTCGGCGCCTCCATCGCGGTTATGGGCATGATCGCCCTGGTACCGATGCTGAACTATGGCTACAACAAGCAGCTCAGCGCGGGCGTGATCATGGCCAGCGGCTGCCTGGGCATCCTGATTCCGCCGAGCATCATGCTGATCCTGATGGCCAGCTACTCGCCGGTCTCGGTGGGCGCCCTGTTCGCCGGCGCCCTGGTGCCCGGCCTGCTGCTCGGCGCGATGTACGCCCTCTACGTGCTGGTGATCTGCCACCTCAAGCCGGAGTACGGTCCCCTGGTGCCGGCCGAGGAGCGCGCCGAGGTATCGACCGGCGAGCTTCTGAAGATGCTGGGCAAGTACGTGCTGCCGCCCATGGCGCTGATCCTCGGCGTGCTGGGGTCGCTGTTCACCGGCATCGCCACCGCCACCGAGGCCTCGGCGATCGGCGTCTTCATCGCCTTCCTGCTGTTCCTGATCTTCGGCGATCGCAAGGCCTCTACCTGCTACCGCACCCTGATCGAGGCCAGCAAAACCACCACCATGGTTATGCTGGTGCTGGTGGGGGCCACCGCCTTCACCGGAGTGTTCTCCATCGGCGGCGGCATGGAGGTGATCCACGAAGTGGTGATGGCCATGCCCGGCGGCACCACCGGGGCGCTGATCCTGATGCTCTTCCTGGTCTTCATCCTGGGCATGTTCCTCGACTGGACCGGCATTGTGCTGCTGAGCTTCCCGATCATGCTGCCGATCGTCGAGAGCATGGGCATCGACGTGCTGTGGTTCGTGGTGATGGTCGCCGTGGTGCTGCAAACCTCCTTCCTCACCCCGCCCTTCGGCTATGCGCTCTTCTACCTCAAGGGGGTCGCTCCCAAGGGCGTCGAGACCCTGGATCTTTATCGGGCGGTCATCCCCTTCGTGGCACTGATCGTGCTGGCCTGCCTGCTGATGGCCTTCTTCCCGGTCCTGGTGACCGGCCTGCCGTCGCTGCTGATCGGCTACTAAGCCCTCAAGGCACGACCCTCGACGCCCGCCGCTCCTCCAGCGGCGGGCGTTTTGCTTGATCGGCGTCTACTTGATCGGCGTCACGGAGACCGTATTCACGGCGACCGAGTTCACGGCGACCGCGGCTGCAGTGGCCCCGGCCAGCTGATACAATTCTCAGCCGCAAGTATCTCGCATCCCTGTAGCCATCCCGGCACGGAAGGAGACTCCGTTGACCAGTCCGGCCAGTTCCCGCGCCCGCACGCCTTCCCGCCTGTCGCTGCCCCTCAACGCCTGGAATGCCCTGACCATCGGCATCGCCCTGATCGTGGCGCTGCCGGTCATCGTGGTCCTGGCGCACCTGTTCATGCCTACCGATGGCATCTGGCAGCACCTGGGCAGCACCGTGCTGCCCCGCTACCTGGGCAATACGCTCTTCCTGGTGGTGACCGTGGGGCTCGGCACCTTCGTCATCGGTACCGGCACCGCCTGGCTGGTGGTGATGTGCCGCTTCCCGGGGCGTCGGCTCTTCGAGTGGGGGCTGCTGCTGCCGCTGGCGGTGCCGACCTACGTGATCGCCTACGCCTATACCGACTTCCTGCAATACGCCGGCCCACTCCAGACCTCGCTGCGCGAGACCTTCGGCTGGTCGGCCGGCGACTACTTCTTCCCGGACATCCGCTCGCTGTGGGGCGCGGCGACGCTGATCACCCTGGTGCTCTATCCCTACGTCTACATGCTGGCGCGGGCGGCCTTTCTGGAGCAGTCGGTGTGCGTGCTGGACGTGGGCCGCACCCTGGGACGCGGTCCCTGGCGGCTGTTCTCGAGCGTGGCCCTGCCGCTGGCGCGGCCGGCGATCGTCGGCGGGGTGTCGCTGGCGCTGATGGAGACCCTCAACGAGTTCGGGGCGGTGCAGTACTTCGGCGTCGACACCTTCACCACCGGCATCTATCGCACCTGGTTCGGCATGGGCGAGCAGGTGGCCGCGGCCCAGCTGGCCGCCTGCCTGTTGGCCTTCGTCATCGCCCTGGTGCTGCTCGAGCGCTGGTCCCGGGGCAAGCGGCGCTACTTCCACACTACCGGCCGCTACCAGCACCTGCCCGAGTTCGTGCTCCACGGCTGGCGCGCCTGGGCCACCACCCTGGCCTGCCTGACGCCGGTGCTGCTCGGTTTCCTGATTCCCAGCGGCCTGCTCGGCTACCTATCGTTTCAGGGCGGCGATGCGCTGTTTGGCGCCGCCTTCCTGGAGTTCGCCGGCAATAGTCTGCTGCTGGCGACGCTCGCCTCGATCGTGGCCGTGAGCCTGGCGCTGCTGCTCAGCTATGGGGCACGGCTCAATCCCGGCCGCATCACCCGGGTGGCCACGCGGGTGGCCGCCATGGGCTATGCGGTACCGGGCTCGGTGGTGGCGGTGGGCATCCTGATCCCCTTCGTGTGGCTGGATCACCAGATCAACGACGTCATCAAGGGGCAGTTCGGGGTCGTGGTGGGGCTGCTGCTCAGCGGCTCGGCGTTCATCCTGATCTACGCCTACCTGGTGCGCTTCCTGGCGGTCTCCTTCAACGCCATCGAGGCGAGCCTGGGCAAGGTGACGCCGAGCATGGACGCGGCCTCGCGGACCCTGGGTCAGACGGCGGGGGGGACGCTGCGCAAGGTGCATACGCCGATCATGCGCGGCAGCCTGATCGCCGCCGGCATCCTGGTCTTCGT
The DNA here is from genome assembly GCF_900116405.1 of Halomonas saccharevitans. GTDB lineage: Bacteria > Pseudomonadota > Gammaproteobacteria > Pseudomonadales > Halomonadaceae > Halomonas > Halomonas saccharevitans. The sequence goes on along the minus strand of NZ_FPAQ01000027.1, from coordinate 27,314 downwards.
CGACGTGATGAAGGAGCTGCCGGCCACGGTGATCCTGCGCCCCTTCAACTTCGACACCCTGGCCATCCGCGCCCACAGCCTGGCCGCCGACGAACGCTTGGCCGAGGCCTCGACCTCGTCACTGGCCATCGTGGCAGTAGGCATCATCCCGGTGATCCTGCTCAGCGTCGCCATGCGCCGTTCCCGCCCCGGCAGCTGAGGCCTCGAGGGGGAAGACGAACACCTGGGAGTCGTCCAGGCCGATCATGATCGGCTGGCCCTCGCGGGGCAGGAAGACCCCCGGGGCCCGGGCGTGCAGGTGGGCCTCTTCCCCGTCGGGGGTATGGGCGCAGATGTGCAGCAGGCTGGTACGACCCAGCAGCTTGGCCATGATGATGTGGCTGTGGTGATACTCGGGCGGCTCGTTGAGCGGCACGACCCTGAGCGCCTCGGGGCGAATCATCACCCGCACCAGGCTGCCCTCGGGCAGCCCGCCCGCGGAGACCTCGCCCACCGGGGTCGCCACCTGGCCATCCTGCACCCGCCCCTCGAGCTCGTTGACCTCGCCGAAGAAGGTGACCACGAAGGGATCGGCCGGAGTGCAGTAGAGCTCCAACGGGGTGCCGGCCTGCACCACCCGCCCCTCGCGCATCAGCACGATGCGATCGGCCATGAACATGGCCTCCTCGGGGTCGTGGGTGACCAGCAGCACGCCGGTGCCCACCTTCTTGAGCACGTGCAGGGTATCGTCGCGGATGCGGTCGCGCAGGCGGGCATCGAGGCTCGAGAACGGCTCGTCGAGCAGCATCAGCTGCGGCGCGGGCGCCAGGGCACGCGCCAGGGCGATGCGCTGCTGCTGCCCCCCCGACAGCATGTGCGGGAAGACTCGCGCATAGCGCTCCATGCCCAGCAGCTCGAGCAGCTCGTAGGCCCGCCGCCGGCGCTGCTGGGCGGGCAACGCCTCGAGGCCGAAGGCCACGTTGTCGAGCACCGAGAGGTGCGGGAACAGCGCCGAGTCCTGGAAGGCCAGGCCGACGTTGCGCTTCTCCGGCGGCACGTGGCTGCGCCCCTCACCCATCGGCTCGCCGCCCAGCGCCACGCGCCCCTGCTGCACCCGCTCGAGCCCCGCGGCGATCCGCAGCAGGGTGGACTTGCCACAGCCCGAGGGCCCCAGCAGGCAGACGATCTCCCCGGGCTTGACGTCGAGAGAGACGTCCTCGACGGCCGGGTGCTGCTCGTAGGCGTGGCGGATCTGGTGCATGGCGAGCACCGGCGCGGAGGTCGCCGGTGCATCTGGCGTCAGGGTCGGTTGGCTGGTCATGGGGTCTCGACTGCCGGTTGAGAGTGTCTGAACAACATGGTAACGCGAAAGCCTCCCGAATGCGTTGTACTATCGCTCGCATTTCAGCGGTGCTCCTCGAGGCGCGCCGCCAGCTGATCTGGATCAGATCCGTCGCGCAACGGGCTTGACGGCGATGCCGCGAGGGGCTTCAATAGCGAAAGATTAATGTTAAGCATTATCATTTCCTATCAGCACCCACGAGGTACCTCCATGCTGCAGCATCGTCGCTTCGCCCTGCCCCTCGCCGCCCTGGTGGCCGGCTCCGCCATGGCTTCCCAGGCCTCCGCCGCCGAGGAGCTCAACGTCTACTCGGCCCGTCACTACGACTCCGACGCGGCGCTCTACGCCGCCTTCACCGAAGAGACCGGCATCGAGGTCAACATCCTCGAAGGCGACTCCGACCAGCTGATCCAGCGCCTCAAGCTGGAAGGCGAAGCGGGTCCCGCCGACGTGCTGATTACCGTGGACGCCGGCCGCCTGTGGCGCGGCGAGCAGGAGGACGTCTTCGCAAGCGTCGACTCTGATGTGCTCAACGAGCGCCTTCCGGCCCACATGCGTCACCCCGAAGGCAAGTGGTTCGGCTTCAGCCAGCGCGTGCGAGCGATCTTCATCGACCCCACCGAGGTGAATGCCGAGGACATCAGCCGCTACGAGGACCTGGCCGATCCGGCGCTCAAGGGCGAGGTCTGCATCCGCTCCTCGAACAACATCTACAACCAGTCGCTGCTGGCCTCGATGATCGCCCATCACGGCGAGGAAGACGCCGAGGCGTGGGCCGAGGGCGTGGTCGAGAACTTCGCGCGTGATCCCGAGGGCGGCGACACCGACCAGATCCGCGGCGTCGCCAGCGGCGAGTGCAACATCGCCGTGGCCAACCACTACTACTACGTGCGCCTAGCCAACTCCGACAACGAGGCCGATCGCGAGGTCGCCGAGAAGGTCCAGATCGTCTTCCCCAACCAGGACGATCGCGGCGCGCACATCAACGTGGGCGGCGCCGGCATGGTGAAGGGCGCGCCCAACGAGGAGAACGCCGTGCGCTTCCTCGAGTTCCTCGCCTCCGACGAGGCTCAGGCGCTGTTCGCCTCCGGCAACTACGAGTTCCCGGCCGTCGAGAGCGTGGAGATCGACGGCGTCATCGACTCCTGGGGCGACTTCAAGAAGGACGACCTGAACGTCAGCGTGCTGGGCGAGAACAACCCGGAAGCGGTGCGCATCTTCGACCGGGCCGGCTGGCGCTAAGCCTCTCCGTCACGCCGCGATGAAAGCGGCATGACGAGCACGGAAAGACAAAAGGCCCGCGGCGCTGCCGCGGGCCTTTTGTTATGTCGGGGAAAAGCCGCACTCAGCTACCGCCGGGACGCGGCTCGGCGTCACGGGCGTTTTGATAGACGCCCAGTGTGCCCATGCGCCGACCGCGGTCGTTGAGGAAGGTCTCCAGGGTCACCACCGGGGCCTGACCCTCGCGGGTGAACGCGATGCGATCGGCCGAGGTGCGCCGCGACTGCCAGCCCTCGCCGAGGCACTGGGCGACCGCCTCGCCGCCCTTGAGCAGGGCGCTACGTGGATCGTCGCTCGCCAGGGGGCCGAAGCACAGGTAGTGATCGGGCCGGCGAGCCGAGGTGATCACGCAGGCGTCGTGAAAGGCCTGGGTATCGGTCTGCCAGGTGCGCGTCAGGCGGGTAGTCTCCAGGCGACCCTTGATATCGGCGAAGCCGGTTTCGGCGCTCGCCACCGCCCGGTTCAGGGCCTGGCAGTCGAACAGCTCGGCCACTGGCGGCGTCGCCTGGCTCGCGCACCCCGAGAGCAGGATCACCCCCGCGCCCGCCAGCCATGTCCTCATCGTCCTTCGCATCCTCGTCTCCTTGATGGACTCGGGCCGTGCCGACCCGGATAAGAGCACCATAGCACTCCATGGCCGCGCCATCTCACCGCCGCTGATCGGCGCAGCATAGCGCGTTGTTGTGAGCCCAAGCTCAGTGCGCCTCGTCCCAGTTGATGCCGCTCTCGGCCTCGACGGTCAACGCCACGTCGAGCTCGGCGGCGCCCTGCATGCGCGCCTTCACCTCGGCAATGAAGGCGTCGACCTGCGCCTCGGCCACCTCGAAGACCAGCTCGTCGTGGACCTGTATCACCATCACCGCATCGAAGGCCTCGTCGGCGAGCCAGGCGTCCACGTCGATCATGGCGCGCTTGATGATGTCCGCCGCGGTGCCCTGCATGGGCGCGTTGATGGCAGTGCGCTCGGCGCCCTGGCGGCGCGCACGGTTCTGGGAGTGGATCTCCGGCAGGTAGAGGCGCCGGCCGAACACCGTCTCGACGAAGCCGTCCTCGGCGGCCTGGGCGCGGATGCGCTCCATGTAGCGGGCCACGCCGGGATAGCGGTCGAAGTAGCGATCGATGTAGGTCTTGGCCTGGCTCTGCTCGATGTTGAGCTGGCGGCCGAGCCCCCAGGCGCTCATGCCGTAGATCAGCCCGAAGTTGATCGCCTTGGCGCTGCGGCGCTGATCGCCGGTGACCTTGTCGAGCGCCACGCCGAACACCTCGGCGGCGGTGGCGGCGTGAATGTCGCGACCCTCGGCGAAGGCCTCGAGCAGCCCCTTGTCGCCCGAGAGGTGCGCCATGATGCGCAGCTCGATCTGGGAGTAGTCGGCGGCGACGATGCGATAGCCGGGGCGGGCCACGAAGGCCTGGCGGATGCGCCGCCCCTCCTCGGTGCGGATGGGGATGTTCTGCAGGTTGGGATCACTGGAGGAGAGCCGCCCGGTGGCCGTGACCGCCTGGTGATAGCTGGTGTGCAGGCGCCCGGTGGCCTTGTTGACCAGCCGCGGCAGCTTGTCGGTGTAGGTGGACTTCAGCTTGGCGAGCCCGCGATGCTCGATGATCACCTTGGGCAGCGGGTAATCCAGCGCCAGCTCCTCGAGCACCGCCTCGGCGGTCGAGGGCGCCCCCTTGGGCGTCTTCTTGATCACCGGGATCTTCTGCTCCTCGAAGAGGATCTGACCGAGCTGCTTGGGCGAGCCGAGGTTGAACTCGCGACCGGCGAGCTCATGGGCGCGGCTCTCCAGCTCGCGGATGCGGGTCTCGAGCTCCTGGCTCTGGGCGTGCAGCCGCTCGGGGTCGAGCGCCACCCCGGTGCGCTCCATGCGCGAGAGCACCGGTACCAGCGGCAGCTCGAGGGTATCGAGGACCTCGGCCAGGCGCCCCTCGGCCTCGAGGCGCGGCCGCAGCAGCCGGTGCAGGCGCAGGGTGATGTCGACGTCCTCGCAGGCGTAGGGTGCGGCCTGCTCCAGGGCGATCTGGTTGAAGGTGAGCTGCTTGGCGCCCTTGCCGGCGATCTCCTCGAAGGAGACCGTCTTCTCGCCCAGGTACTTCAACGCCAGCGAGTCCATGTCGTGGCGGGTGGCGGTGGAGTCGAGCACGTAGGAGGCCAGCATGGTGTCCTCCAGCGGCCCGGCCACCGTGATGCCGACATTGGCCAGCACCGAGATGTCGTACTTGAGGTTCTGACCGATCTTGGTGCGCCGATCGTCTTCCCAGAGCGGGCGCAGGGCCTCGAGCACGGCGTCGCGGTCGAGCTGCGCCGGGGCATCGAGGTAGTCGTGGGCGAGCGGGATGTAAGCCGCCTCGCCCGGTTCGAGCGCAAGCCCCACGCCGACCACCTGGGCCTCCATGTAATTCAGGCTGGTGGTCTCCAAGTCGAAGCAGAAGGCATCGCTGGCCGCGAGGCGCTCGAGCCAGGCGTCCAGCTCGGCCTGCTCGAGGATGACGTGATCCTCGCGCTGGGCGCTGTCGCTCGCCGCACTGCCACTCCCGTCGGCCTCGGCCGGCGCCGGCGTGCCGCCGGCGACATCGTCGACGCCCTCGTGCCTGCCCTCCAGAAGCTCCGAGAGCCAGGCCTGGAACTCCAGGCGGCGATAGAGCTCGACCAGCGCCTCGCGGTCGGGATGGGCGATGTCCAGGTCGTCGAGGCCCACCGGCAGCTCGCAGTCGGTCTTGATGGTCGCCAGCTGGTAGGAGAGGAAGGCCTGGTCGCGATGCGCCTCGAGCTTCTTGGGCAGCGTCTTGGCGCCGCGAAAGCCCAGCGTCTTGATCTTCTCGGGGTCGGCGTAGAGGGTCTCGAGCCCGCCCTGCATGCCCTGCAACAGGCCCAGCGCGGTCTTCTCGCCCACGCCCGGCACGCCGGGGATGTTGTCGACCTTGTCGCCCATCAGCGCCAGGAAGTCGATGATCAGCTCCGGGGGCAGGCCGAACTTCTCCTTCACGCCTTCGACGTCCAGGGTCTCGTCCTTCATGGTGTTGACCAGCGTGATATGGGCATTGACCAGCTGGGCCATGTCCTTGTCGCCGGTGGAGATAACCGCATCGCGGCCGGCCTCGGTGGCCCGGCGAGCCAGGGTGCCGATGACGTCGTCGGCCTCCACGCCCTCGATGCACAGCAGCGGCAGCCCGAGCGCACGCACGCAGTCGTGCAGCGGCTGCACCTGGGAGCGCAGGTCATCGGGCATCGGCGGGCGATGGGCCTTGTACTCCTCGAACAGCTCGTCGCGGAAGGTCTTGCCGGGGGCGTCGAAGACCACCGCCATGGGGCTGTCGGGATAGTCCTTGATCAGCCGCTTGAGCATGTTGAGCACCCCCTTGATCGCCCCGGTGGGCTGTCCCTCGGAGGTGGTCAGCGGCGGCAGGGCGTGGAAGGCGCGGTAGAGATAGGAAGAACCGTCGACGAGAACGATGGGCGTGTCGGCCATGTATCGGCATCCATTGAGGCGTGGCGTGGTGAGTTGCTGGTCGTCCATGATACGCATTGCCGCCGCGTTTTGCCGCGGATGGTAGGCCGGGCGGCGACGAGGTCTTACACTGAAGTTATGATCACTTAAGTTATCACCGGGGCGGCCGCGGAGGATTCGTCACGCATGCTGCCCCGTCCCTGCGGCACTGGAGGCCATCATGAAGAAGATCCTGCGCAGCGACGCGCCCGCCCTGGGGCTAGCCTTGGCCCTGGTCATCGCCCTGGCCCTCTCCGCCAGCGCCGGCGCGCTGGCCCAGTCGTCCGGCGACCTCGAGCCGGACATCACCATCCGCGAGGAGGAGGATCGCACCATCCGCGAGTACCGGGTCAACGGCGAGCTCTACGCCATCGAGATCCGCCCCTTCGCCGGCCCCTCCTACTATCTCGTCGACCACGACGGCGACGGCGACTTCGAGCGCCGCGAGGGGGATCGCATCGCCGTGCCCCAGTGGGTGCTGAAGACCTTCTGATCCGTCGGCCGCCTCGCCGCGCCAGCATGGCCTCGCAAGTGCCACCACCGCGGCCGGGGCGCGTGCATCGAAGGGCCAAGTCGCTACAATAGGCGGCTTGGCATTTCCCGGGCGAGAGAGACATGGCCGTATTTACACCGCTTACCGACCCTCAGGTCGCCGAGTTCCTCAGCCGCTTCGACGCCGGCTCGCTGGTCTCCGTCGAGGGCGTGCCCGCCGGCACCGAGAACAGCACCTTCTTTGTCACCACCGACCGACGCGAGCTGGTGCTGACCCTGTTCGAGCAGGGCGAGCACGAGGAGCTGCCGTTCTTCGTCGACCTGCTCGACTACCTGGACGAGCACCGCCTGCCGGTCCCGGGCCCCCTCCACGATCGTAACGGCGTGGCCCTGCACACCCTGGCCGACAAGCCGGCCCTGCTGTTTCCCCGGCTGCCCGGCAAGCATCCCAAGGCGCCGAACCTCGCCCAGTGCCACGAGCTGGGCGACGCCCTGGGGCGCATGCACGCGGTCTCCCGGCACTTCCCCGGCCATCGCCCCAACCCGCGGGACCTGCACTGGCTGCTGCCCATGCACCACAAGGTGCTGGTCTATCTGTCGCCTGAGGATCAGGCGCTGATGAAGGACGAGGTGGAGACCTACCAGGGCTTCTTCGGCGACGCGCCGGACCTGCCCCAGGGCGCGCTGCACGGTGACCTGTTCCGCGACAACACCCTGTTCGACGGCGATCGCCTCGGCGGGCTGATCGACTTCTACAACGGCTGCACCGGCGACCTGCTGTTCGACCTGGCCATCGTCATCAACGACTGGGCCACCGGGCCCGACGGCCGCCTGGACCAGGCGCGCCACGACGCCCTGCTTAGCGCCTACCAGGCGCGCCGGCCGCTCACCGCCGCCGAGCGCGAGGCCTGGCCGATGATGCTGCGCCTGACCGCGCTGCGCTACTGGCTGTCCCGGCTGCTGGTGGTTTACGTCGATCCGCCGGCCCACGATCTCACGCCCCACGACCCCGACCAGTTTCGCACCGTGCTCAAGGCGCGCCTGGAGCACGGCGCCCTGCCGCTACCCGAGGGAGATGAATGAGTCAGTCCAAGAGCAAGGCCGGTCCCGCCCAGCGCGCGCGCCGCACCTGGAACATCGATCAGTGGGGCAGCGGCTACTTCGACGTCAACGACAGCGGCCAGGCCCTGGTGCGTCCGCTGGGCAGCGACGACGACGGTCCGGCCCTGCCCTTGCAGCCGCTGGTCAACAAGCTGCGCGAGGCCGGCCTGCGCCTGCCGGTGCTGGTGCGCTTCACCGACATCCTGCATGACCGGGTCGAGCAGCTGTGCGCCGCCTTCGACACCGCCATGCGGGAGGAGGCCTTCTCGGGCGGCTACACCGCCGTCTATCCGATCAAGGTCAACCAGCAGCGCCGGGTGGTCGAGTCGATCCTCGGCACCCATGAGCGTGGCCGCGGCCGCGTGGGCCTCGAGGCCGGCAGCAAGCCGGAGCTGCTGGCGGTGCTCGCGCTCTCGGCCGACGGCTCCTCGCTGATCGTCTGCAACGGCTACAAGGATCGCGAGTACATCCGCCTGGCGCTGATGGGCGAGAAGATAGGCCACCGGGTCTATCTAGTGGTGGAGAAACTCTCGGAGCTGCCGCTGATCCTCGAGGAGGCGCGCCGCCTCGGCGTCACCCCGCGGATCGGCCTGCGCGCCCGGCTCTCCTCGGTGGGCCGCGGCCGCTGGCAGAATACCGGCGGCGAGAAGTCCAAATTCGGCCTCACCGCCAGCCAGATACTCTCCGTGGTAGAGCAGCTGCGCGAGGCCGAGGCCCTGGAGAGCCTGCAGCTGGTGCACTTCCACCTCGGCTCGCAGATCGCCAACATCCGCGACATCCAGCGCGGCCTGCGCGAGTGCGCGCGCTTCTACCAGAGCCTGGTGGCGCTGGGCGCGCCGGTGGACACCGTGGACGTCGGCGGGGGCCTCGGGATCGATTACGAGGGCACCCGCTCGCGCAGCTTCTGCTCGGCCAACTACTCGATGCTCGAGTACGCCCGCAACGTGGTGGCGGCCTTCGCCCAGGCCTGCGCGGAGCAGGAGCTGCCCCAGCCGCACATCATCAGCGAGTCTGGCCGCGCCCTCACCGCCCATCACGCGGTGCTGATCTCCAACGTGATCGGCGAGGAGCGGGTCAGCCACCTCTCCCCCGAGCGCCGGGTCAAGGACGACCCCCAGGTCGACGAGCTGTGGCGGGTCCACGACCTGCTGCACGAGCGCGCCGAGCCGCGCGGCCTCGTCGAGGCCTGGCACGACCTGGTGCATGCCATGGGCGAGCTTCATGAGCGCTTCGTGATCGGCATGACCGACATCGACGCCCGCGCCGAGGGCGAGAGCGTCTACTTCGCCGCCTGTGCGAGGCTGCGCGGCCTGCTCGACAACCGCAACCGCGCCCACCGCGAGATCACCGACGAGCTGGCCGAGAAGCTCGCCGACAAGCTGTTCGTCAACTTCTCGCTGTTCCAGTCGGTGCCCGACGTCTGGGGCATCCAGCAGATCTTCCCGGTGCTGCCGCTGGAGGGGCTGCACCGCGGCCCCGAGCGGCGCGGCGTGATCCAGGACATCACCTGCGACTCCGACGGCCGCATCGACGGCTACGTCGACGGCCAGGGCGTCGAGACCACCCTGCCGCTGCCCGAGTGGCGTGAGGGCGAGGAGAAACTGCTGGGCTTCTTCCTGGTGGGCGCCTACCAGGAGATCCTCGGCGACCTGCACAACCTGTTCGGCGACACCGACTCCGCGGACGCTGCCCTGACCGCCGACGGCGACTGGTCGATCAGCCAGGTCCAGCAGGGCGACCAGGTGGCCGACGTGCTGGGCTACGTCAACTTCGACGTCTCGACCCTGCGCGAGCACCTCGCCGAGCAGCTCTCCCGCAGCGGGCTCGACCAGGCCCAGCAGCAGGCCTTCCTTGACGACCTCTCGGATGGGCTCGAGGGCTACACCTATCTGGAGTAGCGAGACTCGGCGCGGCGCTGACCGCCTGGAAACGACAACGCCACACGGTCGAGCCCGCGAGGCGTTGTCGTTGGTGGTGGCGCCGGGCTCACCTACTCCGTCACGCGGGTCGTGACCGCAAGTCCCCCTGAGAGCGTGAAGGCGAGCGTGGCGCCGCGGGGCAGCGGGCCGACGCCGGCCGGTGTGCCGGTGAGCACCACGTCGCCGTGCTGCAGGGTGAAGTGGCGGCTCATCTCCGCCAGCAGCGCCGGCACCGGGAAGAGCATATCCGCGCCGCGGCCCTGCTGGCGGACCTCGCCGTCGACCTCGAGGGTAAAGGAGAGCGTCGCCCAGTCCGGCACCTCGGTAAGCGGCAGGAAGGCCGAGAGCGGGCAGGCGCCGTCGAAAGCCTTGGCGGCCTCCCAGGGATGCCCCTTCTCCTTCAGGCGCGCCTGCACGTCGCGCAGGGTCAGGTCCAGCGCCAGCCCGATGCCGACTACTCCGCGCTCGGCCTGCTCCGGCGTGGCGTTCGCGAGCTCCTCACCGATCAGCAGCGCCAACTCCGTTTCGTAGTGCACCTCGCCTCGCGCGAAGGGCGCCGCGATCGGCTGCTCCAGCGCCACGGCGGCGGTCGCCGGCTTGATGAACAGCAGCGGCTCGCTGGGCACGGGATTGTCCAGCTCCCGGGCGTGCTCGGCGTAGTTGCGGCCGACGCAGACGATCTTGCCGAGCGGTTCGGCGAACGGCCGGCCGTCGGTGAAACGGGGCACGAAGCGCATGTGGGGTCTTCTCCTTCACGTGGGGAACGTCGCGGTCGAGCGACTGGCGTTTCAGTCTACCGAAGCCGGCCTCGCGGTCCAGCACCCCGGTACCGGCTCATGATGTGCCACCATTGCCCTGACGCGATGATCGCCGGGAAAGAATGTGGTCAACGGCAGGCAAATAGTGCGAATACCCGAGGGAGGCTTCTTGCCGCGTGACGCCAGCGGCGAGGGAATGCGAGGGTCATGCCGAGGAGAGCCGTTCGTCCAGACACAAAAAAGCCGCCTCAATGTGGGCGGCCTTCTTATATGTTGCGACTCATTCTTCCCGATGCTTCAATGGTGCCGGCACCAGGAGTCGAACCCGGGACCTACTGATTACAAGTCAGTTGCTCTACCAACTGAGCTATGCCGGCGCGGGAACCGACTCGAGTCACAGAATCGGAAACAGGGTTGACGTGGCTGGGGTAGCAGGATTCGAACCTGCGCATGCCGATACCAAAAACCGGTGCCTTACCGCTTGGCTATACCCCAGCATTGTGGTGGCCAGAGACGGAATCGAACCGCCGACACGGGGATTTTCAATCCCCTGCTCTACCAACTGAGCTATCTGGCCCCTCGCCAACGGTGCGTATTAAACCGCACTGGCCCGCCGCCGTCAACTCTTTTCGATTCAGAAAGTTGGAAGACGATGGCGGGCCCCGTCGCGCCTACTGCTGGCGGGGCACATAGCCCTCGGCCTGGTCGGTTTCCTGGTTGTCGAAGAAGCGCTCCATCTGCTCCATCAGGTACTCCCGCGAGGCGGCGTCGAGCATGTTGAGATGCTTCTCGTTGATCAGGCGGGTCTGCAGCGCCTGCCACTCCTCCCAGGCCTGCTTCGAGACGTTAGCTTGGATCTCCTTGCCCTTCTTGCCCGGCAGCGGCGGGAACGGCAGGGCCTCCATCTCCTTCTGGTACTTGCGGCAGAACACGGTGTGGCTCATCGGGATTTCTCCTCGTGCGGGCTCATGGCCCGGCGGTGGTGGTCAATGCAAAGGGCTCGAGCGAGGCCAGCAGCGCCTTGACCGGCGCCGCCAGGCCAACGCTGGCAGGGTCACGGGGATCGTACCAGCAGCGCGCCTCGCCCACCGAATCCAGCCGGGCGATGCGCGCCGGCTGCGGCGTGATCTCGAGACGAAAGTGGCTGAAGACATGGGTGAAGGGCGTCCAGGCCGGCTCGAGCTCGCTGCCCGGGGCATGAACGGCCAGCCACGCCGCCAACGCCTCGCGATCGTCGAACTGCGGCAGGCTCCAGAGCCCACCCCACAGGCCGCTGGAGGGGCGTTGCTCGAGCAGCACGCGTCCGTCGCGATCCTGCAGCAGCAGCATGACGGTGGTGCGTGTCGGCACGGCCTTCTTCGGCTTCGATTCGGGAAAGCGCTTCTCCTCACCGCGGGCGTGGGCGACGCACTCCGCCTCGAAGGGGCAGCGCGCGCAGTCCGGCTGCCCGCGCCGGCATAGCGTCGCCCCCAGATCCATCATCGCCTGGGTGAAGTCGACGACGCGCGCCTCGGGCGTGTAATGCTCGGCCAGGGCCCAGAGGCGGCGCTCCACCGCCGGCCGCCCCGGCCAGCCCTCCACCGCGTGCAGGCGCGTCAGCACCCGCTTGACATTGCCGTCGAGGATCACCGCCCGCCGCCCGGTGCTCTGGGCGATGATCGCACCGGCCGTGGAGCGGCCGATGCCGGGCAGCGCCGCCATCGCCTCGAGGCTCTCCACGGGAAACTCTCCGCCGTGCTCCTCGACGACGACGCGCGCGGCCTTGTGCAGGTTGCGGCCACGGGCGTAGTAGCCAAGCCCGGTCCACAGGTGCAGCACCTCGTCCTGCTCTGCCGCCGCCAGGGCGACCACGTCGGGAAAGCGCGCCATGAAGCGCTCGAAGTAGGGGATCACCGTGGTGACCTGAGTCTGCTGCAGCATGATCTCAGAGACCCACACCCGGTAGGGATTACGATCCTGCTGCCAGGGCAGGTCGTGGCGGCCGTGCTCGTCGAACCACTCAAGCAGGCGCTGCTGGAAGCGTTCGGGTGGCAGGATCGCAGGCGGCATGTCCGTCATCAGGGGCTCCCGTCACACAACTCTCGACACGAAAAAAAGCGCCGACTGGGGAAGTCGGCGCAGGGACTGGTCATGCATGTTGCTCAGTTGAAGAGACCTTCCAGGGCGTTGCGAAGTTCCCGGCCGGCCTGCTCGCCGAGGCGCTCGTCGAGCTTCTCGACGGCGCCTTCCAGGCGCTCCTCGACCTTTTCGCCGGCGCGCTGAGTGGCCTCGTCACGCAGCAGTCCGGCGAGGGTGCCTTGGAAGGCCTCGCGATCGAAGCGGCACCACTCCGAGCTCACGCCGCTCAAGGCGCCGTTGCAGCGCACTGGCAGCGGTACGCGCGCCAGGCGCGGATTGACCTCACAGGGGGCGTTATCGGCACTCACTAGGCGCACCGCAGCGCGCAGGTCGAACTGTTCGCTGACCAGATCGATACGGCCTTGGCCGTCCACCCGCATGCCGGGCAGCGTGACCAGCAGGTTGTCGCTCTGCACCTCGCCCTCGTCCAGGGTCAGGCCGGCGCGGATCTGTTCGAAGCGCGTCTCCTCGGCCCAGTCGCGGTCGAGCCGCTTGCCCTGCAGGGTGGCGGCCGTGGTGCACAGCTCCTCGGCGACATTGAGTTCCTTGAAGGCGCCCTCGTCGATGCGCGCATCGAGGCGGCCGCTCAGGTGGCGCCTGAGCTCCAGCAGGGAATTGCCGCGGCTGGTCAGCTCGCCCTCACCGCTGAAACGCCCGCTCAGGGGAGCCGGCTCCTCCGAGCGAGCCTCGAGCAGCGACTCGAGGCGCACCCGCTCGGCGCTGGGCGACAGCTGCCAGCGAACCGGGCTCTCGCGCAGGTCAAGGCCGCCCTCGGCGGCCAGGGCCCCCTCGTAGAAGCTGGATTCGAAGTTGACCAGGCGATGGCGTCCATCTCGCCCTTCGAGGGTCAGGTCGACGTCCTGGAAGTCGAGTCCCGCCAGGCGCAGCTGGCCCAGCTCGAGATGAGCGTCGAGGGTGAGTTCGGAGAGCCACGACGCGGAGACCAGCGCGTCCGTCGCCTCGGCGTGGGCCCGGCGGATGCCCGGCAACTGCCTGGACGAAGCGGTATCTTTACCGGCGCCCGACGGCGGCAGGTAGCCGTCAAGGTCCAGGCGATCCCCCTGCAGGTCGGCGGCGAGCTGGCCGCCGTCGAAGCGGCCCGCCAAGCGGCCGGTGAAGGTGGCGTCGTCCAGAACCAGGGTCAGGCCGGCGAGCTCGAAGCGCGTGAGGTCGCCGCTGACCGGGCTGGTCAGCGCCACGTCGGTGAGCGCCTGGCCATTGGCCATGGCGGGCATCGCTTCGAGGCGCGTCAGCCAGGGGCGCAGCGACAGCGGCGTCAGCCGCAGCTGGCCGGTATAGGTCGGCGCCTCGCCGAGATCGCTGAGGTTGAGGTTGCCGTTGAGCTTCAGGGCGTCGGGCCCGGTCAGCTCGAGCTCGCGCAGGCGGGCACTCTGCTCGGCGAGATCGGCATCCAGCGAAAAGGCCAGCGTCATGGGCAGGACCTTCTCGCCCAGGCGCGGATGGTTGAGGCTGGCGTCGAGCGTGCCCGTCTCCAGCTGCAGGCTGCCCTCGCCGAGATTCATCACCAGACGCTCGCCCTGCAGATTGAGCTTCTGCTCATTATCGAGCCCGGCCAGCCGGTTGACCGTCTCAAGGCTCAGCTCCTCCAGCACGTGGCGCCCCTCAGCCAGACCCAGGTTTACCCGGGTGTCGAGGGAAACATCGCTGAGCAGTCGCGGCTCGCTCGCCTGCTCCTGCCAGTCGAGACCTTCATGCAGCCGCAGGCGGAAGGAGGAGGTGAGCGGAAAGGCGCTGCCGGGATTGACGTTGCTGCCGCTGACCTCGAGCTTCTCGAGGCGCAGCTCGCGATCCGCGAGGGCATCGCGGAAGTGCACCTCGCCACGATTCACCTGCACGCTGGCGATATTGAGGGCCACCGAGAGGCCGTTGCCCGCGGTGGGGGCGGGGCCGGCACTGGCCGGCGCCAGGGCCGCCTCGGCCTGTTCGCCGCGCTCACCCAGTCGCTCGCTCAGCACCTCCCAATTGCCCCTGCCCTGGGCGTCGCGCTCGAGGTCGAGGTAGAGGTCATCGAGGGTCAGGCCGTCGATGGCGATCTCTCCGCGCAGCAGCGGCGCGAAGGCGAGGCTGACCTCGGCGTGGGAGAGCGCGGCGAAGGGCGCCGAGTCATCGCCTTGATCGGGCAGGCGGGCCTCGGCCTGCTGCACGCCGACCCCCAGTCGGGGATAGAAGGACCAGGAGAGCGGGCCGTCGAGCGTCAGTTCTAGGCCGCTGTGCTCGCGCACGACCTCGATCAGGCGCGGCTTGAGATCATTGGGGTCGAAGAAGGTCGTCACATAGACCACGGCACCGACCATCACCAGGCCGAGGACGCCGATCGCGGCGAGCAGGGTGCGCAACAGGCGCTTCATTGATGACCTCGCGGTGGCAAGAGATTGAGCTCGAAGTAGTCGCCGTCCTGGGTGAGCCGATAGCCGAGCCGCGAGAGCAGCAGCTGGTCGGCCACGGGCAGCTGGGAGGAGGCGGCATAGAGGCGACACCCCTCGGCATGGGCGGCCTCGCTGACCAGCCCCAGCAGGCGCGAGCCGACCCCTCGGCGGCGCGTGGTCTTGCGCACGCAGAGGTTCGAAAGGCACCAGGCATCCTGATCGAGCTTTACCGCCACGGCGCCCAGCAGGCGATCGTTGAAGCGGGCACAGCTGAACCGGTGGCCGCCCGCCAGGTGCTCACGGATGAAATCGTCCACGGGCAGGGGCAGGCGTTCGGGGGGCGCGTCAGTGAAGATGCGTACGAGGTCGAGGCGTATCTGGGCATCCGCGTCCCAGGCGTCCTGATCGACCTGTTGAAGGGTCACCGGCATGCGAGGATCTCCTGGAGGCCGGGGCGGCAGGCGTGCCGCCACTGTCATGGGCCGCATTGTAGCGGATGGGGTGAGCGATTCACTATAATGGCAGGCTCTCGGCGTCAGGCACAGCACCCGACGCCCCTTCGTATTGCTGGCCGGCAGGCACTCCCGGCCCCCTCGACACGCGCCCAGGCGCTGGAGATCCGACATGTCCGAGCGTATCGCCACGGTCACCCGGAACACCCGGGAAACCCAGATCACGGTGACCATCAATCTCGACGGCGAGGGGCGTCTGACCTGCGAGACCGGCGTGCCCTTCCTCGATCACATGCTCGATCAGGTGGCGCGCCACGGCCTGATCGACCTCGACATCGAGGCGATGGGCGACCTGCACATCGACGATCACCACACCGTCGAGGACCTGGGCATCACCCTGGGCCAGGCCTTCCACCAGGCGGTCGGCGACAAGCGCGGCATCTACCGCTACGGCCATGCCTACGTACCCCTGGACGAGGCGCTGTCCCGCGTGGTGGTAGACTTCTCTGGCCGCCCGGGGCTCAGCATGGACGTGGAGTTCACTCGCGCCAGCATCGGTCGCCTGGATACCCAGCTGTTCTGGGAGTTCTTCCAGGGCTTCGTCAATCACGCCCGGGTGACCCTGCACATCGACAACCTGAAGGGCTTCAACGCCCACCATCAGGCGGAAACCATCTTCAAGGCCTTCGGCCGCGCACTGCGCATGGCCGTGGCGCAGGACCCGCGCATGGCGGGTCAGATGCCGTCCACCAAGGGCAGCCTCTGAGGCCGCCGCACGATCACACGAGGAGCGCCCCATGACCATTGCCGTCATCGACTACGGAATGGGTAACCTGCATTCCGTCGCCAAGGCACTGGAGCACGTCACTCACGAAAACGTGGTCGTGACGCGGGATGCCCGCCGCATTCGCGGCGCCACCCGCCTGGTACTGCCCGGCCAGGGCGCCATCCGCGACTGCATGGGCGAGCTCGAGAAGACCGAGCTGCGCGGCCTGGTCGAGGAGCTGCTCGCCTCCCAGGACAAGCCGCTGCTGGGCATCTGCGTCGGCCAGCAGATGCTGCTCGACCACAGCGAGGAGAACGGCGGCATCGGCTGCCTGGGTTTCCTGCCCGGCGAGGTGCGAAAGTTCCCGGCCGACATGCGCGATGAGCGCAACGAGCGCCTGAAGGTCCCGCACATGGGCTGGAACCTGGTCAATCAGCACCACGACCACCCGCTGTGGGCGGGCATCGACCAGGACGAGCACTTCTACTTCGTGCACAGCTACTACGTCGAGGCCGCCGACAATGCCACGGTGTTCGGCACCACCGACTACGGACGGGTGAATGCCCACGTGGCCATCGGCCGCGACGCCACCTTCGCGGTGCAGTTCCACCCGGAGAAGAGCTCCCGGGCCGGCCTCAAGCTGCTGGAAAATTTCGTTCAGTGGATGCCCTGAGCGGCACCGCCGCCATGCCCCGGGGTGCCAAAGACGCGCCCCTGCCAGCCGCACTCATGACCGCCGCATTTATGACAACAAGGGCGCCCAAGAGCGCGCCGAATGGAGATCCGACATGCTGGTAATTCCCGCCATCGACCTCAAGGACGGCCAGTGCGTGCGCCTCAAGCAGGGCCGCATGGATGACGCCACCACCTACGGCGATGATCCGGTCGCCATGGCCGCCCGCTGGGTCGAGGCCGGTGCCCGCCGCCTGCACCTGGTCGACCTCAACGGCGCCTTCGAGGGCGCGCCGGTCAACGGCGAGGCGGTCACTGCCATCGCCCGGACCTACCCGGATCTGCCGATCCAGATCGGCGGCGGCATCCGTTCCGCCGCGACCATCGAGCACTACCTCGCGGCCGGGGTCTCCTACGTGATCATCGGCACCAAGGCGGTCAAGGAGCCGGCCTTCGTCGGCGAGATGTGCCGCGCCTTCCCCGGCCACGTGATCGTCGGCCTGGACGCCCGGGACGGTTTCGTTGCCACCGACGGCTGGGCCGAGGTCTCCACGGTCAAGGCCACCGAGCTCGCCAAGCGCTTCGCCGACGACGGCGTCTCCTCCATCGTCTACACCGACATCGCCCGCGACGGCATGATGCAGGGCGTCAACGTCGAGGCCACCGCCGAGCTCGCCCGTGAGGGTGGCCTGCCTGTGATCGCCTCGGGCGGGGTCACCGACCTCGAGGACCTGCGGGCGCTGGCCAAGGTCGCCGACGACGGCATCCTCGGCGCCATCACCGGCCGAGCCATCTACGAGGGCAGCCTCGATGTCGCCGAGGCCCAGCGGCTGTGCGACGCACTCAGCCACAAGGGGAGCTGATCCATGGGACTCGCCAAACGCATCATCCCGTGCCTGGACGTCGACGCCGGCCGCGTGGTCAAGGGCGTCAACTTCATCGGCATCCGTGACGCCGGTGACCCGGTGGAGATCGCCCAGCGCTACAACCAGCAGGGCGCCGACGAGATCACCTTCCTCGACATCACCGCCAGCCACGAGGACCGCGACACCACGGTGGAGATGGTCGAGCGCATCGCTGGCGAGGTGTTCATCCCGCTCACGGTGGGCGGCGGCATCCGCAGCTGCGACGACATCCGCACCATGCTCAACGCCGGCGCCGACAAGGTGTCGATCAACACCGCCGCGGTGACCAACCCCGATTTCGTGCACGAGGCCTCCGAGCGCTTCGGCAGCCAGTGCATCGTGGTGGCCATCGATGCCAAGAAGGTTTCGGCCGAGGGCGAGCCCGAGCGCTGGGAGATCTTCACTCACGGCGGGCGCCGCCCCACCGGCCTCGATGCCGTGGAGTGGGCCAGGAAGATGGTGGCCTACGGGGCCGGCGAGCTGCTGCTGACCAGCATGGATCGCGACGGCACCAAGGTCGGCTTCGATCTCGGCGTGACCCGCGCCATCGCCGATGCCGTGAGCGTGCCGGTGATCGCCTCCGGCGGCGTGGGCAACCTCGACCATCTGGTCGATGGCGTCATCGACGGCGGCGCCGACGCGGTGCTGGCGGCCAGCATCTTCCACTTCGGCGAGTACACCATCCCCGAGGCCAAGCGGTACATGGCGGAGCGCGGGATCGAGATGCGGCTGTAGTGATCGAATGAGATGAGCGCCGGGGGCAAGGCGGCGCGAGGGTCTTTTGACCAGGGACGTCAAAAGTAGCGCCCAAGGACGGGTTCACAGCGCCCTCGCGAAGGCTTGACGCCAGATAAGCTCATCGTCTCTCGCTTGCTACCGACTCGAGACGACAAAGGGCCCGCCAACTGGCGGGCCCTTCGTCGTTCCAGCCGGCGTGCGGGCGGCTACTCCTCGACGGAGAGCCCCAGGTTGCTGACGCCGTCGTTGCGGCCCAGGCGGCGCAGCGCCTTGAGCGCCTCACGATCCAGCGGCCCGGTCTCCAGGGCCTCGAGCACCGCATCCTGGAAGTCGTTCTCGTCCGCCATCAGCGGGTGGTCGCGCAGCAGCGCGGCGAGACGCTCGCCATCCTCCTCGCCCTCGGTGAGCTCGATGAAGGCGCGCACCCCGCTGCGCGAGGCGCGACTGACCTCGAGTACCGCCTCCGAGGCCTCGCCGCGCAGGGTGTCGAGGATCGCCGAGAGCGCGACCACCGCCTCCAGTGCCCGCCGGGCGCCGAAGCTGTCGTCCTCGGCGGGGGGCTCCAGCTCGGCGAGCTTCTCGGCCTGGCGGTCGAAGTCGATGCGCGCCTCCTTCACCGCCAGCTGCTCCCAGACGAGATCCAGGATCACCCGCAGGCCGTGGGGGTTCCCCTCACCGCTGTTCTCGGCGTAGAGGCCATAGTTGGGCAACAGCCGTTCGCACAGCGCCGCCATGAAGGCCTGCTGGCGACGCGGGTCGAGCTGCTGAAGGCGCTGGAAGAAGCCGTTCATGGAGTCTCCTTGGAGGTTAGGTTGTCTCAGGGCCAGAGGCGCTCGACCGACACCCGCCCGCGGGGATCGAACAGCACGCCCTCGGCCACCAGGCGCCGGCGCTGTTCGTCGGCACCGCCGTGATCGGCTAGCTTGCGCGACGCGGTGATCACCCGGAACCAGGGCAGGCCGTGGCCGGCGGGCAGGTCGCGCAGGGCGCGGGCCACCAGCCGCGGCGTGGCACCCTCGGTCATCGCGGCGATGCGCCCGTAGGTCGTCACCCGGCCCGCGGGAATCTCGGCCAGAATGGTCAGAATCTGCTCTCTCAGCTCGGGCTTCATGTACCCTGGCGCTCCGTCCGTCACCCGCGCATTGCTAATATGGCGAGGCTCGCATGCATGTTCACCTTCTCCAGCACAGCCCCCACCAGGGACCGGCCCGAATCGCCGACTGGCTCGCCAGCATGGGGCACAGCTTCACCGTCTTCCACCTCGATGCGGGCGAGCTGCCGCCGCGGCTGGCCGACGGCGATGCCCTGATCGTGCTCGATGGCCCCGAGGGCAGCGCCGATGACGGCGCGCGCCCCTGGCTCAGGGCCGAGCGCAAGCTCATCCGACAGGCGCTGGACGGCAACAAGCCGCTGCTGGGGATCGGCTACGGTGCCAGGCGGATCGCCGAGGCGCTGGGAGCGATCGTCGCTCGCGGCACCGTGGCCGAAACCGGCTGGCACCGGGTGAGCCTCGCCCCGCTGAGCCCCGCAGACCTGCCCGAGGACTTCGAGGCCTTCATGTGGCACCGCGAGGTGTTCGCCCTGCCCGACTACGCCCTGGCGCTGGGCCGCAGCACGGCAAGCCCACTGCAGGGCTTCACCTGGGACGACGGGCGAGTGGTGGCCCTGCTCTGCCACCTGGAGGCGACCGCGGCCAGCGTCACCGCCCTGCTCGATCATCTGCCGCCGCCCGAGGGCAGCGAGGCGAGCCCACACGCCCAGGACCGCGCCACGATGCTCGACGACCCGAGGCGCTTCGACCGGCTCGCCCCCTTGCTCGACCGGCTGCTGTCACAGTGGCTGCGACACGCCGCGCGCTGAGGCTCAGGCCGGCTGCGGCACGGGCCGGCCTTGTTTCCTGGCTTGGGCCGACCACTCGCGGGCGACCTCCAGGCAGCTCTCCCAGTCGCCCACGTGGAGGAAGTGGCGCTCGGGGTGCTTCTCCAGCTGGTGGCGGTAGAGCGGATCGTAGTATTCGGTGAGCAGCGGCGCCAGCCAGGCCTCGTGGGCGCTGGTGTTGCCGCGCTCGTGCTCGCGGAAGGCCAGCGCCTGGAGGCGCTGCAGGCGCGCCAGGCGCGCCTGGCCCAGGCGCTTTCTCAGGCGCCCGAGGGCCGCGGCGAGCTGCTTGCGCATCAGCGCCCAGCCCAGCCAGTCGCCGAACTGCCGGCGATGGACCTCCCAGAGATCGTCGATGTAGTCCTTGCGGATCTGCTCCAGGCGCCAGTCCAGCGGCATCTCGATGCGAATGCGCGGCGCCTGGACCATGCCCTCCCAGAAGGTCAGCGGGATATTGGCGGTGCCGATGCGCCGCGACTCATCCTCCAGCACCAGCGGCCCGGGCAGGTCCAGCAGGCGCAGCCCCATGGCGTGCTCGAAGTCGATCTGGCTCGGCGCCGGCAGTGGATGGCGGCCGAAGGCAGAGCCCTTGTGGCGGGCACAGCCCTCGAGGTCGAGGCCCTCCTCCAGCGCCAGGATCAGCGATGTCTTGGCGCAGCCGGTCAGCCCGCCCACCACCAGCTGCGGCTGCTCGGCGGCGCCGTCGATGCGCGCGCAGAGCGCCTGGCGCATCGCCTTCCAGCCCCCACGGATGCGCGGACGCGTGATGCCGGCGTCAACCAGCCACTGCTGGGCGGTGCGCGAGCGCAACCCGCCGCGGAAGCAGTAGATGATGGCGTCGGGGTGGGCCTCGACGAGCCGCCGCCAGGCGGCGACCCTTGAGGCCTTGAGGCCGCCGCGCACCAGCCGCTCGCCCAGGGCGATGGCCGCGTCCTGGCCGCGCTCCTTGTACTCGATGCCGACGAGGTGGCGCTCCTCGTCGTCCATCAGCGGCAGGTTGACGGCGCCGGGCAGCGCGCCCTGGGCGAACTCCACGGGCGCGCGCACGTCGATCAGCACGCGCCCTTCACGCAAGAGTTCGAGGTCCGGTTCGACCAGCGGCAGACTCATCCGCGCACCTCGATCAGCGCCGGCCCGCTGGCCTTGACCACTTCGCCGAAGGGCGTGAGCTCGATGCCATGATCGCGCCCGATGCGCTGCACGTCGTCCTCCCAGGAGGGGTGCACCGAGAGCAGCAGGCCGCCGGAAGTCTGCGGGTCGCAGAGCCACTGCCAGTGCGCCTCGTCCATGCCGGGCAGGCTCGCACCCAGCGCCTCGCGGTTGCGCCGGGTGCCGCCGGGCATCGCGCCCTGGCGGCGGTAGGCCTCGGCCTCGGCGAGTCGCGGCAGGCGCCGGAAGTCGACACGTGCGGCGACGCCGCTGGCCGTGCATATCTCGGCGAGGTGGCCGGCCAGGCCGAAACCGGTGACGTCGGTCATGGCGTGCACGCCCTTGACCTTCGCCAGCGCCGTGCCGATAGCGTTGGACTTGAGCATGGTCGAGCGTGCCAGCTCCTGGTGGCCGGCCTTCAGCAGCCCCTGCTTCTCGGCGGTGGTGAGCAGCCCCACCCCCAGCGGCTTGGTCAAGAACAGCAGGTCACCGGGCTTCGCACCCTTGTTGAGCTTGAGATGCTCGAGGTCGACCAGGCCATTGACCGACAGGCCGAAGATCGGCTCGGGAGACTCGATGGAGTGCCCGCCGGCGAGCGCCAGTCCCAGCTCGCGACACACCGCCTGGGCCCCGCCCACGACATCGCCGGCGACGTCCGCGCCGAGCTTGTCCAGCGGCCAGCCGAGGATGCCCAGCGCCATCACCGGCGTGCCGCCCATGGCGTAGACGTCGCTGATGGCATTGGTGGCGGCGATGCGGCCGAAGTCGAAGGGGTCATCGACGATAGGCATGAAGAAGTCGGTGGTGGCGATCATGCCGCGTCCGTCGCCCAGGTCGTAGACGGCGGCGTCCTCACGACCCTGGTTGCCGACGATCAGCCGCGAATGGCTGGCGCCGGGCCCGGCCTTGGCGAGGATCCCGTCGAGCACGTCGGGGGCGATCTTGCAGCCACAGCCCGCGCCGTGGCTGTACTGGGTCAGGCGGATGGCGCTCATCTCGTTCTCCTTGGCATTCGTTAATCGCATTCTACCTCAAGTCTGTCGGGTCTAGAGGGCGTCGAGGGCCTCGGCGAGCTTGTCCACGGCGACCACCTCCATGCCCTCGGGGCTGCGCTTGGGAGCGTTGGCCCGGGGCACGATAGCGCGGGTGAAGCCGTGCTTGGACGCCTCGACGATGCGCTCCTGGCCGTTGGGCACCGGGCGGATCTCCCCGGACAGCCCCACCTCGCCGAACACCACCAGCTCGCGCGGTAGCGGCCGGTTCTGCAGGCTGGAGACCACCGCGACCAGTACCGCCAGGTCGGCGCTGGTCTCCAGCACCTTGACCCCGCCGACCACGTTGAGGAAGACGTCCTGATCGCCGGTGAAGAGCCCGCCGTGGCGGTGCAGCACCGCCAGCAGCATGGCCAGACGATTCTGGTCGAGCCCCACGGCGACGCGGCGCGGGTTGCCCAGCGCCGACTCGTCGAGCAGCGCCTGCACCTCGACGAGAATCGGCCGGGTGCCCTCCCAGACCACCATCACCAGGCTGCCCGATGCCTGCTCCTCGCTGCGCGAGAGGAAGATGGCGCTGGGGTTCTTCACCTCCTTCATGCCGTGCTCGAGCATGGCGAACACGCCCAGTTCGTTGACCGCGCCGAAGCGATTCTTCTGCCCGCGCAGGGTACGAAAGCGCGAGTCGGCGCCGCCCTCGAGCAGCAGCGAGGCGTCGATCATGTGCTCGAGCACCTTGGGCCCGGCCAGGCTGCCGTCCTTGGTCACATGGCCGACCAGCAGCAGCACGGTATTGGACTGCTTGGCGAAGCGGGTCAGCGCGGCGGCGGATTCGCGCACCTGAGCCACGCCTCCCGGCGCCGAGGCGATGTCCTCCAGGTGCATGGTCTGGATGGAGTCGATGATCAACACCTCGGGGCGCTCGCGCTCGGCCACCCCGAGGATGGTCTCGACGCTGGTCTCGGCGAGCATCTTCAGCCCCTGGGTGGGCAGCTGCAAACGATGAGCGCGCATCGCCACCTGGGAGAGCGACTCCTCGCCGGTGACATAAATCGAGGAGCGCTCCTGAGCGAGCTTGCAGGCGGTCTGCAGCAGCAGGGTCGACTTGCCCGCACCGGGGTGGCCGCCGAGCAGCACCGCGGAACCGGGCACCAGCCCGCCGCCCAGCACCCGGTCGAACTCCTCGAAGGTCGAGGAGAGCCTCGGCACCTCGCTCAGATCGACGCTGCCCAGGTCGACCACCTCGCGGGAGAGGCTGCCGGCGTAGCCGCCGCGCCCGGGGCCGCCGCTTGCCCCGCCGCCCGCCCCGGCACCGGGACGCGCGGGCGCCAGGCGCACCTCACTCAGGGTGTTCCACTCCTGACAGCTGGTGCACTGCCCCTGCCACTTGCGGTATTCGGCACCGCACTCGGTGCAGACGAAGGCGCTCTTCACTTTGGCCATGGGGCACTCTCTCGCTCGCTGACGGGGCTGTCGATGACGGCTCGGATATCAATCGCGCCATTCTAGCAGCCAGGGGCCGTCGGCTGCGGAGCCCCGCGCGATTAGCGAGCCCGCAACGACACGGGGCGGCCCTGAGGCCGCCCCGGTACTGCTCGTTCACAGGATCAGAGACGCTTGAGCTGCAACATCTCGCTGTTCTGGAAACGGCGCAGGTTGGGATCGATCAGCTCCAGCGTCTGGGGATCGACGCGCAGGAAGTAGTAGGTCTGCCCCTCGCCGTCGGGCACCAGCTCGTAGACGGTGGCGGCGGGATCCTGCTCCGTACCCTGAAGCGTCTCCCAGTTGCCGGCATAGTTCTCGTCCGGCGGGTTCTGCGGGTGTGCCCGATAGGAGGCGTCCAGGTCGAAGGTCCGCTCCGCGGCCATCCCCTGCTCCTCGCCGTTCAGGGTCACGTTGAGGTCGATGCCCTCGCAGTTGCGGCACGGTAAGGTGCCCTGGTAGGTCACCGTCGTCGCTTCCATCTCGGTGGCGGCCTGATCGGTGGGGCCGGCGGCACAGCCGGCCAACAGCGCGGCCAGGGCAGAGCCGACCAGCAAGGTCCTGATTTGCATTTATGTCCTCCTAACCAATGGGCATGACGCCGTGAGGCACGGCAACCTGAATCACAGCATAACCTCTAGCGTGCCCAGCGGACAGCCTCGCCCGGGACCGCGTTGCTCAACCCGGCGGGTAGACCCGAGTAAAGACCAGTATCAGCACCAGTGGCATGACCACCAGGCTGCCCAGGTTGCCGATCAGCACCAGGGAGGCCACCTTGTGGGGTTCCTGACGATACTGTTCGGCCACGAGGTAGTTCAACACGGCCGGCGGCAGGGCCGCGAATACCCACAGGGCCGCCGCCTGAAGCCCCGACAGTTCGAGCCAGATGATCAGCGGCGCGGCGAGCACCAGCCCCGAGAGCGGACAGAGCAGCGCGCCGAGCAGGCCCGTCCGCCAGTCGCCGAAATCGATGTCCAGCATGCGCACGCCCAGGGCGAAGAGCATCAGCGGGATGGAGACGCCCCCCAGCATGTGCATCGCCTCCAGCCCCCAGCCCGGCAGCGGCACCCCGCCCAGGTTGACGGCGAGGCCCGCCAGGCTCGCCAGCACGATGGGCATGCGCAGCAGCCGCCACAGCGGCGTGTGCGGGCTGAGCATGTAGAGCCCCACCGAGAAGTGCAGCAGCATCTCGACGATGAACAGCACCACCGCCGCCGGCAGGGCCTGCTCGCCGAAGGCCAGCACCAGCAGCGGGATGCCCATGTTGCCGGAGTTGTTGAACATCATCGGCGGCAGGAAGGTCTTCACCTCGAGCTTCAGCCACTTCGCCACCGGCCAGAGCACCAGCCCCGAGCCCAGCACCACCACGGCCGCCGCCAGGGCCAGCCTGGCATAGTCCGCCAGCGGTGCCTGGCGGTCGGCCAGCACGGCGAACACCAGCATGGGCACGAAGAGCTCCATGTTGAGGGTGTTCAGCCCGCGGATATCCGGCGTTCGCAAGCGACCGTAGACCGCGCCGCATCCCGCGATCAGGAAAACGGGCAGCAGGGTGGCGATGATCTGGGCGGTCATTGCAGGGATCCGTCGACAGTAAAGGAGAGAATGAGCGCCTCGAGACTAGCATGGGCACGGCTTGCGCGGGCGGGACGCTCGGGTCACCATGAGTTCACCCCCCTTCCCTCGAGCGAGTAATCATGAGCAAGTTCTGGAGCCCTGAGGTTCGCGAGCTGACTCCCTATGTGCCGGGAGAGCAGCCCCGCGAGAGGCTGATCAAGCTGAACACCAACGAGAACCCCTATCCGCCGGCCCCCGCCGTCGAGGCCGCCCTGCGCGACTTTTCCGCCGACCACCTGCGGCGCTATCCGGACCCGACCTCCTTCGCCTTGCGCGAGGCACTGGCCGAAGAGCTCGGGGTGGATACCGCCCAGGTCTTCGTCGGCAACGGCTCCGACGAGGTGCTGGCCCTGTCCTTCCAGGCCTTCTTCCGCCAGCCGCGGCCGCTGTCGATGCCGAGCATCTCCTACAGCTTCTATCCGGTCTACTGCCGGCTCTACGGCGTCGAGCGCCGCACCCACCCGCTGGACGACCAGTGGCGCGTCGACCTCGATGCCTTCCCCGCAGATGCCGGCGGCGTGATCTTCGCCAACCCCAACGCCCCCACCGGCCATGGCCACGGGCGAGAGGCCGTGGCCGGGCTGCTCGAGCGGATCACCGACTCGGTAGTGCTGGTCGACGAGGCCTACGTGGATTTCGGCGGCGAGAGCGCGGCGCCGCTGATCGAGCGCTTTCCCAACCTGCTGGTCACCGGTACCTTCTCCAAGTCGCGCAGCCTCGCCGGCCTGCGCCTGGGCTATGCCGTGGGCTCGCGGGAGCTGATCGAGGGCCTGGAGCGGGTCAAGGACTCCTTCAACTCCTATCCCGTCGATAGCCTGGCCAGTGCGCTGGGCATCGCCTCGCTTGGCGATCACGAGCATTTCGATGCCTGCCGCGAAGCGGTGATCACCACCCGCGAGCGGACCCGGGTGCGTCTCGAGACCCTGGGCTTTCAGGTACTGCCCTCGCAGACCAACTTCCTGCTGGTCAGCCACTCCGAGCTCGACGCCGCCCAGCTCTTCGTGGGCCTGCGCGAACGCGGCGTGCTGGTGCGCCACTTCAACACCGACGCGCTGCGCGACCACCTGCGCATCTCCATCGGCACCGATGACGAGATGGATAGCCTCATCGAGGCCCTGGAGAGTCTGTGCCGCTAGCGCAGCACGCGCCTGCCTGGATGGACCTTCTCCCTTAACGAAAACGCCCCCGCCTCGAAGGAGGCGGGGGCGTTTGGTTAGGAAGGGGCGCATCCAGAGAGGGGCCTCTGGGACGGCGGCTTGATGGAACGACGCAGCGTAACTGGCAGGGGCGGGATTGCCCTGTTGTCCGGCCAACCACCGTGCGCCCACATGAAAAAACCCCGAGCTCTTATGAGCTCGGGGTTTTCTCGGAATAGGTGCCTGACGATGATCCGGGCGGCGCTCCGCTACTCTCCGGGGGAGGCCCAGAAACGACGAAACCCCGACCACAAGAGTCGGGGTTTCTGAATAGGTGCCTGACGATGACCTACTCTCGCATGGGGAGTCCCCACACTACCATCGGCGCTGATCGGTTTCACTGCTGAGTTCGGCAAGGGATCAGGTGGTTCCCGTACGCTATGGTCGTCAGGCGAAAAACGGTGAATCATGCTGACGAGATGCGTCTCGCGTATCCGTCGTGTCGGTTGCCATCGGCAGACCGCTTGGGTGTTATATGGTCAAGCCTCACGGGCCATTAGTACCGGTTAGCTCAACGCCTTGCAGCGCTTCCACACCCGGCCTATCAACCAGCTGGTCTCGCTGGGCCCTTCAGGAGGCTCAAGGCCTCGGGGATGTCTCATCTTGAAGGG
>NZ_FPAQ01000047.1 GCF_900116405.1 Halomonas saccharevitans | reverse complement strand
CGGCTTCCTGTGGGCCCTCGCCTGCGAGGCAATGGGCAAGCCACACGGCAGCCGGGCCACGACATGACGGCAGTGTCCCAGTGCCTGCGGGTCAGGGAGCGTCGGGCCGGTAGGAGAACCCCTGGCGGTCCTATGAGGCTCCCGCCCTCCGGGGCAGGGTGACCCTCGAGCGTAGAGCAGGGTAGCTCCGCGACGAAGTGATGACAGGTCGGTACCCAACCCACGAATACCAGAGAGATCCACCGTCGCTGATAGCCCCTCGCTTCCTGACCCGTAGGCATTGAGGACAACCGCATGCACTGAAGAGACAACCGAGCCCTTGACAGGTCAATCCATACCAGGACCCCCTCTTAGGCCTATCCCCGGCGCCTTACGCTTAGACTCTGGAGTGATGCTCCGCTCGAAGATGTTGGTCCAGTGCCCTCAGCCGCTCTGGCGTGCCGACGTCGACCCAGGCTCCGCGGTGGTGAGTACCGCCGACGCGGCCCTCGGCCATGGCGCGCCGCAGCAGCGGTGCCAGGCCGAAGGCGCCGGGCACCTCGCAAGCCACCAGCGCCGGGTCGAGCAGGCTCACGCCGGCGAAGGTGAGGCGCGGCGTCCCCTCGGCGTGCACCCGGCCGCGTGCGTCCAGGTGGAAGTCGCCCGCCCGGTGATGGTCGGGGTTGTCCACCAGCACCAGGTGGGCGAGGTCATCGCCCAGGGTGGGCAGGCTCGACGGTGCCAGGTCACACCAGACGTCGCCGTTGACCAGCAGGAAGGGTGCGTCGCCGAGCAGCGGGAGTGCCTGGCGGATGCCGCCGCCGGTCTCCAGCGGGGTCGCCTCGCGGCTCCAGGCGATGTTGACGCCATGTGCCGCGCCGTCGCCCAGGGCGTCGATGATCTGCTGTGCCCGGTAGCTGACGTTAATCACCACATCTTTGATGCCCGCGGCGCGCAGGCGCTCGAGGTGGTGAACGATCAGCGGGCGGCCGGCCACTTCCAGGAGCGGCTTGGGGCAGTGGTCGGTGAGCGGGCGCATGCGGGTGCCGAGCCCCGCGGCCAGGATCATCGCCTTCATCCGCGGGCCTCCAGGCGCGCCGCCAGCGCCGGGCGAAAGCTGTCGGCGAGCCAGGTGCGAAAGCCCTCGTGGCCGGGCAGGCCGGCGAGGCTCTGCTCCAGATGATCGAGGAAGTGCGGCAGGCGCTCGAGATAGCCCTGGCGAGCGTCGCGCAGGGTCAGCCGGCAGAAGATGCCGAGCACCTTGAGCGAGCGCTGGGCGGCCATGGCCTGGGTGCGGGCGAGGAAGGTCGCGGCGTCGACGTCCTCGGCCAATCGACCATCGGCGATGGCCTGAACGCGAAAGGCCTCGGTCCAGGCGGCGAAGCGCGCCGGGGCAAAACGGCAGTAGCGTCCGCGCAGCAGCGAGATCAGGTCGTAGCTGATCGGGCCTGCCACGGCGTCCTGGAAGTCGATCAGGTAGAGGGCGTCGTCCTTGACCATCAGGTTCATGGCGTCGAAGTCGCGATGCACCGCGACCACGGGCTGGGCGAGGGCTGATTCGATCAGCGCCTCGCGCAGCGAAGCCCACTCCGGCGGCGGGGCGAGGCCCAGCCACTCGCCCAGGCACCAGTCCGGGAAGAGGTCGAGCTCGCGGCCGAGCAGGGCGGCATCGTAGACCGGCAGACCGTCGACGGGGGCGCGGTTCTGCAGGTCGTGAATCAGGTCGAGGGCGCGTTCGTGCCAGGCCAGGGTCGCCGGGGCCTCGTCGCCCGCGAAGCGGTCCTGCAGCGGCGTGTCGCCGAGGTCGTCGAGCTCGATAAAGCCGGCGTCGAGGTCAACGCCGTGCAGCGCCGGTACCGGCAGGCCGGCGGCTCCCCACTGCTCGGCGATGGTCACGAAGGGGGCGCTGTCCTCCTGCTCGGGCGGGGCGTCCATCAGGATGCGGGTGGTGCCGTCGGGCAGCGTCAGGCGGAAGTAGCGCCGGAAGCTGGCGTCGCCGGCGGCGAAGCGCAGGCTGACGGCCTCCGGGGGCAGGCCGTGGCGCCTGGCCGCCCAGGCCTGCAGCCGCTGCGTTCGCGTGGAATCGGTGGCCTCGGGCATCGTCGTCTGGCTCCTTGTGAGGGGGCGGGTACGGTTGACGGCCCCGTGGGGGCCCCGCATGCTGAGCTCCCGACATCGTCGGCGATGACAGGGCTCGCGCCGGCAACACAGGCCGGGTGCGGCCTGTATAATACCGATTCACCTCCCCAAGGACATCGTGGAGCATGGGCAAGCGACACTCGTGGACATGGACGGCCCTGACAGGCCTGGCCGGCGCCGGCCTGGCGAGCGGGCCACTCTCGGCGGCGCCGCCCGAGTCGCTGCCGGCGGCGCAGCTCGACTGGCAGCCCTGGGGCGAGACGCGCCCGGCGGGCGCCCTGTGCCGCGGCCGCTACGTGATGCCGGACTACCGCCTGCCGCCGCCGCCCGGCGAGAAGGTGGCGAGCGAATCCGATCGGGCCGGTTCGGGCGAGGACGGCGAGACCCGCCTCGACGGCGAGGTGCTGCTGCGCCGCGGCGACGCCCAGCTCGAATCGCCGCGGGTGCGGGTGCCTGCCAGCCGCGAGACCGCCTACGCCGAGGGGCCGTTGACCCTGCGTGACCGCAACCTGCTGGTGCGCGGCGCCTCGGCCGAGTTCTCCCTGAACAGCGACGCCGCGAGCATCGACACGGCCCACTACGTGGCCCACGAGCAGCGCCTGCGCGGCGATGCCGTGCGCCTGGCCCGCCTCGACGGCGAGCGCTACCGCCTCACCGAGGCGAGCTTCACCACCTGCGAGCCAGGCAGCGACCTGTGGCGCCTGGTCGGCAACGACATCCTGCTCGACCGCGAGAGCGGCGTCGGCACCGCCAAGCATGCCCGGCTCGAGGTGGGCAAGGT
Organism: Halomonas saccharevitans; assembly: GCF_900116405.1. Classification (GTDB taxonomy): domain Bacteria; phylum Pseudomonadota; class Gammaproteobacteria; order Pseudomonadales; family Halomonadaceae; genus Halomonas; species Halomonas saccharevitans. Next base: position 18,649 of record NZ_FPAQ01000047.1, on the reverse strand, counting down.
GCCGGTCTTCTACTGGCCCTGGGTGCGCTTCCCCCTGGACGAGCGTCGCCAGACCGGCTTCCTGTGGCCGCTGCTGGGGCTCTCCGCCGACTCCCTCGACTACGCCCAGCCCTTCTACTGGAACATCGCCCCGGACCAGGACGCCACGATCACGCCGCGCTATATCAGCGATCGCGGCCTGCTGCTGGGCGGCGAGTACCGCTATCTGTTCGAGAACCACGGCGGCCAGATCGAGGGCGCCTACCTGGCCGACGACGACGGCGATCCGGACGACGAGCCGAGCTACGAGGGCGAGGATCGCTGGTACATCGACTACCGGCACGCCGGACGTCTGGATGCCCGCACCCCCTATCGGCTGCGCTATGGGGCGGCCAGCGACGGCAGCTACTTCGACGACTTCGGCCGCGATTTCGGCGAGGGCGATACCGCCTACATGGAGCGCCTGGCCCAGATCGACCATCGCGGCGATACCTGGCGGCTGCAGGCCAAGGCCCAGGGCTACCAGAAGCTCGACGATCCGCTGCTCGAGCGCGACAAGCCCTTCTACCGCCTGCCGAGCCTGACTGCCGACGCCCGCTGGTCTCAGGAGAGCGGTTTCTACCAGCAGTGGCGCTCCAACGTCACCCACTTCTGGCGCGACGTGGACGAGTCGCGGGTCCCCATTCGCGAGGCCGCCAACGGCACGCGCCTGCACCTGTCGCCGGCCACCGGCTGGCGCTGGGACGAGAGCTGGGGGTATCTCGAGCCCCGGGTCGAGTGGCTCGCCACCGCCTACCAGCTGGATTACGGCGAGCGCGACACCGACCGCGACGAGGAGCTCACCCGCAGCGTGCCGGTGGCCAGCGTCGACGGCGGCCTGGTCTTCGAGCGCGAGCTCGCGCTGGGCGGGCGCGACTACCGCCAGACCCTGGAGCCGCGGATCAACTATGCCTACGTGCCGGCGCGGGACCAGACGGACTTTCCCGACTTCGATACCGCCGAGCGGGCCTTCTCCTGGAACCAGCTCTGGTCGCCCTACCGCTTCAGCGGCAGCGACCGGGTGGGCGACCTGAACCGCGTCTCGCTGGGGCTCGAGTCGCGGCTGCTGGCCGATGAGAGCGGCCGCGAGCGGCTCTCGGTGGGGCTGGGGCAGGCCTACTACCTGGAGGATCGCACCATCGACATGGATGGCGATCCCGACAAGTCCGATCGTGGTGACTATGACAGCTTCAACGATTACTACCGGGCCACTCGCGAGCGTTCGCCGCTGGTCGCGCGGGCCGACTGGCAGATCACCGATGCGTGGCGGACCCGCTGGCAGTGGCTCTACGACGACCACCTGGAGCGCACCGAGAGCACCTCGCTGGGTCTGCAGTACCGGGCGCCGGCCGGCCACGTGCTGAACCTCGGCTATCGCTGGCAGGTCCAGGGCTTCGATCCCGCCGAGGACGAAGAGGACGTGGTCAACTACAACCGCGAGGAGTTTGATCTGTCATTCGCCCTGAAGGCCAGCCGGCAGGTCGACCTGATCGGCCGGTTGCTCTACGACAACACCAACGACCGCGCCCTGGAGCAGCTGGCGGGTGTTCAGTGGAACGACTGCTGCTATGGTCTGCAGCTGGTCTGGCGCGAGTGGATCGACGACAGCGACACCACCAACGATATCGAGGACGACCAGACCGATCGCGGGATCTTCCTGCGCTTCGTGTTCAAGGGGCTGGGCGGCGTCGGCGGTGAGGCCGACGGCTACTTCCAGCAGGCGGTCCCGGGTTACCGTAGCGCATCTCTGGGCCGCCCTTGAGAGCGCATCCCTGGGCCGCCCATGAGACATTCGACACCGATGAGAGGAAACAGAGACATGCACAGCCGACGTATCGCCACCCTGGCGCTTGCCCTGTGCCTGAGTGGCCTGCCCCTGGTAGGCCAGGCCCAGGAGTCGGCCTACGCGGGCCGTCAGCCGCTGGACCGCATCGTGGCGGTGGTCAATGAAGGCGCCATCATGGAAAGCCAGCTCGACAACCGTGTTGCCCAGGTGCGCAGTCAGCTCGAGGGTCGGGGACAGGCGACGCCTTCCGACGCGGTGCTGCACGAGCAGGTGCTGGAGCGCATGATCGTCGAGGAAATCCAGCTGCAGATGGCGCGCGAGGCCAACTTGAGCGTCGATGACACCGAGCTCAACCGCCAGGTACGCGCCATCGCCGAAGGCAACGGCATGAGCCTGGAGCAGTTCGCCGATGCGCTCGAGGCCGACGGCCTGTCGCTGGGTGTGGTGCGCGATCAGGTGCGCCGCGAGCTGCTGATGCGCCAGCTGCAGCAGCGCCGGGTCGCCAGCCGGGTCGACCTCTCCGAGCGCGAGGTGGATCGCTTCGTGGAGCAGCAGGGCGCCAGCCGCGATCAGGCGCGTCAGGCGCTGTTCCAGCGCAAGGTCAGCGCCGAGATGGAAGAGTGGATCCAGGAGATCCGTAGCCGCGCCTTCGTCGACGATCGCCTCGAGGCGCGCTGATGTCCCCGGCGGATGCGCCCGTGCTGGCCCTGACCTGCGGCGAGCCGGCGGGCATCGGGCCGGAGCTGGCCGTGATGCTGGCCGCCGACGTGGTCCCCCCAGCCCGAGTGGCGGCGGTGGGCGATCCGGCCCTGCTCGCCGAGCGTGCCGCCATGATCGGCCGCGAGGTCGAGATCCTCGAACTCGGTCATGACGAGGCGCCGCCTGCGCCGCGGCGTGGCGTGCTGCCGGTGTGGCCCGTGGCGCTGCGCGCCCCGGCGCGGCCCGGTGAGCTCAATGTCGCCAACGCCGGCCACGTGCTCGAGACCCTCGACGTGGCGCTTGACGCCTGCCGCGCCGGCCGCGCGGCCGGCATGGTCACCGCGCCGCTGCACAAGGGCGTGATCCTCGATGCCGGCCATGCCGGCTTCACCGGCCACACCGAGTACCTGCGCGACGCCTGTGGCGTCGACGAGGTGGTGATGATGCTGGCGACCGACAGCGCTCTGCACGCCCGCGAGGCGAGCGAGCCGGACGGGGCCGCGCTGCGGGTGGCGCTGGCCACCACCCACCTGCCGCTGCGCGAGGTGGCCGATGCCATCACCGGGCCGCGGCTCACTCGGCTGCTGCATATTCTTCATGACGACCTGCGGCGCTGGTTCGGCGTGGATACGCCGCGCATCGCCGTCTGCGGCCTCAATCCCCACGCGGGGGAGGGCGGTCACCTGGGCCGCGAGGAGCTCGACGTGATCATCCCGGCCCTCGCGGCCCTGCGCGCCGAAGGGCTGACCCTTGACGGCCCCCTGCCGGCCGATACCCTGTTCACCCCGCGCCACCTCGAAGGCGTCGACGCGGTGCTGGCCATGTATCATGACCAGGGCCTCCCCGTGCTCAAGTACGCCGGCTTCGGTCGCGCCGCCAACATTACCCTGGGGCTGCCGCTGGTGCGCACCTCGGTGGATCACGGCACGGCGCTGGATCTCGCCGGCAGCGGCCGCGCTGACCCCGGCAGCCTGCGAGTGGCCGTGGCGCTGGCCGCCGAGATGGCGAGTCGCGACGGCCGTGGCTAGAAGAGACGTCGAGCCGTTCGAGGGGCGTCGGGTCAGCCCCGACACGGCGGCGATGCGACAGTAAGAATCTCCAGAGACATAAGGACACCCCGAATGGCATCCCGCCCCCCGGTTCATCAGGCCCGCAAGCGCTTCGGCCAGAACTTCCTGCGCGACTACGGCGTCATCTCGCGCATCGTGCGTGCCATCGGCCCTCGTCCCGGCGACCGGCTGGTCGAGATCGGCCCGGGTCAGGGCGCCCTGACCGAGCCGCTGCTCGAGGCCGCCGACGGCCACCTCGAGGTGATTGAGCTCGACCGCGACCTGATCCCCGGGCTGCGGGTGCAGTTCTTCGACAAGCCGGGCTTCATCATCCACGAGGGCGACGCCCTCAAGGTGGACTTCCGGGAATTGCGAGGCGACGGCCCAGCGCTGCGCGTGGTGGGTAACCTGCCCTACAATATCTCCACGCCGCTGATCGTCCACCTCCTGACGGCCGGCGAGGCCGTGGCCGACATGCACTTCATGCTGCAGAAGGAGGTGGTCGAGCGCCTGGCCGCTGCGCCGGGCGGTCCCGACTGGGGGCGGCTGTCGGTGATGGCGCAGTACCACTGCCGCGTCGATGCCCTGTTCACGGTGCCGCCGGAGGCCTTCGTGCCCCGTCCCAAGGTCGACTCGGCCATCGTGCGCCTCACCCCCTACGAGGCCCTGCCCCATCCGGCCAGCGACGAGGCGCTGCTCTTCGACCTAGTGCGCCAGTCCTTCGGCCAGCGGCGCAAGACGCTGCGCAACAATCTCAAGGGGCGCATCGATGCCGCGGCCCTCGAGGCGCTGGGCATCGACCCGGGCCGTCGCCCCCAGACGCTGGATATCGAGGAGTTCGTGCGCATCGCCAACCACCTGGCCGCGGCCGGTGAAGGAGAGGCCTCATGACCCCGACGCTTCCCGAGGGGCTCGAGGGTGCCATTCGCGTCGACGTGGCACCGGATTTTCGCCTGGACGAGTCCGCCCCCGACGAGCAGCGCTTCGTCTTCAGCTATACCGTCACCGTGCACAACGCCTCCGGCCACAGCGTTCAGCTGCTCGCCCGCTACTGGAAGATCACCCAGGGCAGCGGCAAGGTGCAGGAGGTGCGCGGCAAGGGGGTGGTCGGCCAGCAGCCGCTGATCGGCCCCGGCCAGACCTTCCGCTACACCAGCCGGGCGATCCTCGACGGCCCGGTGGGGGTGATGGAGGGCGCCTACACCTGCGTCGACGCCGCCAGCCAGCGCCCCTTCGAGGTGGCGATCTCCCCCTTCCGGCTGGCCGGGCCCAACCAGGTACACTAGACCCCGTGATACTCACCGCAACGGAGCCGACATGACCACCTATGCCATCGGCGATCTGCAGGGTTGCCACGCGGAGTTCGTCGCCCTGCTCGAGCGGCTCGACTTCGACCCGCGCCACGACCGGCTGTGGCTGGCCGGCGACCTGGTCAACCGCGGGCCGGGCTCGCTTGCCTGCCTGCGCGAGGCGATGGCGCTGGGCGAGGCCGCCAGCATCGTGCTCGGTAACCACGACCTGCACCTGCTGGCGGTGGCGCGAGGCGGCGCCCGGGAGAGCCGCAAGGACACCCTGGCGCCGATCCTCGCCGCGCCGGACCGCGAGCGCCTGCTCGACTGGCTGCAGACGCGCCCTCTGCTGGTGCGCCGGGAATCCGCGGCGCAGGGCGAGACCGTCATGACCCACGCCGGCCTGCTGCCGCAGTGGTCGGTGGAAAAGGCCGCGGCGCTTGCCGGCGAGGCCGAGACGCGGCTCGCGGGCGAAGGGGCCGGCGCCTTCCTCGAGGCGATGTACGGCAACGAGCCGGCCTGCTGGCGCGACGATCTCGACGGTATCCCGCGGCTGAGGATGATCGTCAACGCCTTCACCCGCATGCGCTTCCTCGATGCCGAGGGCTGCCTCGACTTCGCCGCCAAGGAGGGGCTCGACAGCGCCCCGTCCGGCTTCGCCCCCTGGTTCCAGTACCCCCGAGAGGACGATCCCTGGCTGCTGTTCGGCCACTGGGCGGCGCTGGAGGGTGAGACACCCGAGAGCCGCGTGCGCGCCGAGGCGCTGGATACCGGCTGCGTCTGGGGCAGCCGGCTGACCGCCCTGGAGCTCGAGAGCGGTCGGCGCATCAGCGTGCCCAGCCGCCAGTGACCCCCCCGAGACGCTCCCCGACGACGAGATGCCCGTGATGACCAACGCTCCCTTCCGCCACCTCGACATCGCTTCTTTGGCCGATTGGCTCGAGGGCGACGCGCCCCTCACCCTGGTCGATATCCGCGACCCTCAGAGCTTCGCCCAGGGGCATGTGCCCGGCAGCCAGCGCCTGGGTAACGACACCGTCGACGCTTTCCTCGACCAGGCCCCGCGCCAGGCGCCCCTGGTGGTGATCTGCTATCACGGCCACTCCAGCCAGCAGGCGGCGGCCTGGCTGGCCGGCCAGGGTTTCGCCGAGGTCTACAGCCTCGATGGCGGCTTCACCGACTGGCAGCACCGCCTGCCCGACCGCGTGGAGTGCTGAGCCATGAACCCCAGCGACGACCGCTACCTCGAGGGACTCGAGGTCTATCGCGTCGGCGGGGCGGTGCGCGATGCCCGCCTCGGCTGGCCGGTCAAAGACACCGACTGGGTGGTGGTCGGCGCCACCGCCGAGGAGATGCAGCGGCGCGGCTTCAAGCCAGTGGGGCGTGATTTCCCGGTCTTCCTGCATCCGCTGAGCCACGAGGAGTTCGCCCTGGCGCGCACCGAGCGCAAGTCGGGCCATGGCTACACCGGCTTCGTGGTGCATGCGAGCCCCGAGGTCACCCTGGAGGAGGATCTGGCGCGGCGCGATCTGACCGTCAACGCCATGGCCGAGACGCCCCAGGGCGCGCTGGTCGACCCCTACGACGGGCTCGCCGACCTCGAGGCGCGCCGCCTGCGCCACGTCTCGCCGGCCTTCGTCGAGGACCCGCTGCGGGTGCTGCGCACGGCGCGCTTTCTGGCCCGCTACGCCGGACTGGGCTTCGTTATCGCCGAGGAGACCCGCGCGCTGATGCGCTCGCTGGTGAAGAGCGGCGAGCTCGCGCACCTGGTGGCCGAGCGCGTCTGGACCGAGACCGAGAAGGCGCTCTCCGAGCCCTGGCCGGAGGTCTACTTTCAGGTGCTCGACGAGTGCGGGGCACTCGCCGTGCTGATGCCGGAGTTGGCCGAGGATGACGCGGACCTCGACGCGGCGCTGGGGCGCCTGCATCGGCTGCCCGAGGACATCGAGGCCGAGGCGCAGGTGCGCTGGCGCTGGGCGCGCCTGGTCGAGCACCTGGGAGACGACGCGCGCGAGGCGCTGTCCGAGCGGCTGCGCCTGCCGCGGGCTCACCGCGAGCTGGCCACCCAGGCGGCCAGGACCCGGGCGCTGTGCCGGCAGGTCGCGGCGAACGGGCTCTGCGGGGCGCAGGTGATGCGCTGGCTCGACGGCATCGATGCGTGGCGCCGCAGCGACCGGGTGGCGCCGCTGATCAGCCTGGTGAGCCTGGATGCCCCGGCGCTGGCCGAGGACCTGGCCCTGGCCTGGCGGCTGGCGATGCAGATCCTGCCCAGGGCCCTGGTGGCGGAGGGCTATCAGGGGCGCGAGCTCGGCGAGGAGCTGGCGCGGCGCCGCTGGGAGGCCATCGAGGGGGCGCTCGCTGACCCCGAGGCATGACCCGTGGGCAGGGCTATTCCTCCGCGCGGGAGAGGCGGCGCCCCTGCCAGGTGAAGTCCACCGGCCAGAGGCGCTGCTCATCGGCCTCGAAGCGGGCCCAGTGGTCGCGATAGGTCTCGCCGGTGAGTGGGTGGCGCGCCTCGGGCAGCAGCTCGGCCATCGGCTGGAGCACGAAGGCATGGTGCAGGATCTCTCCGCGCGGCAGCGCGACGCCATCGTGGCGGCCGCTGAGCGCGCCCACGGTGAGCAGGTCGATGTCCAGGGTCCGCGGGCTGAACTTGGGCACGCCCTTGAGCCGGCCGTGGGCGAACTCCAGGCGCTTGCACCAGGCCTGCAGCTCGCCCACCGAGCGCTCGCTCTCGAAGGCCACCACCAGATTGTAGAAGTTGCGACCGTCCTCGAAGCCCACCGGCTCGCTCTCGAAGACCCGCGAGACGGCCAGCCGACCGAAGGTCTCCGCCAGCGCGTCGAGGCACGCCAGGACGTGATGCTCGCGTTCGATGTTGCTGCCGATGCTGACGGTTACCCGGGCCATCAGATGTCTCCCGGCCGGGTGCCGCGCTCGATGGAGACCCCCACCGCGCTGGCCGCGGCCACGGCGCCGGGCTTGCGCACGGTCAGGCGCAGCCAGGCGATGGCGAACTCGGCGCGCAGGATCTCGGCCAGGCGCTCGGCGAAGGTCTCTACCAGGGCAAACTGATGCGCCTCGGCGAAGCCGGCGATACGCTCGCTGATCGCGGCGTAGTCCAGGGTCTGGGCGATGTCGTCGCCCGCCGCGGCGGGGCGGATGTCGGTGCCCAGCTCGAGATCGAGGCGCAGCGTCTGGGTGATGGTGCGCTCCCAGTCGTAGACGCCGATCACGGTATCTACCTCCAGCGCGTCGATCAGCACAAGATCCATCGGGGCTCCCCGGTCGTTGGTTGTTGCGGCCTCAGTCGTTGCGGCCTGGTCGATGCGGACGGGATAGGCGAGGGTCCGCCTGCAGGCACCAGATTGTACGCCAGCGCGCTTCCCGGTGACACCGCGGGCCGCCGGCCTGTCGTCACCGGTCCCTGGCTGTCAGAATCGAGGCATTATCCCGGAGGAGCCCGCCCGTGGAGGCGCCACTCGACCTCATCCTGCCGCTGATGGCGATCGGCTATCTCAGCGGCACTTGGCTCGGCGCCCTCACGGTGTGCCGCCTTGCCGGCGTGGGCGACCCGCGGCTCGCCGGCTCGGCCAATCCCGGGTTTTCCAATGTGCTGCGCCTTTACGGCCCGCGCCTCGCCCTGGCCACCCTGATGGTGGACGTGATCAAGGGCATGCCGGTGCTGTGGCTCGCCATGGGGGTCGGCCTGCCTCCCTGGGGGCTGGGGCTGGTCGGGCTCGGCGTGCTGCTGGGGCACACCTATCCGGCCTGGCACCGTTTTCGCGGCGGCAAGGGCGTGGCCAGCGCCTTCGGCGTGATGCTTGTCCTCACGCCCTGGGTGGCGCTCTGCTGCGCCGCACTCTGGACCCTGCTGGCCTGGCGGGTGCGCACCGCGGCCGTGGCGTCGCTGGCCAGCGCCGCCGTGGCGCCGCTGGCCAGTATCTGGCTGGCGCCGGAGTTCGTGGGAGTGGTGATGGTCTTTACGCTGTTGGTGCTTGGGCGCCATGCGCTCAATATCCGCCGCCTCCGGCGCGGCGAGGAGACGGGGCTGTAGGAGAGCGGGCCCGCTGTCGAGAGGCGGGGCAACGAAGCGACGCGATATCTGCCCGGGAACGCTGGCGACGAGCGCAGCCGCGCACGTCACTCGACAGGGATGTCGAGTGAGGGGCACCCGTGAGGGATTATGTTGTGCCCCGACGTGCAAGCGGCAAGCGACGTGGCAGGGTTTCGTTCCCGGGATCGCGAGTCTCGTTGCGCGGCTTCTTTACAGGGGCTCTGCCGTGGGCGCCTTAAGCTCATCCATCGGCCAGCGCGGCACCGCCTTCATGAGGCCGGTCTCGTCATGCTCGCCGGCCAGCAGGCGCTGGGCGCCGTGACCGTAAAGCGCGCGATCATCGCGGGGTTCAGCCCTTGGCGGGTGCCTGCAGCTCGTCCATCGGCCAGCGCGGCACCGCCTTCATGATGCCGGTCTCGTCGCGCTCGCCGGCCAGCAGGCGCTGGGCCCCCACATAAGCGATCATCGCCCCGTTGTCGGTGCAGAAGCGCCCGCGCGGATAGTAGGCCCGGGCGTCCCGCTTGGCACATTCGCGCTCCAGGCGCTCGCGCAGCCGCACGTTGGCGCTCACGCCGCCGGCCACCACCAGGCGCTTGAGGCCGGTCTGGTCGAGGGCGCGACGGCACTTGATCACCAGGGTGTCGACCACCGCCTCCTCGAAGGCGCGAGCCACGTCGGCGCGAGCCTGATCGTCGAGCTCGCCGGCGCGCTCCAGCTGGCGGATGGCGGTCAGGGTGTGGGTCTTGAGCCCCGAGAAGCTGAAGTCCAGCCCCGGGCGGTCGGTCATGGGGCGCGGGAAGCGCAGCCGCCCGGGGTCGCCCTGCTCGGCCAGGCGCGCCACCTGGGGGCCGCCGGGGTAGGCGAGCCCGAGCATCTTGGCCGCCTTGTCGAAGGCCTCGCCCGCCGCGTCGTCCACCGACTCGCCAAGCAGGCGGTAGCGCCCCAGCCCCTGCACCTCGACCAGCTGGGTGTGGCCGCCGGAGACCAGCAGCGCCACGAAGGGGAAGCCGGGCGGCTCGTCCTCCAGCATGGGCGCCAGCAGGTGGCCCTCCATGTGATGGACGCCGAGCACCGGGATGTCCAGCGCCCGGGCCATTCCGTGGGCGGTGCTGGCGCCGACCATCAGCGCGCCGACCAAGCCGGGGCCGGCGGTGTAGGCGATGGCGTCGAGCTCGCCGCGGGTCAGGCCGGCGTCGTCCAGCACCTGCTCGATCAGCGGCAGCAGCCGGCGCGTGTGGTCGCGGGAGGCGAGCTCCGGTACCACGCCGCCATATTCGGCGTGCATGGCGATCTGGCTGTAGAGGGCGTCGGCGACGAGGCCGCGCCCGGTGTCGAAGAGGGCGACGCCGGTCTCGTCGCAGGAGGTCTCGATGCCCAGTACGCGCATGATATCGGCTCGGTAATGCGTGGATGGCGGCATTCTACGCATTTTGCCCCCGGTCGGCAGCAGGGAAACGATTTGCACGAGCTCGGTTGGACGACTAGAATACTGTCCGCTGCAAGACTGGGTCGTGCACCCAGGGGCCATCTTCCCGCGTATTCACGCATCGTTCCGGTTCGCCTGGCGATTCCGGGGCGTGTTTCGTGGTGGTGACGGACCCCGACGGGTGTGCGTACAAACCGAACTCAAGTTACCCAAGGTAGGTGAGTGCTTAATGCCTTCTGTCAAAGTACGTGATAACGAGCCGTTTGACGTCGCGCTGCGTCGCTTCAAGCGTTCCTGTGAAAAGGCCGGTGTCCTCTCGGAAGTGCGTCGTCGCGAGCAGTACGAGAAGCCGACCGCAGAGCGCAAGCGTAAGGCGGCGGCTGCCGTCAAGCGCCATGCCAAGAAGCTTCAGCGTGAGCGCAAGCGTTTCGAACGGCTCTATTGATCCGTACTGGAGTCGGTGAGGGCATCCGGCCCATGCCGTCTCAAGAGGGACGCCAAGCGGCCGCCTAACGGTGGCCGCTTGTTTTTGTCGCCTCTTCCCGCTTCCCGCAGGTTTCCCGCATGTCCGGTCAGATCCCTCAGCGTTTCATCGATGATCTCCTGGCCCGCGTCGACGTGGTCGAGGTGGTCGGCGAGCGCGTGAAGCTCAAGAAGGCCGGTCGCAACCACTCCGGGCTCTGTCCCTTCCACCAGGAGAAGTCGCCGTCGTTCACCGTCAGCGCCGACAAGCAGTTCTATCACTGCTTCGGCTGCGGCGCCCACGGCAATGCCCTGCGCTTCCTGATGGAGTACGACAAGCTGCGCTTTCCCGAGGCCGTGGAGCAGCTGGCCGGTCGGCTCGGCATGGAGGTGCCCCGCGAGGGCGCCGACGATCCGCGAGCTCAGGCGCGCGAGCGCAAGCGCAAGGAGGGGGTCAACCTGCTGGAGCTGTCGGCCAGCTTCTTTCGTGAGCGGCTGAAGATGCCGGAGGGCGAGAACGCGCGCCGCTACCTGGCCGATCGCGGGCTGTCGCCGGAGGTTCAGCAGACGTTCGGCATCGGTTGCGCGCCGGCCGGCTGGGAGGCGCTCAAGCGCCACCTGGGCGAGCGCGGCATCGCCGACTCAGTGCAGATCGAGTACGGCCTGCTGGTGCATCACGAGGACAGCGGGCGCACCTACGACCGCTTCCGCGATCGGGTGATGTTCCCGATCCGCGATATCCGCGGGCGCACCATTGCCTTCGGCGGTCGCGTGCTGGGTGATGCCAAGCCCAAGTACTTGAACTCCCCAGAGACGCCGGTGTTCCACAAGGGGCGCGAGCTCTACGGCCTCTATGAGGCGCGCCAGGCCAATTCGCGGCTCGAGCGGGTGGTGATCGTCGAGGGCTACATGGACGTGGTGGCGCTGGCCCAGTTCGGCATCCGCAACGCCGTGGCCACACTCGGCACCTCGACCAGCGAGGAGCACCTGAGCCGGCTGTTCCGCATGGTCGGCGAGGTGGTGTTCTGTTTCGACGGCGATCGCGCCGGCCGCCAGGCCGCGACCAGGGCGCTGGAGACGGTACTGCCGCAGATGATCGACGGTCGCCAGGCGCGCTTCATGTTCCTCCCCGAGGGCGAGGATCCGGACACCCTGGTGCGCCGAGAGGGGGCGGAGGCCTTCGAGGATCGCATCACCTGCGCCAGCCCGCTGTCGGAGTTCCTCTTCGATCACGCGGCCGAGGGGCGCGACCTGGCGACGATCGAGGCGCGCGAGCGCTTCGCCAGCCAGGTGCTCGCGGCCATCGGCAAGCTGCCCGAGGGCGTGCTGAAGTCGCTGCTGCTGGGCGAACTCTCGCGGCGCACCGGCGTCGATCAGTCGCGCTTCGAGGCGCTGGTGGCGCCCGCCGAGGCGCCGCCGAGCGAGCCGCCTCTGACGCCCGAGGCCGAGTGGCGCCCGGAGGACGAAGGGCACGAGGCGCGCTCAGGCACGGGCAGCCAGACCCTGAGCCTGATGGGGCGCGTTCTGCAGCTGCTGGTGCACGAGCCGCGGCTGGTGGAGCGGCTGCCCGAAGATGACGACTGGTGCGACCAGGCGGACCCGGAGGCGCGGCTCTGTCGCGAGGTGGTGCGGTTGTTGCGGGCGGGCGGATATCGCAGCGCCCAGGTGCTGTTGGCCCACTTTCACGGCACGCCCGAAGGGGAGCGGCTGGCCGCGCTGGCGCGTCGCGAGCCCCTGGTCCCCCGAGGCGTGCGAGGGGCCGAGTTGGACAATTGGGTGGCCTATTTCCAGCGCCACCGTCAGCAGCAGTCGCCCCTGGAGGAATATGAGGTCTTGCTGTCGCGAATGCAGGCAGGGGAGAAGCTGTCGAAAGAGGACGGCCAGCGGCTGAACGCGCTGTTGATGGAGCTAAAGAGCTAAGCGCTCGTCGTGGCGGGGGTTGAATTTTCTGCCGCCATCACCACATACGAGGGAGCTGCCTTTGGAAGGCGCAACCTCACAACCTAACACACCTGAATGACCGCGCAAATACACCGAACTGGCAGGAAGGCGGCCTTACCCGCTATACTGTCCGGCTTATCGAGTTTTCACCGCCTCAGTACTTCAGGTGCTTCATTCTTCTTCGTCGAGATAGGGTTTCTATGGCTGGAAATGCGCAGCAGCAGTCACGTCTGAAGGAGTTGATCGCGCGCGGCAAGGAACAGGGCTTCCTGACCTATGCCGAGGTCAACGACCACCTTCCCGAGGATATCGCCGACCCGGATCAGGTGGAAGATATCATCGGCATGATCAACGACATGGGCATCAGCGTCGTCGAGGAAGCTCCCGATGAAGATACCCTGATGATGTCGGATCACTCCACCGACGAGTCGGCCGCCGAAGAGGCTGTCGCCGCGCTCGCCGCAGTGGAGAGCGACGTGGGTCGCACCACGGATCCCGTGCGCATGTACATGCGCGAGATGGGTACCGTCGAGCTCCTGACCCGCGAGGGCGAGATCGAGATCGCCAAGCGGATCGAGGAAGGTACCCGCGAGGTGATGTCGGCGCTGGCCTACCTGCCCGGCGCGGTCGACTCCATCCTCGATGCCTATGACGCCACTCAGGACGAGGAGGCGCCGGGTCGTCTCTCCGATCTGTTCTCCGGCTTCATCGACCCCGACGAGGGGATTCCCGGCGTCGCGGAAGCGGAAGTGCCCGAGGAGGAGCCCCGCGACGAGTCCGAAGGCGATGCCGAGGACGACGACGATGCCGAGGCGGAGGAAGAGAGCGTCGGCGGCCCCGATCCCGAGGAGGCCCGTGCCCGCTTCGAGCAGATTCGCGAGCAGAACGCCGCGGCCCAGGCGGCCATCGAGGCCCACGGTCGCAGCGCGAAGCCCGCCCAGGAAGAGCTCGCTCGCCTGGCGCAGCTGTTCTCCCCGATCAAGCTGGTGCCCAAGCACTTCGAGCGCCTGGTCGGCCAGGTGCGCATCAGCGTCGAGCAGGTGCGCGCCCAGGAAAAGGCCATCATGCAGCTCTGCGTGAAGAAGGCCAAGGTGCCGCGCAAGACCTTCATCAAGGCCTTCCCGGGTAGCGAATCGCGTCCCGAGTGGCTCGACGAGTTCGGCGCCGCCAACCCGAAGTATGCGGCGCGCCTGGAGCCGCTGCGCGCCGACATCCAGCGTTCCCAGCGCAAGATCGCCTTCGAGGAAGAGATGATCCAGCTGGCGGTGACCGAGATCAAGGAGGTCAATCGTCGGCTCTCCATCGGCGAGGCCAAGGCGCGCCGGGCCAAGAAGGAGATGGTCGAGGCCAACCTGCGCCTGGTGATCTCGATCGCCAAGAAGTACACCAACCGCGGCCTGCAGTTCCTGGACCTGATCCAGGAGGGCAACATCGGCCTGATGAAGGCCGTCGACAAGTTCGAATACCGTCGCGGCTACAAGTTCTCGACCTATGCCACCTGGTGGATCCGTCAGGCGATCACTCGCTCGATCGCCGACCAAGCCCGCACCATCCGTATTCCGGTGCACATGATCGAGACCATCAACAAGCTCAACCGCGTGTCGCGGCAGATGCTGCAGGAGATGGGCCGCGAGCCGACCCCCGAGGAGCTCGGCGAGCGTCTCGAGATGCCCGAGGACAAGGTCCGCAAGGTGCTCAAGATCGCCAAGGAGCCGATCTCCATGGAGACGCCCATCGGCGACGATGACGACTCTCATCTGGGCGACTTCATCGAGGACGGCACCATCCTGCTGCCCATCGACTCGGCGACCGGCGAGGGGCTGATCGAGGCCACCCGCAACGTGCTCGGCGGCCTTACCGCCCGCGAGGCCAAGGTGTTGCGGATGCGTTTCGGCATCGATATGAACACCGACCACACCCTCGAGGAGGTCGGCAAGCAGTTCGACGTCACCCGCGAGCGGATCCGCCAGATCGAGGCCAAGGCGCTGCGCAAGCTGCGTCACCCGTCGCGTTCGGAGCCGCTGCGCTCCTTCCTCGACGAGTAGTCACAGGACCTCGCTCACGACGACGCCCGCAGCCACTGGCTGCGGGCGTCGTCGTTTATGGGGCAGGGATATGACGAGTGGCATCCAGTAGAGGCAAGGGAAGGCGTCCCGGCAAGGCGGCGCCGTGCAGAGCCGGGGCGCCGGCCCCGGGGGCGCCTCAGTCGGCCTTGAGGTGGCGCCAGCGGCGCACCAGCAGCACCAGCTCGAGCATGGCGAAGAACAGCAGGGTGTAGCCGAACAGCTCGGTGACCTCCTCGGCGGCGTCCTTGAAGGTGCGCAGGTAGGCCTCGCCGAGGATCGCCTGCCACATCTCGCTGCGCCCGAAGAGCCGCGAGTAGACGTAGGTGGTCAGGAAGCCCGCGGCGAACAGACCGAACGAGAAGCTGTTGGCGTAGCGCGCGAACTCGCGGGCGAAGGCGTGGCGGCCACGGATCACCGCGAACAGGATGGGTAGCACCAGCAGCGCGACCAGCGCCTGCCAGGCGCCGTCGAACACCCAGGCATCCAGCCAGGCATCCTGCTCGCGAATCAGCGAGGCCAGCGGCAGGGCCAGCAGCAGCAGGGAGACGTGCGTCAGCCGCGGGCTCGTCAGGCGCACATAGAGCGCCAGGCCGGCGCTGGCGGCGAGCAGCAGCGACTGGGCGGGCTCGACGAAGCCGCGCTCGGAGAATCGCTGGCCCTCGAGCCCCAGCGCCTCGAGCATCACGCCCTGCATCAGCAGGCCGATCAGGACGATATACAGCAGGGCGCGCAGGCTTGTGGCGCGAAAGTCGATTGGCGTGGGCGCTTCGGGGGGGAGGTGGTGTGGCATGGGCGTCTCGGGGTAAATCACATTCATTGGTGAATGTTTATGATACTCGGCTCGTCTGCGCCTGCCTATTGATTCCGAAGTGTCGATGCCATGGCTTCGATTCCGCGGTTGTCGAGGCCGCCTCTATCAGGATCCGTCCGGCGCCCGCCGGGCCTCCTCGACGATCCAGTCGTGCACCGCGGCGATCCGGCGGTCGTCCAGCGCCCCCGGCGCATGGACGATGCCGTAGTGCATGCCGGTCGGTACGCGCTGGGCGAAGGGCGCGATCAACTCGCCGCTGCCGAGCTCTCCCCGAATCAGGGTCTGGCGGGCGATGGCGACGCCCATGCCGGCGATGGCCGCGGCCATGGTCAGGTGGTGGCGGTTGAAGGTATAGCCCCGGCGCAGGTTGAGGGGCGGCGCCGCGATGGCCTCGAGGTAGCGCTCCCACTCGGCGTGCTCGTGGCTGCCCCGCCAGGCCGTGACGTCGTGCAGCAGCGGGTACCAGGCCAGGTCGGCGGGATGACGCAGCGGCGGACGGCCCCGCAGCAGGGCGGGGGCGCAGACCGGGAAGATCCGCTCCTCCATCAGCGGCGTGATGGCAAGCCCCGGAATGTGGCCGTCGTTGAGGTCCAGGGCCAGGTCGAAGTCGCCGTCGCGCAGCGAGACGCTGCTGTCTTCGGCGGTGACGTGCAGCTCGATATCGGGAAAGCGCGCCTGCAGCCGGGGCAGCCGCGGCATCAGCCACTTGTGCAGGAAGGAGGGCACCGAGCGCAGCCGGATCACCCCGCTCATCACGCCGCTGCGCAGCCGCCGTACCTCCAGCCCCACCGCCTGATAGGCCTCGTCGACCACCGCCGCCAGGCGCCGTCCCTCCTCGGTCAGCTCCAGTCGACGCGGCCGGCGGCGAAACAGCTTGAACCCCAGCCGCTGCTCGAGCTGCTTGATCTGCTGGCTGACGGCGCCAGTGGTGACGTGCAGCTCTTCGGCCGCCCGTGTGAAGGAGAGGTGGCGAGCGCTGACGGCGAAGACCTTCAGCCCGGCGTGGGTCTGGGCGTTGAGATGCGGGTTCATGGTTTAGTCATTCTATACCGTGGGCCAGATATTCTCGATTGCCGGAGCGTTGATTCGCCGCCATGATGAGGCCAACTATCGGCAGGCGTCGAGTGGCTTTAGTTTAACTGTCTGGTGAGCGATCAGGCGGCCGCTGGCCCCGAACGCCGGACCGCCGGACCGTCCGGCCCAGACACGAGGCATCATCATGGCAATCAGCATCTTCGACCTGTTCAAGATCGGCATCGGTCCCTCCAGCTCGCATACCGTCGGCCCCATGCAGGCCGCCTACGACTTCGTGCAGGCGTTGAAGCGCCAGGAGCTTACCGAGCGCGTGGCGCGCATCGAGGTGCACCTGCACGGTTCGCTCTCCGCCACCGGCAAGGGGCACGGCACCGACCGCGCCATCATCATGGGGCTGATGGGCGAGCGTCCCCAGCACATCGATCCGGCGATCGTCTCACCGTGCATCGAGGAGCTGCTCGAGTCCCAGGCCCTGATGCTCGACGGCCGCCTGGCGATTCCCTTTCGCTGGAGCCGGGACCTCGAGTGGCACGACGAGAGTCTGCCCTACCACCCCAACGCCATGACCCTGGTGGCCCACGGTCACGCCGAGGAGCTCTACCGCAACGTCTTCTACTCGGTGGGAGGCGGCTTCGTGATCGACGAGGCGCAGGCCGCCAGCGGCGAGCTGGATACCGACACCACGGCACTGCCGTATGACTTCAACAGCGCCGCCGAGCTGTTGGCGCTGTGCCGGATGCACGGCCTGCGCATCAGCGAGCTGATGATGGAGAACGAGAAGGCTTGGCGCAGCGAGGCCGAGATCCGTGCCGAGCTGTGGCGCATCTGGGAGGCCATGCAGGCCTGCGTACAGCAGGGCTTCGAGGGCCAGGGCGTGCTGCCCGGCGGGCTCAACGTCCGGCGCCGTGCCGCTGCCCTGCATCGCCGCCTGGAGGAGATGGAAAGCAACACCAACCTGATCTCCACCACCTTCTCGGCGATGGACTGGGTCAACGTCTTCGCCCTGGCGGTCAACGAGGAGAATGCCGCCGGCGGGCGCATGGTCACCGCGCCGACCAACGGCGCGGCGGGCATCATCCCGGCGGTGCTGCACTACTACATGAAGTTCCAGGACGGCGCCGACGAGCGCTGCGTGGTCGATTTCCTGATGACCGCCGCCGCGGTGGGCATCCTGTGCAAGAAGAACGCCTCCATCTCCGGCGCCGAGGTGGGCTGCCAGGGCGAGGTCGGCTCGGCCTGCGCCATGGCCGCAGCGGGGCTGACCGAGGTGCTGGGCGGCACCCCGGGCCAGGTGGAGAACGCCGCCGAGATCGGCCTGGAGCACAACCTCGGCCTCACCTGCGATCCCGTCGGCGGGCTGGTGCAGGTGCCCTGCATCGAGCGCAACGCCATCGCCTCGGTCAAGGCCATCAACGCCGCCCAGATGGCGCTGCGCGGCGACGGTGAGCACTTCATCTCGCTGGACAAGGCGATCCGCACCATGCGCGACACCGGCGCCGACATGCAGGAGAAGTACAAGGAGACCTCCAAGGGCGGTCTCGCGGTCAACGCCATCGAGTGCTGATGGCGGCCCGATCCGCGACGCTGCCGTGAGCGGAGCGGCTCGCGGGTCGCCGAGCAGAACAGGCGCGATGCCCCGATGGGGCATCGCGCTTTTTTTGGGTGCGCCAGGCATGGCGCGCAGCGCCTGACTGGCGCTGTTCCCGAGGGTGGTGCCTCGGGATGACTTGGGGGTGGAAGTCCCCTGCACGCCCGGCAAGGGGAAGTGCTAGCCGACGGCAAGGGTGTCTCCCGCGAGGGGGAATCTGAAGGAAGCCCGAGGCAAAACGCTGGCCTGACGAACAGGAAGCGGATACGAGGCGTCATGGCGGGGTGAGATGGCCCAATTCATCAAAGCCCGGTACTTGCACGGAACGTCATGACGTATATCCGACAGGCATAAGCAGGAAGGTCGCGCGTCTTACCCTGGGAGATCTGGTGGTCTGCCACGCTGCTACCGGCGTCGAGAGG
>NZ_FPAQ01000007.1 GCF_900116405.1 Halomonas saccharevitans | reverse complement strand
CCCATCGCCCGCTGCATGACCAAGGTGCGCAGCTGACTGGCCAACGAGTGGCGGATACGCAGCGGGTGGCGTCGATCGACCAGATTGTCTTCGAGCGCCTCGATCACGCCACTGTTGTCGAGGGTTTCACGCAGCAGGAGAGCGCCGCTGTCGCTGGTGGTGCGGTGGCCGCTCAGCTCGACACGGACAGAGCCGTTGCACGAGGGCGACCAGGTCGTTAGGGTTTCACCCATGGCGAGTGGTCCTCTTGAATCGTGTTCTGGCAGGAACATCTTGATTCTACAAGAGAAAACCACTCGCCATCTTCGTTTTCAGGACGCCCTCATGAATAAGCCGGGATAAAACCTTCTCTGCCGACCATGGCATTGCTCATCATCGACTGATCACACTCGACAATCAGCGAGTGCTTGGCAAGGAATACCACATTCAGAACGTAAACAGCTATATGAGCCGATTGAAGGGCTGGATGACGCGCTTTCATGGGGTGGGGACCGAGTATTTACCCAATTACCTGGCATGGCGACGGTTGTTTGAAATCGCGAAGCCAGCAGAGGAAGCGTGGTTTCGCAAGGCGATAGGCGCAGACCAACAACAGATACCAACATAGCCATAAACAAACAGTCTTTGACAAGAGGCACCGCCATGCGCGATCCCGAGATCCATCATCCGCACCCGGCACCGCCGTACCGCGCCCTGCCCCATCCGCTGGCCACCATCCGCGCCGGCATCTCTGGCTTCCCCTCGCCTGCGGAGGACTACGTCGGCCGCACGCTCGACCTCAACGAGCGGCTGGTGAAGCGCCCCGCCGCCACCTTCTTCATGACCGTCACCGGCGACAGCATGGTCGATTTCGGCATCCATGACGGCGACACCCTGGTGGTGGACCGCTCGATCGACGCCCGCCCCGGGCACATCGTCGTCGCCCTGGTCGACGGCGAGGTGATCGTGAAGCGCTACGAGATGATCGGGAAGCGGCCCTACCTGTGCTCCGGCAACAGCCAGTACGCGCCGATCCCGGTCGCCAACCTCGACTGCCAGGTGTGGGGCGTAGTGCGCTCGGTCATCCACGAGTACCCCGTATGATCGGGCTGGTGGACTGCAACAACTTCTACGTCAGCTGCGAACGGGTCTTCCAGCCGCGACTCGAGGGCGTGCCGGTGGGCGTGATGTCCAACAACGACGGCTGCGTGATCGCTCGCTCCAACGAACTCAAGGCCCTGGGCGTCGAGATGGGCACCCCGGCCTTCGAGCTGCAGCAGTGGGTCAACCAGGGCCGCATCCACCTGCTCTCATCCAACTACGAGCTCTACGGCGACATGAGCGCCCGGGTGCGCGAGGTCCTCGAAGAGTTCTCCGCGGGCGTCGAGCCCTACTCCATCGACGAGATGTTCGTGAGCTTCGAAGGCTTCGACGCCGCCGCCACCCAGGCACTCGCGCGCACGCTCTACCGCAACGTGCGCCAGTTCACCGGCATCCCCGTCTGCGTGGGCGTCGCGCCCACCCGCACCCTGGCCAAGCTGGCCAACCGAGCCGCCAAGAAGCTGCCCGAATTCCAGGGCGTATGCGTGATGAACGCCGACGGCGACGACACCCGCCGCCGGCTCGAGCGCACCACCCTAGGCGACGTCTGGGGCGTCGGCCGCCGGCTGGTCGAGCGGCTGGCCATACAGGGCATCGAGACCGCCTGGGATCTCCGCCAGGCCGACCCCAAGGCCATCCGCCGGCGCTTCTCTGTCACCCTCGAGCGCACCGTGCGCGAGCTCCAGGGCACGCCCTGCATCGAGCTCAACGACGCCAGCGAGCCCCGCCAGCGCATCATGACCTCGCGCTCCTTCGGCCGGCTGACCGGCGAACTGGGCGACCTGCAGGACGCCATCCGCCAGCACGCCCAGCGCAGCGCCGAGAAGCTCCGCCAGCAGGACAGCCACGCCCGCGCAGTGCTCGTCTTCCTCAAGACCAACCGCCACCGGTCTGACCTGCCCCAGTACTCACCCAGCGTCGTCGTCGAACTGCCCAAGCCCACCGACGACAGCCGCCTGATCCTGGCCGCCGCCCAGCAGGGGCTCCAGGCGATCTATCGCCGTGGGTATCGCTTCATGAAAGGCGGCGTGATGCTGCTCGACCTGGTAGACGCCAACCGCGAGCAGCTCTCGCTGCTCGACACGCCCGAGCGAGAAGCACAGCGCGAGCGCGACCACAAGCTGATGGCCGCCCTGGACGAACTCAACGGGAAGATGGGCAAGGGAACGGTGCGCCTGGGCGTGCCGCGCCAGAACGCCGCCTGGCACCTACGCTGCGCACACCGCACGCCGCGATGGACGACGCAGTGGATCGAGCTGCCGAAAGTGCGGACCTGATAACATCGTCACAGGTGTATGACGTCAGATGTGACGAATGTTCTACACCACTCACCCTACCCTCATAGCCTGAAAGAAAGAGTGATCACTATGCCTAGAATAAGAAAAGCCCCACATCTGCGGGACTCAACTGTCGGGCTTATTAAGCCACTTCTAGGCACCATTCTTTGATAGCATCGGTCAACTCATCCGTATCTTTTCCTAGGAAATGAGGGACACGAAGACTCTTTAAGTAAAGAGAGAAATCCTTCACCTCTTCTTCAGCTGCTCTCAAATCTGCATCTTTCATATTTCCACCAGGACGAAGAATGAAAATCGTCCCATTCCGAAAGGCTTTTTCAGTAGTAGCCACGGACACATCTCTATGACCTAGGTAAAGCTCACCCTGAATTTTTTCAGGCTTAGTGAAGTCTGCTGAGACAATTGTGGCAGCTTCATGCCCATCGCGCTCCCTTCGAAAAGGCAAAAATAGATTGATACCTAACTCTGTTTTGACCTTAGGGTCTTCAGGGACATGTCGACGATACTCATTACCTAACCTGAAAGCCAATGAGTCGTTTATCCTTCTGTACGCACGTTTTTTTGTAATCGGAGAGTGCCTGGTAGAACGATAGCCACGTGGAGCGCTGAGAGGAACAAGGTCCCCCATCATTCGCTCGACGATCTCCTCAGCACTTTCACCTTGGGCAAATCCCCCTTCAACAACACTAAGTTGTGGGGAGGTCCAGTTTTCTGGGTTCGGCTCAGACTCGATCATCATCTCTGCCACCCGACAAGCGAGCTTCGCATGAAACTCTGCCCTGTCATCATAAAGACAGCGAAGACGACCAAAATCGTCAATTGTCTGAATGTACGGCGTACCTTGTTGCGGCAGAAAAGCAACACCCAAATTCAGCCTTTCTCCAGCCGAAAGATCTGGTGTCCATTGAACACGGTACCACTTCCCTTTGACTAAGCACGGGGCAGCACTTTGTTTCTCCCGGAAAATGTCGTCAATATTAAGCATAGTCACACCGGCATAGTCGAAAGTTTTTGGCTTAGCCGATCAGAACCGTTTTCGGCCCGGTTGTGGAAGAACGATTCAATCGCTGCCCTACGCGATGGGTCATTTCCAAGGAATGCTTGCCACCAATCCCTCAGCTCATCCTTTATGGAATTATAGACGTCTGGGTGGCGCTCTGCAGCTCTGACTACAAATCCTTCTTCAATGGGAACATTGCCGCCTAACGTCATAATCTCAATCAAGATATTCCGAAAACGACCCTCTGGCGCGAGCGCATCAGCAGTCCAGCAGATGTCGACCGGCATATTGCTGTGATCAATGACGAATATTTCACCTTTTTCATCGATCAAGAAATTCCCCAGGTTTCTGTCTTGGTTTGCCGCCCAATCGTCGAATGCCATCAAAGGGGAAAGACCACGCCATCCCTGAAGAATCTCACGTGTCGCGGTAGCCGCCAATGCTTCGGGAAGACCTGCGTAAATAGAGTTGGGAGACCGCCCGGGGGACTCGCTAACTGCAAACGCGTAGCGATACACACCCTCCGGACAGTTTTTAATCTCCATTGAATCAACCAAGGCTTGATTCAATTGCACAATACCCGCCCGCTGTGGCACGGGTAAATCGCAGGCCTTTGCAATGAGATACCCAGTCAGCTCATTGACTACACCCAAGCTGCGTGAAGCTGGAAAACACTTGAGAAACCCTCGCCCCTGAACGCCGTTCTCCCATGAAATGTCACAGGCATACGTTTCAGCCATTCGACCATCGGGAGTTCTGCCACGGAGGCTTCTTACGGACTCAGGCTCTAAGAGCTCAATAGATGAGTTATTCATGACCTAACTAAGCCCTCAATCGAAGCTGAATTCGCTGCGGTTGTTGCCGGCGGACACTTCCATGTCCACACAGCTTTCTAGCAGGCTGTAGCTGCCCGGTCCGGTAACGCTTGCCACGTCGCGACAATGGTTCTGGATATTGGCCGGCAGGCTCGACCACTGGCCCTTGAGCCCGCTGTAGGCCGTCTGTTCTATGTCGATGCAGCTGTTGTACAGCATGTTGCTGGAGTCGCCGCTGATGCTGGCCACCTGCTCGCAATGGGCCTCGACGTTGAAGCGGGGAACCTGCTGAGCACCGACCGATATCGATACCAAACATGTACCGAGTACCGCCGCGTTAGCCGCCACCTTGATCGCTTTCATCCTTGTTCTCCTTGCGTATAGCGCCCTACCGGGCGCTTTGGTGACGGTCTTCTGCCGCCTTAATTTAGGAGCAGTTACTCCTCCATCAACTCAATAAATTCTTCCCAGGTCACCTTGATGCCGTTTTCCTTCTTTGTTCTACCTTTGCACCAAATAAGACCAGTATTCACCACGTACATATCACCACGAAAACTGTCTTGATTATCGTAAACACGAAACTCAACACCGCGCTGCTTAACTTCCATGTCAACGCTTAATTTATTGATACTAACCTTCATTCAGCATTCTCCCTGCTCGGTTTTACTTCATGAGATCCGCCCGATGCGCACCTCGCAGCGCCCCAGGATCTCCACCTCGCGCATACGCTCGGGCGGGATCATCTCGGGCTGGTAATGCTCGTTATCGCTGATCAAGTAGAGCGCACCGCCGGCTAGGCGCTGCACGCGCTTGATGCGCCGCTCGCCGCTGATCAGCAGCAGAAACACTCCTTCCTGACGCGGGTCGGTGTTGCCCAGGTCGACCAGCGTCCAGTCACCATCCTCCAGGGTGCCTTCCATCGAATCACCGCGTACCTGCACGCCGGCTACCCGGCCCGGGGAAAGCCCCAGCGCCGAGAGCTGCTCCGGCGGGAAGTACAGCGTGGTCTTGATCGGCTCGGCCTCGAGGCTGCGGCCGGCCCCGGCGGCGGCCTCGATGTCGTACATCGCCACCGGCACCGCGTCGGCGCTCGGCGTCTGGCTGCCCAAACCAACCGGCGAACCATCTTCCACACGGAAAGCAGATGCCTCCGGCTCAGTTTCCGCGTGGAGTCGCCCGGTCAAAACGTAGAATATATCCACCCCCAGAGATTCCAGACGGGCGAGTAAATCCACTGGGCATTTCTGCCTTCCGGACAGCACATCCTTCAGTCTCTGAGAGCTTGACTCCCCGGCATTGCGGGCTGCAGCCGCCATCGACAGGTTAAGCCGATTCAGCTCTTCCCTCAGGCGTGAGGGGATTTCTTCCACCATTGCGCTTGACACGGTGTATATATTCCACCAATCTTGAAAACGTAGTCTTAGACAACCTTAGGGAAGCCTACCCGATGAGCACTGACGACAACAGCCCTCGCCCCGTGGTGTCCCGCTCTCCCCGCGGCTGCACCGCCCACGTGATGACCCAGATCACCCCGCAGGAACGCCAGAAGCTGGAGGACATCGCCGAGCTGGAGATGCGCTCGCTGTCCAGCACGACTCGGATGCTGCTGATCAAGGGCATCGAGCAGTACGACGCCGAAACCGAACAGGCGTCTCGTTCCTGACCCATTCCCGTCCTGTTCTGCCGCATAAGGAATTCCGCCATGTACCAGGACCCAAAGCGCATTCGCTCCAAGGCCACCGTCTACCTCGACCAGTACGAGCAGGACGTGATCACTGCGCTGGCCAACTACCTGGGCGTCCCGAAGGCCGAGGTGATGCGCCAGATGATGATGAAGGAGGCCCAGGAGGTACTGGGCATCGACCTCGCCACGCTCACCGACACTGTCGCCGCTAGCGCGGGCTGAGACCAGCACCACATCCACCGTGCATTCGAGGTTCCCCATGCCGGAACAACCCATGGAGCTCGACCCGCAGATGACGGCCGTGCTCGACGCCACCCGCGAGCAGCAGGGCCTGGAAACCCGACAGCAGGCCGCCGAGTGGCTGCTGCGCCGGCGCATCCGCCGAGGCGCCCAGGGGCTCACCGGCCGCGGTCGAGCGCTCTACGAAGTGAAAGGAGAAAACCGGTGAGGATCACCTGCCCGCATTGCCGAGAGAGCGTCGCCACGCGCTCCAGCGTCCGTCCCAACGCGGCTCTCTACTGGGCCTACGCCCAGTGTGTGAATCCCGAATGCGGCTGGGGCGGAAAAATCCAGATCGAGTTCGTCACCACCCGGGCCCCCAGCCAGAACCCGCAGCCGGACGTGCAGATTCCGGCCGACCCGGAACTTCGCCGCCTGCTGCGCGAGCAGCTGCTGGCCGGCAGCTACTGATTCCACGATAAGGAGATCGCCATGAACAACGTGACATCCATCGCCCAGCACCAGGACCCGCACAACATCGCCGCCGCGCGGCTGTTCCGCGACCGCTGGGAGAATCGGGTCAACGCCCTGGCCAACTGCATCGAGCACCTGGTCGTCGACCACGAGATGACCGAGGAAAACGCCGAGTTGGTGGCCATTCAGGCCTACGCCGATCTGGAAGCCACCAACCAGACCGCCCGCATCGATGTCGATGCCTGCACCTCGCACGTGGTGGTGCTGCGCACCGAGGGCGGCCGCCCGGTGGTGTTCACCGTCACCGATCTGATGCGCGTGCTCGAACAGGCCCGCCAGGACGATCGCGCCGTGGTCGTCGATCGCGATCGGCGCCGCCCCGTCGTCCTCGAGCACTGACCCGGCGCCCGTCGCCCCGCAACACCCTCCCCGTTCACGAGTAAAAGGAGGCCCAGCGTGAATCCATCGCTGCGCCAGGACATTCTTGCGCGCTTGCAGCGCGACTACCGCGCCGAGGAACGCGGCCAGTACCTGCAGAAGGTGCTGTGCCCGGACTGCGGCAAGCGCGAGGCCTACATCGCCGCCGAAGCGCCGTGGATGCTCAAGTGCGGGCGGGAGAACAACTGCGGCAGCCAGGTGCACGTGAAGTCGCTGTTCCCGGAGCTGTTCTCCAGCTGGACGGAACGCTACGACGTGCCCGAGCAGCGCGCCGAGAGCGCCACGCCGGTGGCCGATGGCTATCTGCGCGACGGCCGCGGCTTCGACCTGGAGCGTATCCGCGGCTGGTACACCCAGGAGAGCTACTGGAAACCCGGCATCGGCGGCACCGCCACGGTGCGCTTCGCCCTGCCCGGCGGCGCCTACTGGGAGCGGCTGCTCGACAGGCCCGAGCGTTTCGGCAAGCAGAAGGCGAACTTCGTCGGTGGCTACAAGGGCTACTGGTGGCAGCCGAAGGCGCTGACCACCGCCGACCTGGCCACCGGTGACGAGGTGTGGATCGTCGAGGGCATCTTCGACGCCATCGCCCACTACCACCACGGCAAGGCCGCCGTCTCGGCGATGAGCTGCGCCAACTACCCCGAGCATGCGCTCAAGGCACTGGCCGATGCCGCCCACGCCGAAGGCGTCGCCCGCCCTACCCTGGTGTGGGCGCTAGACAGCAACCGCGCCGGCCAGAACGCCACCCTCAAGCACGTGAAACGCGCCCGCGCCGAGGGCTGGGAGTGCCGAGCCGCGCAGATCCCCGGCAGCGGCAAGCACGACTGGAACGACGCCCACCAGCGCGGCGAGCTGACCGACGAGCACTACGCCACCTACCGCTACCACGGCGACCTGCTGCTAGCCCCCACGGCCATGGCCAAGGCGCTGATCCTCTACAAGCGCACCGAGCGCCGGGAGTGCTGGTTCGAGTTCAAGCGCCAGATCTGGTGGTGGAAGCTGGACGTGGATGCCTTCGACCGGGCGGTACGCGCCGAGGGTGCCGACGGCGACGATCAGCAGAGCCTGGATCCGGCCCAGCGCGACGCCGCCCTGGAGCAGGCCGGCAGCGTGAAGCGCATCTGCACCTGCTTCCCCACGGCGCTCTACTACCAGGCCAACGCCGTCACCGACGAGAGCTGGTACTACTACCGCATCGAGTTCCCGGACGGCCGGCCGGCGGTGAAGAACACCTTCAGCGGCGGGCAGCTGGCCTCGGCCTCCGAGTACAAGAAGCGCCTGCTGGGCGTGGCCCCGGGCGCGGTGTGGACAGGAACCAGCCAGCAGCTCGACACCCTGCTCCAGGACCAGATCGGCAACATCAAGACGGTCGAGACGATCGACTACATCGGCTACAGCAAGGAGCACGGGGCCTATGTGTTCGGCGATCTCGCCGTGGCCGGTGGCAAGGTCGTGCCGATCAACGCCGAGGACTACTTCCCGCTCTCACCGAGCAAGCACCTCAAGACCCTGAGCCAGTCGGTCGCCCTGCACCTGAACCCCGACCGCGAGGCCTACCGCACCGACTGGACCCGCCAGCTGCTCGGCGCCTTCGGCGCCAAGGGCGTGGTGGCCACCGCCTACTGGCTGGGCAGCCTGCTCGCCGAGCAGATCCGCGGTGCCATGGGCAGCTTCCCGTTTCTGGAGATCGTCGGCGAGGCCGGCGCCGGCAAGTCCACGCTGATCGAATTCCTCTGGAAGCTGGTCGGCCGCCGCGACTACGAGGGCTTCGACCCCAGCAAGGCGACCATGCCGGCCCGCGCTCGCAATTTCGCCCAGGTGGCCAACCTGCCGGTGGTGCTGATCGAGTCCGATCGCGAGCAGGAAGGAGGCGCCAAGCAGAAGCAGTTCGACTGGGACGAGCTCAAGACCGCCTTCAACGGCCGCTCGATCCGCGCCCGCGGCGTGAAGAACGGCGGCAACGACACCTACGAGCCGCCCTTCCGCGGCAGCATCGTGATCAGCCAGAACGCCGCCGTCCAGGCCGGCGAGGCGATCCAGACCCGCATCTGCCATCTGCACTTCACCCGCGAAGGCCAGACCCGCCAGACCAAGGAACTGGCCGAGGCCCTGGAGAAGGCCGAGCTCGAGCATGTCAGCCAGTTCGCCCTGGACGTGGCCAAGCGCGAGGCCGAGCTGCTCGAACTGATCACCCGGCGCGCCCGGGAATACGCCGAGCGCCTCGCCGAAGACCCCGATATCAAGGTGCTGCGCATCGCCAAGTGCCACGGCCAGCTGATGGCCCTGGTGGAGTGCCTCGGCCCCGAGGGGCTGGGCTTGTTCGACGCCCAGACGATCGACATGGCCTGCGGCCACGTTCGGGAGATGGGACGGGAGCGTCAGCAGTCCATCAATGCCGATCACCCGCTGGTCGCCGAGTTCTGGGAGGCCGTCGAGTACCTCGAGGGGCTCTCCGAGGAGCCGCTGCTCAACCACTACGGCAAGAACAGCGACCTGGTGGCCATCAACCTCAAAGACTTCGAGCGCCGCTGCGCCGACTACAAGCTGCGCATCCCCGAGGTACGCGAGCTCAAGCGCTACCTCAAGTCCAGCAAGACCCGGAAGTTCGTCGACGCCAACCGCACCGTCCGCAGCCAGATCCGCCTGGGTAACGCCAGCGTGAAGTGCTGGGTGTTCCAGGCCTGACCAGGGAGGAGATCGCCATGCGCCACCGCACCTACACCCTCGACCAGGCCGCCAGCCTGCTCAACCTCGACCGAAACACCCTCGCCCGCCGGCTGCGCGAGGCCGGTGTGCTGGGCAACGACAACCTGCCCGCCGGGCCATATCGACGCAACAGACGCGGCAACACCCGCCTGGTGCTGGTGGCCACCGGCGTCTACTGGCACCCCATCTGCGGCTGGACCCACTACGGCCGCACCGAACTCACCGATGCCGGCCTCGACCACGTGGCCGACAGACTCGGCATCACCATCGACCACCTGCCCGCGCACCACGCCCGCCGGGCAGTGACACAACCCCACCACGCAAGGAGCGCCTCATGACTATGCCCAACCTCAGCCAGCGCCTGAGCGAGCGCAATCGCCAGGCCCTTGAAGCCATGCACGCCGCCGAGGCCGACGCCGAGCGGCGCCTGGCCCGGATCGAGAAGCTAGGCCCCACGGCGCTGAACCGACTGGCCCAGGTCGCCCAGGGCGACAGCGGCCAGAGCCACCACTGCCGGCGCCTGTTGCTGGCCGTCTACAACGGCCCCGAGTGGCCGCTCGAGCTCACGCGCCTACGCGTGATTGACCGCGACCTGCAGGACGCTGCCCTGGTCGTCATCGAGTGGGCCACCTACTCCGGCCGCGAGCTTCACGAGTACCTGGACGACGGCGACCGCCTGATGCAGCGCTTCTGGCTGCTCGAAACCCACAAGGAAGAGGACTGAACGATGGCTGATAGTGCCGACGTAGCCGCCGAGATAATGGAACGCCGCCAGGAAGCGGCCCTGGCCAACCGCCCCGCCCTGCATGCGGTCGCCGACGCCGAGGAATGCGACGACTGCGGCTACGAAATCCCTGCCGCTCGCCGAAAGGCCGCGCCCTGGGCGACCACCTGCATCGAGTGCCAGGGGCTGAGGGAACGGAGGGGCCGCCATGTCCGATAAGCCAACCAAAGGCGGGCCGCTGGCCCGCCAAGCCGCCATGCTGTGCAGAGATGAACGTTTCCGCCTCTACCTGGATCGCCGCCGGCGCCACAAGTTCGCCCTCACCGAGAGCCAGCTGCCCGACGGCACTCACGATGAGCAGGATGCCCGGGACTGGCTCTGCGCCGCTTGCGGGATTGAGAGTCGAGCAGAGCTGGATCACGATCGACAGGCTGCCAACACCTTCCAGAGCATCCGCCGGCGCTATGGCCGCTGGCGAGTTCAGAGAAACGTTGCCACTCTGAAATCTCGGCGCTAGGCAGAAGGGATAGTGCCGTGCCCTGTCAGCTACCGAGCAGCAGGGGAAAAGCAATCTGGAATGAGGTGAGCAGACATGTGGGGAAAAATCGAAGGTCAGCGCTTACGCCTAGCCAAGATGTACATTGCAGACTATTGCCTAGCATTGCGCGAAGAATCAGGAAACGTTGATATTCCGTACGTTGTTGCCCGGATAAACAATGAGTTTCACCTGGTTCCTGAGTCAGAAATGCTCTCTCTGATAAATGATATTGGCTATTTCTTTCACTGCCTCGATAACCAGCAGGTGGAAGCGCTAGATCGCGGTGGTTACTGGAAGTGGAAGGCAGTATCAGCTCTTGAAGCCAAAGCCGAGCTGGAGAGGAACCTCAACCAATTACAAGCATAACTAGAAATATTTCTCAGCCCACTGTAATAATCAGGCTGATGATAGAAGCAACCTCACACCATAGTGGATCATGATAGCCATGGAGGGCAGCATGCACCGCGATCCATACAAGGTTTCCCCGGACAGCGCGCTCGCTCACCCATCAGTGCGACCTGTTTTCGAGCGGCTTCTCGGGGCACCCATCCAGGAAGAAGAAAGCGAGATGAAATCCGTCTCGTCCACGAATGTCCGGCCAGAAGATAGTGTCGCCGCCCTAGCTGCCGAGATGTGTCGAGGGTACGCCTTCCCTCTTTACCTGGATCAACGTCAGCGACAGAAATTCGGCAAGTCTGAAAGGGAATGCCAGGATGGAACCCATGACGGCCTGCAGGCACGCGATTGGCTCTGTCAGGCATGTGGCGTGCGCACCTGGTCAGAGCTGGACACCAACCCACAAGCCGCCGAAACCTTTCTGAAGATCTATAACCGCTTCTCTCGCTGGCAATCCAGGCACCAAGACAAGAACTAGCCACACCGCCCCTCTGGGCGGCTCAACTCGCCTCCATAAATAACGGTATAAGAAAGAAATCCACCGTGCTTCCACCCCTGCCAAGCTCTCTAAGATTGCCTTAGACTGTATAAGAGTACAGTACCAAGGAGGCACATCATGGCAGACGGCGTCGAGGTACGCGGCAACACCGTGCGCGTCTACTTCCGGTGGCAGGGAGATCTCTGCCGCGAGCCGCTCCCGGGCTCGGCGACGGAGCGCAACATCGAGCACGCCCGACGGCTGGCGACCATCATCAACTACGAGATCGAGGCAGGCACCTTCGACTATGCCCGCCACTTCCCGGAATCGAAGCGCCTTCACGAGAGCCGGTTCGGCTACTACCTGGACCTGTGGCTGGCCATCAAGGAGAACGAGCTCGCCTACTCCAGCTTTCGAGGTATCAAGTCGAAGGCCGAGACGCACGTGCGCCCGCGCTGGGGCGGCGAACAAGCCGATGCGATCGACCACATCGAGCTCCAGGACTGGATCCAGAAAGACCTGGCGAAGCACCTGTCGAACAAGACGATCAAGGAGATCGTCAGCATCATGCGGCAGACCTTCCGGCTCTACGCCACACGCAACAAGAAGGCCTTCGATCCGACGCTGGGCATCACCATCCGCCTGCCGGACGACGAGGATCCTGACCCGTTCAGCCGGAGCGAGATCGACAAGATACTCACCACGCCGACGAAGCGCGTTCAGGAGCTCAACCTGATCCAGTTCGCGCTCTACGACGGCCCCAGGATCTCCGAAGCCCAGGCCCTGGCATGGGAAGACGTGCTTGATGTCGAGAAAGGCATCATTCGGTACCGGCGCGCAGTGGTGCGCGGACGATTCAAGGTGACGAAGACCAAGCGATCGACGCGAGTCCACCACCTGCTGAAACCGGCGCGGGAAGCGCTCC
This sequence comes from Halomonas saccharevitans, assembly GCF_900116405.1. Lineage (GTDB taxonomy): Bacteria > Pseudomonadota > Gammaproteobacteria > Pseudomonadales > Halomonadaceae > Halomonas > Halomonas saccharevitans. The sequence goes on along the minus strand of NZ_FPAQ01000007.1, from coordinate 93,206 downwards.
AGGAGCAGTACGCGCTGACCGGCAAACTTCCGGCGCAGCCCTACGAGATCGTCGATCGTGACAACCGCACCGTGCGCAAGGAGAAGCTTCGGCTGGTGTTCCTGAATTCCCAGAGCGGCAAACCGTTCTACGAGAACGCGATCCGGCAACGCTTCTGGAAGACCCACCTGGAGAAGGCCGGGGTGAGATATCGCAGCCCGAACCAGTGCCGGCACACCTTCATCAGCCAGATGCTATCGCTGGGCGTGGTGCCGCTGCACTGGATCTCGAACCATGTCGGCCACTCCACCATCAACATGATCCAGCGCCGCTACGGCAAATGGATCAAGTCCGACGGCCAGGACGTGCCCAGCATGATCGAGAAACTGCTCGAGCTCTGACCATTCCCAGGATTGTTCCCAAAACCCTTCCCAACGGCCAGAAACGAAAAAGGGAAATCAACATAAGATGTTGATTCCCCTTTAAAATTCGGTGGCGGAGGGGGAGGGATTCGAACCCTCGAAGCCTTTCGACTTACGCGCTTTCCAGGCGCGCTCCTTCGACCACTCGGACACCCCTCCGCATTGTTATCCTTTAGCTCTGGCGCGTGGCCTTTTGCTCAAGAACGGCGCATATACTAACGACTTAAGTCCGCGAATGCAAGCCAGTTTCGCGGTTTTCATGCGACCCCATGCCGCCCGGCTCAGGCCTCGGGCAGCACCGCGTAGTCGCCCCGCGCTTCCAGGCAGAGAGTGTCTCCGCACCAGAGACGCTGGACCAGGGCGATGCGCCCCTTGCCGCGCCGCTCCAGGCGCTCGGCGAGGCTGGCGGGGCCGTCGTCCGCCTCGGGCTCGCAGACCAGCCGGTAGTCGCCGGTCACGGGCGCCAGGAAGCGCTGGGTGGACTCGGCGACCACCACGTCCCGGGCGAGGCCGCGGCGGCGCAGCCAGAGCGTGGTCCAGCACCAGCCGAGCAGGGTCGTCTGGGCGGCGAGCGCGCCGCCGAAGCCGGTGCCCTTGTCGTTGAGGCTGGGCGTGAGCGCGAGCTGCCAGGTAAGGCGCTCGTCGTCGCGGGTCATCTCGCGGATGCCGAGCGCCCCTACCATGGGGATCGCCTCGCCCAGCCAGGCGAGGAAGGCGGCCATGTCGTCCTCGCCCCCGACAGCGGGCAGCGGCAGGCGCGGGTGGGGAACGCCGATCTCGCGCATGGGCTCAGTCCCAGCGCTCGACGAAGGCGTCGATGTCGTGCTCGGGCAGCGGCTTGTGGCGCCCGCCCAGGGTGCCCAGGTAGAGGAAGGCCACCACCTCGTCGTCCTCGGCGAGCCCCAGCCCCTTGCGCACGGTGGGATCGAAGGCGTACTTGCCGCTGCGCCACATGGCGCCGAGCCTCTGGGCGTGGGCGGCGAGCAGGATGCCGTGGGCGGCGCAGCCGGCTGAGATCACCTGCTCGATCTTCGGCACCTTGGGCTCGTCAGGCGTGACCTTGGCGATCACCGCGATGATCATCGGCGCGCGCAGCGGCTTCTTGCGGGCCGCGTTGAGGGTGGCATCAGAGGCGTGGGGATCCTCGCGGAACTCGGCCTCGGCGAACAGCTCGCCGAGGCGCGAGAGGCCCTCGCCGGAGAACTCGATGAAGCGCCAGGGGCGCAGCTCCTTGTGGTCCGGCGCGCGCAGGGCCGCCCGGTAGATCGCCTCGAGCTGTTCGGGGTTCGGCGGCGGGCCCATCAGCTTGCCCATGGAACTGCGTTCGTGCAGCAGCGTCAGCGCGTCCATTGAGTCTCTCCCTTGGGTTTTTCAGACGAGAATCTTTCTCGTCACTCTATCAGCTGCCCGGGCGACTGTCGTGCCGGCGCCCTCCTCGTTAGGGCTATCGCAGATAGATACATCGCTCGGGGCTGATCTGGGGGCAAGCCTGCGAGCGGGGCCGGCCTTCCGGAGGCGCTGTGAACCCTTCCTTGGGCGCTACCGACGCCATCCCTGGCGTAGGATCTCCTCGTCAGCTTGCCCCCAGCGCCCCTCGGCTTTCGTAACTGCGATAGCCCTGCCCGCCTCGTGCCTCTCTGCTGCGCGTCCTTATTGCCGAGAGAGCCGCAGCGGCTCGGGGGGCCGCTCGCCGGGGGTGGCGCGCCAGGGGCTGATGTCGAGCCCGCCGCGGCGCACGTAGCGCGCCAGCACCAGCAGCCGCTCCGGGTGGGCGCGGGCCATCAGGTCGGTGAAGATGTGCTCCACGCAGTGCTCGTGGAAGTCCTGGTGCTGGCGATAGCCGATCAGATAGCGCAGCAGCCCCTCGCGGTCGAGCCTGGGGCCCCGGTAGCGGATCAGCACGCTGCCCCAGTCGGGCTGGCCGGTGACCGGGCAGTTGGACTTGAGCAGGTGCGAGGTGAGCGTCTCCTCGACGATCTCCTCCCCCGCCGTGAGGTGCGCGGCGCTCGGGGTGTAGTCGGTGACCTCGATGTCCAGGTCGTCCAGGCACTCGCCGGGCAGGCGCTTCACCGCCAGCGCCGCGTCGTCCAGGTCGAGCAGCTCAACCGCGACCGGCGCACCGGCCGCCTGAGCCAGGTCGCGCAGCAGGGTATCGATCACCGCCTGGCGGCTCTCGAAACGGGTCTGGTTGAAGCCGTTGAGGTAGAGCTTCCAGGACTTGGACTCGATCAGGTAGGGCGACTCGGCCGGCAGGCGAAAGCGCGCCACGGCGACCAGCGGCTTGCCCCGGGCGTTGAGCCAGGAGACCTCGAAGGCATGCCACTCGTCCTCGCCGACGAAGGGCAAGGCGCCCTCCTCGATGCCCAGCGGCGCGCGGTTGGCGGCCCGGGGAATGGGATAGAGCAGCCCGGCATCGTAGTGCTCGGGATAGGCGGACTCACGCCCCAGCGGGGCGTGGGTGAGGGTGTCGGGTCGATGTTGGGTCATGTCTGTCAGCTCCTGATGCCCTTGCCATGCTTCAGCATCCACAGCGCGACGCCGTAGAGCACGCTGATGAAGGCCAGCACGGCCGCCAGCGCCCAGCCCACCGGGATGTCGGAGACCCCGAGGAAGCCGTAGCGGAAGACGTTGACCATGTAGAGGATGGGATTGAGCATCGAGACGCCCTGCCAGAAGTCCGGCAGCAGCGAAATCGAGTAGAAGACGCCGCCCAGGTAGGTCAGCGGCGTCAGCACGAAGGTCGGCACGATGGAGATGTCGTCGAACTTCTTGCCCAGCAGGGCGTTGATGAAGCCGCCGATGGCGAACAGCGCCGCGGTCAGCACCACCACGAAGACCGTGAGCAGCGGGTGGGCCACCTCGATGCGGGTGAAGAACAGCGACACCCCGGTGACGATCAGCCCCACGCCCAGGCCCCGGGCCATGCCGCCGAGCACGAACCCGGAGAGGATCACCCAGTTGGGCATCGGCGAGACCATCATCTCCTCGATGGAGCGCTGGAACTTGTTGGAGAAGAAGGATGACGCCACGTTGGAGTAGCTGTTGGTGATCACCGCCATCATGATCAGCCCGGGGACGATGAAGTCCATGTAGCTGTAGCCGTCCATCTCGCCGATCCGCGAGCCGATCAGGTTGCCGAAGATGATGAAGTACATCGTCATGGTGATCGACGGCGGGAGCAGGGTCTGCGGCCAGATTCGCGTGAAGCGCTTGATCTCCTTGTGCACCAGGGTCCAGAGGGCGATGGCGATCTGCTGGGGATTCATGGGCGCGCCTCCTTCTGCTGGTCGTCTTCCACCATGGAGACGAACATCTCCTCCAGGCGATTGGCGCGGTTGCGCATCGACATCACCTGCATGCCCTGCTCGCTGAGCGCTGCGAAGACGTCGTTGAGCCGCTGGCCGCGATGCACCACCACCGCCAGCTGGGCGTCGTCCACCCGGCTGATCTCGAAGCCCTCGACCTCGGGGGCCGCCGCCACCGGATGGGCAAGATCGAGCAGGAAGGTCTCGGTATCGAGCTCGGCGAGCAGCTCGCGCACGCTGGTGTCGCGCACGATCTCGCCGTGGTTGATGATGCCCACGCGGCGGCAGAGGCTCTCGGCCTCCTCGAGATAGTGGGTGGTGAGGATGATGGTGACACCCTCCTCCCGGTTGATGCGGCGCATGTACTCCCACATGCTGCGGCGCAGCTCGATGTCGACGCCGGCGGTGGGCTCATCGAGGATCAAGAGCTTGGGGCGATGCATCAGCGCCCGGGCGATCATCAGCCGGCGCTTCATGCCGCCGGAGAGCATCCGCGCGGGGCCGTTGCGCTTGTCCCACAGGCTCAGGTCGCGCAGCAGCTGTTCGGCGCGGGGCAGCGCCTCGCGCCGCGACATGCCGTAGTAGCCCGCCTGGGCCAGCACGATGTCGATGACCTTCTCGAACTGGCTGAAGTTGAACTCCTGGGGCACCACGCCGAGGTGGTACTTGGCCCGGGCGAAGTCGGTGTCGACGTCGATGCCGAAGATCGTGATCTTCCCCGCGGTCTTCTGCACCAGCGAGCAGACCACGCCCAGGGTGGTCGACTTGCCGGCGCCGTTGGGGCCCAGCAGGGCGTAGAAGTCGCCCTGGGCGACGTCGAGGTCGATGCCCTTGAGGGCCTCGAAGCCATTGCCGTAGACCTTGGTCAGGCCACGGATGGACAGAGCCGGTTCGGCCATGAAAGATCCCGTACAGAAGATGAATGGGGTGCCGCGGCGACACGCGCCGGAAAAAACCCGCTCGCGTCCCGGCACACGGGGCGCTGAGATGGGGGCGCCACGGCGCAATTCAAGCCGCCGCCCCTCCGCCGCAGGGCTATTGCAGTTGGCGCTATCGCTCGGGGCTGATCCGTCGACAGGTCCCGAAGTGTCGGACCAACGAGGGGGCGCTGTGACCCCCTCCCTGGGCGCTACCGACGCCATCCCTGGCGTAGGCCCCCTCTCTTCGACCTGTCCTCGGCGCCCCTCGCCAGATCCAACCTGCCTTCCGCCGCTCGAGCCGGACATCAGGCAGCGACCGATGCCTGCGCGCCCGTCGCGGCCTACCATCTTACGCCACTGGCATGACGGTTCGCAGGCTCATCGCTCCCGCGCACCGCGTGTTGACCCCGTGACGCCGGGGCCCTAGGCTGGAGCGCATTCCTGGGGGAGTCCTCGCGGACTGAGATTCCGGCAGCGTGCCTCGCGGCACGCCCGGTAACCCTTCGAACCTGATCCGGATCATGCCGGCGAAGGGAAGGAAGTGCCGTTCGGCCACGCTTCTCACCCAACGCAACTGCGTCCTCTCGTAGCGACGCTCGGCATCACGCCGGGCCATTCCATGCTAGGGAGAACGTCATGCTGTCGACCGCCCACGCCTTCTGGTGGCTCATCGCCTTCGCGGCGCTCTTTGCCGTGCCGGGCCTGCTCTATGCCCGCCGCCACCACGAGAGCCTCGAAGACTTCATCATCGCCCGCAACAGCCAGAGCGCCACCGCCACGGTGCTGACCCTGATGGCCTCGACGCTGGGCACCTGGATCCTGTTCGGCCCCGCCCAGGCGGCCACCTGGGGGGGCCTGGGCGCCATCGCCGGCTATGCGCTCGGTTCGCTGGCGCCCCGGCTGGTGATGATTCCGCTGGGGCGGCGCCTGCGCGAGCTCTCGCCGGGCGGGCACTCGCTCACCGAATTCGTGATGAGCCGCTACGGGCGCCCCATGTACGCCTTCACCCTGGTCATCATGCTGTTTTATCTCTTTATCTCGCTGGCCGCGGGGATCACCGCCATCGCCAAGATGGTCGGGCTGCTGGCGCCGGTCCCGCTGTGGGTAACCAGCTCGGTGGTGATGGCCGCCACCCTGCTCTACACCCTCTACGGTGGCCTGCGCGCCTCGATCTTCACCGACAAGGTGCAGATGATCGTGATCCTGCCGCTGCTCGCCGTTCTGCTGATCGTCGGCTGGCAGGCCGCCGGCGGCCTCGAACCCACCCTCGCCGGGCTCGAGGCGACGGCGCCGCAGCTGCTGGACGTCACCGACCTGGGCGGCCTCAAGGCCGGCCTCACCTTCTTTCTGGCCGTGATGCTGACCGGGCTCTTCTATCAGGGCAACTGGCAGCGCGTCTATGCCGCCCAGAGCAACCGCGCCGTGGGCCTGGGCTTTTTGCTCGGCGGCCTTCTGAGCGCGCCGATGATCTTCGTGATGGGCCTGTTCGGCCTGGCATTCGTGGGGCTGGGGCTGCCCGGCGACGGTTCGGTGGCGCTGTTCAGCGTGCTGCTCGCCGACATCCCGGGCTGGTTCGCGGTGGGGCTGATCTTCCTGGGCCTGGCGCTGGTGATGAGCAGCGCCGACACCACTATCAGCGCCGCCTCGAGCATGATCGCCGTGGACGGCGGGCGCCTGCTGCCCGGCGCCAGCGGCCCGCGGCTGATGCGCCTGTCGCGCTGGCTGATCCTGCTGCTGGCACTGCCGGTGACCTTCGTGGCCGCCCAGGGCTACAGCGTGCTGTATCTCTTCCTGCTGGCCGACCTGCTGTGCTGCGCGGCGGCCTTCCCGGTGTTCTTCGGGCTGTTCAACCGCCGCTTCGACGGGCGCGCCGCGGTGCTGGCCACCCTCAGCGGCCTGGTCGCCGGCCTCACCCTCTTCCCGGCGCCGGGCGACGCCCTGACCACCCTGATGGAGTCCTTCCTGCTCGCCACCTTCATGCCAGTCGTGACGGGGCTGGCACTGCTGGCGCTGCTGCCGGCGAAGCAGCGCTTCGACTTTGCGGTACTGAGCGCCGGCGCGCGACGCTTCGAGGGGTAACGGGTAACACGCAAACGCCCCTCGAAAGGGGCGTTTCGCGTTCTGGGGCTCGCTACTGATAGCGCTAGGAGTGTCGCCCCGCCGGGCGTTCGAGGCCGAAGTGGCCGCGCAGCGTGGTGGTGGTGTACTCCTCGCGGAACAGCCCGCGGCGCTGCAGTTCCGGCACTACCTGGTCGACGAAGTCATCGATCCCGCCGGGCAGCGACGGCGGCATCAGGTTGAAGCCGTCCGCGCCGCGGCCGCGGAACCAGCGTTCCATCTCGTCGGCGATGCTCTCCGGGGTGCCGATCATGGTGCAGTGGCCGCCGCCGGCGGCGAGGCGCCCGAGCAGCTGGCGCAGGGTCGGCCGCTCGGTCTCGATGATACGCAGGATGGTGGCGTAGCGCCCCTGGGGGCCGCGGAACTCGGCCAGCGGCGGCAGCGACGGCACCGGCGCATCGAGCGCCCAGTCGCTGCAGTCCTGCTCGATGAAGAGCCCCAGCTGGCGCAGCGAGGCCGCCACCGGCAGGCACTCATCCAGCGCCCGCTGCTTGGCCCGGGCCTCCTCCATGGTGGAGCCCACATAGGTGACGAGCCCCGGCAGGATCGGCACCGGCGCGCTGCGCCCGGCCGCCGCCACCCGATCCTTGATGTCCCGGTAGTAGCCCTGAGCGGTTTCCAGGTCGTAGGCGACCGCGTAGATCGCCTCGGCGTAGCGCGCCGCCAGGTCGCGTCCCTGGGACGAGGCGCCCGCCTGCACCAGCACCGGATGGCCCTGGGGCGGGCGCGGCAGGTTCAGGGGCCCGTCGACCAGGAAGTGCTCGCCGTGGTGGTCGATCCGGCGCACCTTGTCCGGATCGGCGTAGCGGCCCTGGCGGTCGCGCTCGATGGCGTCGTCGGACCAGCTGTCCCACAGCGCCAGCACCGTCTGCACGAACTCCTCGGCGCGCGCATAGCGCTCGGCATGGGCCGGCATGGCTTGGTAGCCGTGATTGCGCGCCTCGCTGTCGAACATCGAGGTCACCACGTTCCAACCCACGCGCCCGCCGGAGATGTGATCCAGCGAACCCACCAGCCGGGCCGCGTGGAAGGGGGTATAGAAGGTGCTCGAGAGCGTGCTGATCAACCCGATATGCCGGGTGGCGCGGCTCATGGCGGAGAGCGCGGTCAGCGGCTCGAGGTGCCAGTTGAAGCCGTCCTCCACGCTGCCGGCGCTCATGCCGTCGGCGAAGAACACCGCGTCGAGCTTGCCGCGCTCGGCGGTGCGGGCCAGGGCCTCGTAGTAGGCGATGTCGCCGAGCCGCTCGGCGCTGGAGTCCGGGTGACGCCACGCCGCGCGATGGTGGCCGGCGCCCATCACGAACAGGTTGAGGTGCAGTCTCTCGTCGGGGTTGCGCGGCCTCATCATCCCTTCACCAGTCCGCCGTCGACGATCAGGTTCTGGCCGGTGACCGCCCTCGCCCAGGGCGAGGCGAAGAACAGCGCCGCGTCGGCGAACTCCTCCGGCGTGGTCACCCGGCGCAGCGGGGTGTTCTGGGCGATCAGGTCGAAGACCGCCTCCGGGGTCGCGCTGGACGCATCGGTGGTGCGCAGCAGCCCGCCGGAGATCATGTTCACGGTGATGTTGTCGGGCCCCAGGTCGTTGGCGAGGGTGCGGGTCAGCGAGAGCAGCGCGGCCTTGCCGGCGGTGTAGTCGTGATAGGGCACGACGGGGTTCTGGAAGAGGTTGGTGCCGATGTTGATGATGCGGCCCCCACCCTGCTCGCGCATGCCGGAAAGCGCCGCCTGGATGGTGTTCAGCGCGCCCCGGTTGACGCCCTCAAGCTGCTGGTGGAGGCGTGCCCAGTCGAGCGAATCGGCATTGGGACGCGCGTCGCCGTTGAAGGTGAACTCCGGCAGGGCGTTATTGACCACGGTGGAGATCGGGGCGCCGAAATGGCCGCGCGCCTGCTCGAACAGCGCCCTGATCGCGTCGGCGTCGCGCACGTCGGCCTGGACGGCCAGCGCCCGCTGCGGCGCCTCCTTCACCAGCGCCTCGGCGGCCTCGCGGCTCTGGTAGTAGTTGACCACCACGCGGGCGCCCTGGTCGAGGAAGGCACGGGTCAGGTGGGCGCCAAGACCGCGAGCGCCGCCGGTGATGAGCACCACCTGCTGGTCGATGGGGAGAGAGGAAACAGCCATGAGGACTCCTTGATACGCGGCAAAGGACGCCGCGCTGGAGCCGGCCGACATCCCTTCGCCAGTGTGAACTGGATCAGGTTCGACGGGTATTATCTCAGCGGCCGCGGCCGCACCCCGTGTCTCGGGCCACCTTAGCGCATTCGGGAAAGCAGAAACAGCCGGGCTGGCGTTCCGACTCGAGATATGAGTCTTGGCCTGACCGGGGAGATACAGGGATCGGTTGGAGCAAAAACGAGACGCGACGAAGTGTCATCAACCAGGCTGATGCCCTAGCTCATGATCAACTTCAGGAGGGGGTGATACATAGATTGGAGCGGGAAAGGAGATTCGAACTCCCGACCCTCGCCTTGGCAAGGCGATGCTCTACCGCTGAGCTATTCCCGCTAATCTATAGGTCGTGCTTGTGCGAAGTGGCGTCCCATAGGGGGTTCGAACCCCTGTTACCGCCGTGAAAGGGCGGTGTCCTAGGCCACTAGACGAATGGGACGCATGGAGCGGGAAAGGAGATTCGACCGGGCTGGCGATCCATCGGACTGGCGTTCCAGATCCTGACCCGAGCCTTGGCTCGTTTACCACACTCTTGGAGCGGGAAAGGAGATTCGAACTCCCGACCCTCGCCTTGGCAAGGCGATGCTCTACCACTGAGCTATTCCCGCTTGGCCTTCTCGCACTGTGTTACCACCGGAAGTCGAAGGTGGCGTCCCATAGGGGGTTCGAACCCCTGTTACCGCCGTGAAAGGGCGGTGTCTTGGACCACTAGACGAATGGGACGCAAATTGTACCTTCAAACTACTGACTTCCCGAAGGAAGTTGGAGCGGGAAAGGAGATTCGAACTCCCGACCCTCGCCTTGGCAAGGCGATGCTCTACCGCTGAGCTATTCCCGCACTCCGGTACCTTAACGAATCGAGTGGCGTCCCATAGGGGGTTCGAACCCCTGTTACCGCCGTGAAAGGGCGGTGTCCTGGACCACTAGACGAATGGGACGCATTGGCTCGCTCGTCGAGGTGCGGCGAATATTACCGACGACCCCGAAAGCTGTCAAGCACCTCTCGTCGCTCGTTGATATCGCGTGACCTGTCACGGCCCGCCACTGGAAACCCCCACCCTGCTAGATGTCAGAATGGCAGCAGGACGCCGAGCCCGCCGCCGGCGCCACGACGCAAAGAGGAGATAGCCCATGCGCAGCAAGATCGAGAAGAGCGACGCCGAGTGGCGTGAGCAGCTGACGCCCGAGCAATACCGCGTCACCCGCGAGAAGGGCACGGAGGCCCCCTTCAGCGGGAAATACCACGTGAGCGATGAGCACGGCATCTATCACTGCGTGTGCTGCAACGCCCCGCTGTTCGAGAACGAGCACAAGTTCGAGGCCGGCTGCGGCTGGCCGAGCTTCGATCGCCCCTTCACCGACAAATGCGTCGAGGAGCAGACCGACACCAGCCACGGCATGCAGCGCACCGAGGTGACCTGCGCCCGCTGCGACGCCCACCTCGGCCACGTGTTCCCCGACGGTCCGCCGGAGACCACCGGGCTTCGCTACTGCATCAACTCGGTAGCGATCGAGTTCCACGCCGGCGAGTAGCCGCGAGACCCGCGACTGCCCTGCCCGGAGACGGCCGTCCATCTGCTATGATGACGGCCGTTTTTATTCACGCTCACGCAGGAGAGGCTCGATGCTCGGCTGGTTTCCGGGACACATGAACAAGGCGCGCCGGCAGATCCTCGAGGCGCTGCCGGAGATCGACGTGGTGATCGAGGTGCTCGACGCCCGGCTGCCCTACTCCAGCGCCAACCCCATGCTCGCCGAGCTGACGCGCCACAAGCCGGTGCTCAAGATCCTCTCGCGGGCCGATCTGGCCGACCCCGAGCGCACCCGCGAGTGGACGGCCTTCTTCGACGCCCAGGCCGATACCCGGGCACTCGCGGTGACCACCACCCAGGCCCGCGAGCTCAAGCGCATTCCCAAGCTGTGCCACGAACTGGCCGGCCAGGTGCGCGCCGACCGCGACGTGCGGGTGATGGTCATGGGCATCCCCAACGTCGGCAAGTCGACCCTGATCAACGGCCTGGCCGGGCGCACCATCGCCAAGACCGGCAACGAGCCCGCCGTCACCAAGCGCCAGCAGAAGGTGCGCATCGGCGGCCGCGTGGCGCTGATCGACACCCCCGGCGTGCTGTGGCCGAAGATCGAGGATCAGGCCAGCGCCCTCCGCCTGGCCGCCAGCGGGGCCATTCGCGACACCGCCATCGACTATGTCGACGTGGCAGTGGTCGCCGCCGCCGAGCTGGCCCGGCGCTATCCCGAGGCGCTCACCGCGCGCTACAAACTCAAGGCGCTGCCGGCCTACACGGCGCATCCCGATGCCGACCAGGTGGATGCCGACGGCCCCGTGCGGGTCGATCTGCTGGCCCTGAGCGGCTACGACGGCCATGCCATCCTCAGCGAGATCGCCGCCAAGCGCGGCGGCCTGCGCGCTGGCGGCGAGATCGACCTGCACCGCGGCGCGGAGGTGCTGCTCCACGAGCTGCGCGACGGCAAGCTCGGTCGCCTGACCCTGGAAACGCCGGCGGACATCCCGGTCGCGCCGGAACCCGACGAGCTCGCTGCTGAAGAACGGGCCCCGGACGAACGGACCCTGGACGAGCAGCCCTCCAAGGATGGTGGCGACGACGCCGAACCCGCATAATCACACGACGCCGACGAACAACGACCGCCGCCCAAGGCGGCACACGGACATCACTGGATTCAGCGCCCATGGATACTCCCCCGATCAGGAAATCGCACAAGCTCGAGAACGTCTGCTACGACATCCGCGGCCCGGTGCTCGAGCACGCCAAGCGGCTGGAGGAAGAAGGCCAGCGCATCCTCAAGCTGAATATCGGCAACCCCGCGCCGTTCGGCTTCGAGGCACCGGAGGAGATCCTCCAGGACGTGATGCGCAACCTCTCCACCGCCCAGGGGTATTGCGATTCCAAGGGGCTCTACTCGGCGCGCAAGGCGATCATGCAGGAGTGCCAGCGCAAGGAGATTCCCGGCGTCGGCATCGAGGACATCTACATCGGCAACGGCGTCTCGGAGCTGATCGTGATGGCGTTTCAGGCGCTGCTCAACGACGGCGACGAGGTGCTGATCCCGGCCCCCGACTACCCGCTGTGGACCGCCGCCGCTCACCTCTCGGGCGGCCACGCCGTGCACTACCGGTGCGACGAGCAGGCCGACTGGGCGCCGGACATGGATGACATCCGCGCCAAGGTGACCGCCCACACCCGCGCTATCGTGATCATCAACCCGAACAACCCCACCGGCGCCGTCTACCCGCCGGCGGTGGTGCGCGAGCTTCTGGAGATCGCCCGGGAGCACGACCTGGTGGTGTTCTCCGACGAGATCTACGACAAGATCCTCTACGACGGGGTCGAGCACGTCTCCACCGGGGCGCTGGCCGGTGAAGACCAGCTGGTGGTAACCATGAACGGGCTCTCCAAGAGCTATCGCTGCGCCGGCTTTCGCAGCGGCTGGATGATCCTCTCGGGGAACCTCGCCAAGCAGCGCGCCGCCGACTTCATCCAGGGGCTGACCATGCTGGCCTCGATGCGCCTGTGCGCCAACGTGCCGGCCCAGCACGCCATCCAGACGGCGCTGGGCGGCTACCAGTCGATCAACGACCTGATCCTGCCGGGCGGACGCCTGCTCGCCCAGCGCGACATCACCGTCGAGAAGCTCAACGCCATTCCCGGCGTCAGCTGCACCCGGCCCAAGGGGGCGCTCTACGCCTTTCCGCGGCTCGACCCCAAGGTCTTCAACATCCAGGACGACCAGCAGCTGGTGCTCGACCTGCTGCTGCAGGAGAAGATCCTGCTGGTCCAAGGCACGGCCTTCAACTGGCCCGAGCCCGATCATGTGCGCATCGTCACCCTGCCCTGGGCCGACCAGCTGGAGGATGCCCTGGACCGCTTCGCGCGCTTCCTGTCGCGCTATCGTCAGTAGCCGGGGCTATGCTTGCCCGTCGCTTGAAACCCGGCGGGCCAGCGCATATCTAAGCAATAGCTAAGCAACAGCTTGTCTACGCCGCTGCCGCGGCGCCTCGTAACGATGACTGGAGAGTTCCGGCAATGATGAGAATCCTGCTGTTCCTGGGCACCAACCTGGCGGTGATCCTGGTGGCCAGCATCACCCTGCGCCTGCTGGGGGTCGAAAGCTACCTGAACGCCCAGGGCATGAACTTCAATGCCCTGCTGATCTTCTGCTTCGTCTTCGGCATGGCCGGCTCGATGATCTCGCTGTTCATCTCCAAGTGGATGGCCAAGCGCTCGACCGGCACCGTGGTGATCGAATCGCCGAGCAACTCCACCGAGCAGTGGCTGCTCGACACCGTGGGTGAACTGGCGCGCGATGCCGGCATCAAGATGCCGGAGGTGGGCATCTTTCCAGCCCAGCAGTCCAACGCCTTCGCCACTGGCTGGAACAAGGACGATGCGCTGGTGGCGGTCTCCGCCGGCCTGCTCAACCGCATGCGCCCCGAGGAGGTGCGGGCGGTGCTGGCCCACGAGATCGGCCACGTGGCCAACGGCGACATGGTGACCCTGGCGCTGGTGCAGGGGGTGCTCAACACCTTCGTGATGTTCTTCGCCCGGGTGGTCGCCCACCTGATCGACGGCTTCCTGAAGAGCCGCAGCGACGGCGAGGGGGGCCTCGGGTTCATGGGCTACTTCGCGGTGGTGATCGTCGCCGAGATCGCCTTCGGCCTGATCGCCTCGGCCATCGTCGCCTGGTTCTCGCGCTTCCGGGAGTACCGGGCCGACACCGCGGGCGCCCAGCTCGCCGGCAGCGGCGCCATGATCAACGCCCTGGCGCGGCTCAAGGCCGAGACCGAGATGCCCGACCAGATGCCGGATACGCTACGGGCCATGGCCATCACCAAGGGCCAGACGCGCTCGCTGATGGAGCGGCTGTTCGCCAGCCATCCGCCCCTGGACGATCGCATCCGCGCCCTTAAGGAGGCCGCCTACCGGCAGTAGCCAGGTATTCTGACAGTTCCGGGGCCGAGCCCTGAAAACGAGTCCCCGTAAACGCAGCAGGCCCGCCGATTGGCGGGCCTGCTGTCGTTTTGGGCCGTAGCAAAGAGACCGTCGCGTCGCACTCCTCAGTCGGCGGCGATCCGGAACCCCGCCCCCGCCAGCAGCGGCCGCAGCTCACGCGCGCCCTTCCCCAGTTCGATCTCGAGGGAGGCGACCTCGCGGCGCAGCGGATAGCGGGCCCGGCAGCCATCGAAGCCCTTGGCCATGCCCTGGCGACGCGCCTCGCGATGCAGGCTATCGTGGTCGCGCCGCGGGTCATAGACGGCGCGCATGCACAGGCGCAGCGCCTCCTCGGGCGACAGGCCGGCCTCGAGCACCAGGCGCGCTACGGGCGGCGCGGGCGCCAGGCCATCCATCGTCAGCCGCGCCGGCAGGCCGACATGGTGGGCCAGGGCGCGGTAGATGTGATGGGTGCCGCGCAGCTTGCCGTCCAGGCTATAGCCGGCGATGTGCGGCGTGGCGATCGCGGCGAGGTCGGCCAGGGCGGCATCGATGGCGGGCTCGTGTTCCCAGACGTCGAGCACCGCCGTGATGTCGCCCTGCCCCGCCAGCCGCTGGCGCAGCGCCCGACCATCCACGCAGTCACCGCGCCCGGCATTGAGCAGCAGCGTGCCCGGCGCCAGGGCCGCGATGCGCTGGGCATCGAGCAGGTGGTGGGTGGCATGGGTGCCTTCGCTGACCAGCGGCGTGTGCAGGCAGAGCACGTCGCACTCGTCGATCAGGGTATCCAGGTCGTGAAAGCCGGCCAGGCTCCGTGCGCCCTGCCGCCCCGCCTCGAGGCCCTCGGCTTCCACCCTGGGCGGGTCGCAGGCCAGGCAGTCGATGCCCATGGCGGTGAGCCGCTTGAGCAGCCGCCCACCGACGTTGCCCACGCCGACGATGCCCACGCGGCGCTCGACGAGTCGGAAGTCGTGGCGCTCGGCCAGGGTCGAGAGACTTGCCAGCACGTAGTCCACCACCGCCTCGGCGTTGCAGCCCGGGGCGCTTGAAAAGGCGATGTCGTGGTCGGCCAAGGCGTGCTGGTCCACGTGGTCGGTGCCGATGGTGCAGGTGCCGACGAAGCGCAGCGGCGAGCCCATCGACTTCGCCTCGGCGATCAGGGCCGCATCGACCCGGGTGATGGAGCGCACCACCAGCGCATCGGCCGAGGCGAGCGTGGCCGGGACGATCTCTCGCCCCGGCACGCGGACTACCTCGCCCAGCGCGCCGAAGCAGGCCTCGGCGGCGGGAACATTGGCATCGACGACGATTTTCATGGCTGACTCCCGACTTCCATAACGCTGCGACTTGTTCAGTGTGCCCAAGCCCTTACAATACCGCCATACGCACACAGGGTGCGCCGCCGGCGCCGCCCTAAACCTCTGGAGCTGCCGTGATCGTCCGCTGGGAAACCGACCATGACTATGTGCTGGTGCATGTCCATCAGGACATGTTCGGCGACTGGATCTTCAGCCGCGCCTGGGGCCAGATCGGCACCCAGTTCGGCGGCCTGAAGCATCGCCTGGCCGACGACCATGCCCAGGCGATGATGTGGCTGGCCGACGAGTCCACCATCCTGACCTCCCGCGGCTTTCGCAAGGTGCTGGAGGTGGAGGCCGAGAGCGCCGAGGGGCGCGACGCCGTCAGCCAGCTCTCGCTGCTGGATTCGCTCTAGGGAACGCCTACCCCAGGTAGCGACGCCCGCCGCGCAGGACCGCGCCCTTCGCCTCTCCCCGCGCCGTCTCGGATACCGTTTCGCCGCTCAGCTGACGCTGCAGCGCCTGCCAAGCCATCTCGTTCAGCCAGCCCCGCTCCGCCAGCCAGGCGGCCAGACGCTCGGGTTGCATGCCGCGATCCAGCTCCTGCCCCGCCTCGTCCACCAGCACGGGAATGCGCACCCCGTAGCGCTCGACCAGGGCGTCATCGTCGCTGATCTCGACCCGCTCGAGCCGATGCGGCGCGTCGCAGAGGGTCGCGAGCAGCGCCTCGAGCTGCTCGCAGAGATGACAGCCCAGGGTGGTGTAGAGCCTGAGGCGGATCATGCGTCCTCCCAATGGCGAATCAGGAAGCAGTGGTGCAGGTCCGGGCGACGAGTGAAATCCGGATCGAACGTCTTCGCCGAGATATCCTCGACCCGATACTGCTCGGCCAGGTCCGCATCCAGCTGGAAGCGCCGCTGGTTGTTGGAGAACACCAGGGTGCCCCCCGGCGCCAGGCGCGCCATGGCCAGGCGCACCAGACGGCCGTGATCGCGCTGCACGTCGAGGGTATCGGTCATCTTCTTCGAGTTGGAGAAGGTCGGCGGGTCCATGAAGATCAGGTCGAACTCGCCGCCGGCGGTCTCGAGCCAGCGCAGGCAATCGTCGCGCACCACCCGGTGGCGGCTGGGGTCGAGCCGGTTGAGGGCGAAGTTGTCCCGCGCCCATTCCAGGTAGGTGTTGGAGAGATCGACGCTGACGCTGTCGCTGGCGCCTTCGCCCTGCTCGGCGCCCTCCTTCTGCGAGCCCAGCGCCGCCTGCACGGTGGCGGTGGCGGTGTAGCAGAAGAGATTCAGGAAGCGCTTGCCGGCGGCCATCTCGCCGAGCATTCGCCGCACCGGGCGATGGTCGAGGAACAGGCCCGTGTCCAGGTAGTCGCGCAGGTTGACCCACAGCCGAGCCCGCCCCTCGCGCACCTCGAAGCGCTCGCCGCTGGCCGCCTGCTTGCGGTACTGATCCTTGCCGCTCTGGCGCTCGCGACGCTTGATCACCACGCGGCTCGGATCGATGCCGAGCACCTCGGGAATCACGCCCAGCGCTTCAAACAGACGCTTCTGGGCCTGGCCGGCATCGACGGACTTGGGCGGCGCATACTCCTGCACGTGCACGCGATCGCCGTAGATATCGATGGCCAGGGCATATTCGGGCATGTCGGCATCGTAGAGCCGGTAGCACGGCTCGCCGGAGCGCTTGAGCCACTTCTTGAGCCGCTTGCGGTTCTTCTCCAGGCGATTAGCGAACATCTGCGCGCCCTCGGAGCGCGCCGGCGGCGCCTCGGCGGCAGCGGCGCCGGGGGCTTCCGCTGATGCGGCCTCGTCCCGCTCGGGAATCGCCATCAGCAGCAGGCGCGCATCCAGGGGCCCGTTCTTCAGCGAGTAGTGCTTGTGGGCGCGCAGGCCAATGCGGTGCCCCAGATCCGGGTTGGCGGTGAACACGGCCAGCCGCCAGCCCGGAAAGGCCGCCTTGGCCCGTTCGCCGAGCTGGGCATAGAGCTGCACCAGTTCCGGCAGCTCGCCGAGACGCTCGCCGTAGGGCGGGTTGGTCATCACCAGCCCCGCGGGCGAGTCAGGCAGGCCCTCGGGGCGCGAAAGCCCGGTCAGGGCCGCGCCCTTGAGCTCGATCAGCGCCGGCACGCCGGCGCGCATGGCGTTGGCCTTGGCCGCCGCCAGCGCGGGGGGGCTCTCGTCAAAGCCGTAGAGCCTCGAGCGGCAGCGCTTGCGCCCGATGCTCGCCCGCGCCTCGGCCTCGCGCTTGAGCTCGCGCCAGCAGGGCTCGTCGTGGCCGGCCCAGCCGTGGAAGCCGAAGCGCTCACGACTGAGCCCCGGGGCGATGTCGGCGGCCATCAGGGCGGCCTCGATCAGCAGCGTGCCGGCGCCGCACAGCGGATCGACCAGCGGCGCCCCATCGCGGGCCAGTGCCGGCCAGCCGGCACGCACCAGCAGGGCGGCGGCCAGATTCTCCTTGAGCGGGGCATGGCCGACGTCGCGGCGGTAGCCGCGGCGGTGCAGGCTGTCGCCCGAGAGGTCCACGCCCAGCGTCAGCCGACCCCGGTGCAGGTGGGCGTACAGGCGCAGGTCGGGCTGTCGGGTGTCGATATCGGGCCGCGGCCGCGCCTCGGCGTACAGGCGATCCACCACCCCATCCTTGACGGTCTGGGCGCCGAAGCGGGTATGCCGGATCGCGTCGGAGCGGCCGTGGAAGTCCACGGCCAGGGTCTTGCCGGGGGCGAGGTGGTCGCGCCAGTCGATGGCCGCGGCGGCGGCGCGCAGCGCCTCGGGGGTCTCGATACCCTCCTCCCGGGCCAGGCAGAGCACCACCCGGTTGGCCAGGCGCGACCACAGGCAGGCGCGGTAGGCGTTCTCGAGGCTGGCCTGGAAGAATACCCCGGCCACCGTGGTCTTGCCGGGGGTGGCGCCCAGCGCGGCCAGCTCGTCGGCCAGCAGCAGCTCGATGCCCTTGGGGCAGGTCGCCAGGAAATGAAGAGAGTCTGGGGATTGCTGTTCGGTCATGGAATATCCATCGGCGCGGCGCCTGGCCGGCATAGTGGCGTGACGGTCAGGTGAACGCGTTGTTACAAATCATCGATCGACAATCGTCATCATCTTGGGCTATCAATGACTGAGTAGCTACTGAATGACGCATGCGTTCCTGTCATCGGGTTAGGTGTCTTTATGCAGCTGTGTCCGCACAGCGGGGATCTTCAAGGATCAGAAGATCACATGACGTTTGGCGCCTTCCGAGCAACACGAATCCGATCTCGAGATCGGGTCTTCGTCGGTACCTTCATCAAGAGGTAGTCCAATGAAACGACAGAAACGTGATCGCTTCCAGCGTGCCTATGTCCATGGGTACAAGGCGGGTCTCTCGGGTCGTTCCCGCGATGAGTGTCCCAGCCAGGATATCAATCTACGCGAGTACTGGATGAGCGGTTGGCGTGAAGGTCGTGGGGATCAATGGTCCGGCATGACGGGTGTCTCCGGTATTCACAAGAACCCCATGGTGGTGTGACCCCGACTCCCCCGGGTCAACAGCCCTCGTCGATAACGACGACAAACCTCTCAAGCCCATGGCCCTGCCATGGGCTTTTTACGTACCGTTGTCACGAGCATGGTAACGAGCGGGCGCGCCGGACAACCTACCGCGCCTCACGCCTTGCTTGCCCGATCGCGCAGCGCCCGGGCACACTCGCCTACCAGCTCGGGCCCGCGATAGATGAAGCCCGAATAGAGCTGCACCAGGTCGGCGCCGGCGGCCACCTTGCCAAGCGCCGCCTCTTCGCTGTCGATGCCGCCCACGCCGATGATCGGCATGTTGGGCAGGCGGCGACGCAGCTCACGGATCACCGCGTTGGAGGGCTCGAGGACCGGTCGCCCGGAGAGACCGCCCTGCTCGTCGCCGTGGGCAAGCCCCGCCACCGCCTCGCGGGAGACCGTGGTATTGGTGGCGATCACCGCGTCGATGGCGTTGGCCTCGAGCGCGCCGGCCACCAGGCCGACCTCATCGACGCTCATGTCCGGGGCGATCTTCACCGCCAGGGGCACGCGCCGTCCGGTCTGGCGATCGAGCCGGCGTCCCTCCTCGCGCAGGGCCCCGAGCAGCGCATCGAGATGCTCGCCAAACTGCAGGTTGCGAAGCCCCGGGGTGTTGGGCGAGGAGATGTTCACCGCGATGTAGTGCGCGTGCGCGTGCACCTTGCGAAGGCAGGTCAGGTAGTCGTCCACCGCCTGCTCCACCGGGGTGGTCAGGTTTTTGCCGATGTTGATGCCGATCACGCCGTCGTAACGACTCGCCTGCACCCTGGCCACCAGATGGTCGACCCCGGCATTGTTGAAGCCCATGCGATTGATGATGGCGCCGGCTTCCGGCAGCCGGAACATCCGCGGCTTCGGGTTACCGTCCTGGGGCCTGGGCGTCACGGTGCCCACCTCGACGAAGCCGAACCCCAGCGCCCCCAAGGCATCGAGGTGGTCGGCGTTCTTGTCGAGCCCGGCGGCGAGCCCCACCCGATTGGGAAAGCGCAGCCCCATCACTTCGATCGGATCGTCGATCCGGCCGCCGCCCAGCCGCGAGGCCAGACCCAGGCGGCCGGCCAGGTCCAGGGCGGAGAGCGCCATGCCGTGGGCGGTCTCGGCATCGAAACGAAACAGCAGCGATCGGGCAAGCGAGTACATGGCGGCTCCAGGACAGTGGCGGGCGATGGGGGCTGGCGCGGGACCACCGTCGGCGCGGTGGCAAGCGGGGCGAGAGTATACCAGCCTCGCCACCTAGAGACGACGCGCCCGGGCCGGGCCCAACCGGCTGGTCCGGCACGCCCCGGCTCCATCATTCGCGCCATTTATGCTCTACTGGGCCTTCGACGAGTTCCTCACTCAGGACACCGCGAGGCGGCCAGCCCGCCTCGATGCACCATTGCCAGGAAGCGCCTATGACCGATACCACCGAGACACTCGAGCACCGCCTGTCGCGGATCCACCTGGCGCTGGAGAAAGAGCAACTGGAGCGGGTCGATGACGTGCTCTCCGACCTCGAACCCTCGGAAGTGGCCCTGCTGCTGGAGTCGCTGCCGCCGGCGGCGCGCATCAGCCTGTGGGAACGCGTGCCGGGGGAGATCGACGGCGAGGTGCTGCTGCACGTGCACGACGAGGTGCGCGGCACCCTGATCGACGACATGGATCACGCCGAGATCGTCGCCGCCACGACCGGCCTGGACACCACCGACCTGGCGGAGATCTTCGAGGATCTGCCCCAGCAGGTCGCCGCCGACATGCTGCGCTCCATGGACGCGCTGCAGCGCTCGCGCCTGCAGGAGACCCTCTCCTTCGAGGAGGATAGTGCCGGTCGCCTGATGCGCACCGACACCATCGCCGTGCGCGCCGACGTCAGCCTGGAGACGGTGAGACGCTTCCTGCGCTGGAAGGAGGCGGTCCCCGACAACACCCACATGCTGATGGTGGTGGACCGCAACGGCCGCTTCGTCGGCGTGCTGCCGCTGGCACGACTGATCGCCAACGATCCCGAGATGGCCGTGGCCGACCTGATGGACAGCGACGTGGACAGCATCCAGGTGACCATGAAGTCGACCGACGTGGCCACGCTCTTCCAGACCCACGACCTGACCTCCGCCCCGGTGGTCGACGAATCAGGCCTGCTGCTCGGGCGCATCATCATCGACGACATCGTCGACGTGATCCGCGAGAACTCCGAGCAGGCGCTGATGAACATGGCGGGCCTGGACGAAGAGGAAGACCTCTTCGCCCCGGTGATGCCCAGCGCCAAGCGCCGCGCCGTGTGGCTCGGCATCAACCTGCTGACGGCCTTCCTGGCCGCCTGGGTGATCGGACGCTTCGAGGCGGCCCTGGACCAGATCGTCGCCCTGGCGGTGCTGATGCCGATCGTCGCCAGCATGGGCGGCATCGCCGGCAGCCAAACCCTGACACTCGCGATCCGCGGCCTGGCCCTGGGGCAGATCAGCCGCACCAACAGCCACTGGCTGCTGCGCAAGGAGATCGGCATCGCCGCCCTCAACGGCGTGCTGTGGTCGCTGGTGGTGGCCGTGCTCGCGGTGCTGTGGTTCAACAGCATCGCCATCGGCGTGATCATCGCCGCCGCGCTGGTGATCAACATGCTGGCGGCCGGGGTCGCCGGCATCGTGATCCCGCTGATGCTCAAGCGGGCGGGTATCGACCCGGCCCTGTCGGGCTCGGTGATCCTGACCACGGTGACCGACGTGGTGGGCTTCATGTCCTTCCTGGGCCTCGCCACCGTGTTCCTGCTCTAGCGCCTGTGCCAGGCCTACGCTAGGCATCTGGCACCGATACGCCGCCCCCAGATGCACGAAACCCCGCCAGTGGCGGGGTTTCGTGTCTTCAGGGCCTCGACGGATCGGGCGCGACGGGGGCGATCAGGCGCGATTGCTCTCGGCCAGGTCGACCAGCTCGCGCACCGCCACGGCGAAGAGCGGGAAGCCGCCGTGGGCGCCGCTGCTCACCTCCTCGAGCAGGCGACACCAGCGCTGGTGCATGCCCTGGTGCAGCGAGAGCCACTGAGTGACTCGCTCGCTGGAGTCCTTGGCGCCGTTCTCCATGCCCAGCACGCTGGTGGTCAGCGCCAGCTGCTGGCGATCGATGTCGTCGCGGAAGGTCTCGCGGGCCTGAGCCTGCCAGCTGTCGCGCACCTTGAGCTCAGTGATCCGCTGGATCATCCACGGCAGCTCGAGGCGATCGCCGATCTCGTAGAAGACCTCGGCCACGCGCTGGGGCTTCTCCTGAGTCTGGCGCGCCGTCTGGATGATGCCGAGCGCCGCATAGAGGCTGTTGGCGGCGGCCACGGTGGCGGCCAGGGCCTCGGGCACGCCGGCCTCGACCAGCGCCTTGCGACGGGCCTCCCAGGCTTCGTGCTCCTCGCCGCGCAGGCGCTTGCCGATGTTCTCCTGCAGCTGCGCCAGACGCGGCGCGAAGAAGTCGATCGCCTCCTGGGTGCTCATGCCGGTGCGGTTGCGCAGGAACCAGCGGGTGGCACGGCGCAGCATGCGCATCAGGTCGAGCATCATGTCGTACTGCACGGCGCTCGCCACCTGGTTGTCCAGCGCCTCGATCTGCTCCCACAGGCGCGGCAGCTGGAAGCTGTCGCGGGCGATCACGTAGGCCCGGGCGATCGCGGCGCGGTCGGCGCCGGTGGAGTCGATCAGGCGGCGCACGAAGACGACGCCCATGTGATCGACCAGGTCGTTGGCCACCTGGGTCGCGACGATCTCGCGAGTCAGCCGGTGCTCATACACCTCGTCGCGATAGCGCTCGACGAGCACGCTCGGGAAGATCCGCTCGACGAACTTGACGATGGTCGGGTCGTCCGGGACATCCGAGGCGATCAGGTCGCCCTTGAGCACGCTCTTGGCGTAGGAGATCAGCACCGAGAGCTCCGGCAGCAGCATGCCCTGCTCGTTGGCGGCGCGCTCCTGGAGCAGCTCGTCGTCGGGCAGGAACTCCAGCTCGCGATCGATCTGGCCGGTCGCTTCCAGTTCGCTGATGAAGCGCCGGAAGGGGCCGATGCCCTGCTTCGAGAGACGCTCGGCGAGATCCAGCGCCTGGGTCTGGCGATAGTTGTCCTTGAGCACCAGGTCCGAGACTTCGGCGGTCATGTCGGCGAGCAGCTTATTGCGCTGCTTCTCGGTCATGTCACCGCGCTTGACCACCTCGTCGATGAGGATCTTGATGTTGACCTCGTGGTCGGAGCAGTTGACCCCGCCGGCGTTGTCGATGAAGTCGGTGTTGACCCGCACGCCCTTGGCGGCGGCCTCCATGCGGCCCCGCTGAGTGAGGCCGAGGTTGCCGCCCTCGCCGACTACCCGGCAGTTGAGCTCGCGGCCGTCGACGCGCAGGCCGTCGTTGGCCTTGTCGCCGACCTGGGCATCGGTCTCTTCGCTGCACTTCACGTAGGTGCCGATGCCGCCGTTCCACAGCAGGTCGACCCGCGACTTGAGCATTGCGCGGATCAGCTCGTTGGGGGAGAGCTTGTCCTCCTTGATGCCGAACAGCGCCTTCATCTGCCGCGAGATGGGCACGGTCTTGGCGGCGCGGCTGAAGATACCGCCTCCCTCGGAGATCAGCGCGGCGTCGTAGTCCTGCCAGCTGGAGCGCGGCAAAGCGAACAGGCGCTGGCGCTCGGCGAAGCTCGCCGCCACGTCGGGGGTCGGATCGACGAAGATGTGCAGGTGGTTGAAGGCACCCACCAGGCGAATCTTGTCGGAGAGCAGCATGCCGTTGCCGAAGACGTCGTCCGCTATGTCGCCGATGCCGACCACCGAGAACTCGTCCTGCTGGGTGTTCAGCCCCAGGCCGCGGAAGTGGCGCTGGACCGACTCCCAGGCGCCCTTGGCGGTGATGCCCATCTTCTTGTGGTCGTAGCCGTTGGCCCCGCCGGAGGCGAAGGCGTCGCCCAGCCAGTGGCCGTACTCGGCGGAGATCTCGTTGGCGATGTCCGAGAAGGTCGCGGTGCCCTTGTCGGCGGCCACCACCAGGTAGGCATCGTCGTCGTCGTGGCGCACCACGTCCTCAGGCGGCACGATCTCGCCGCCCACCCGGTTGTCGGTGACGTCGAGCAGGGCACGGATGAAGATCTTGTAGCAGGCGATGCCTTCCTGCTGGATGGCATCGCGATCCGCGCCTTCGGGCATCCGCTTGCAGACGAAGCCGCCCTTGGCGCCCACCGGCACGATCACCGCGTTCTTGACCTGCTGCGCCTTGACCAGCCCCAGCACCTCGGTCCGGAAATCCTCGAAGCGGTCGGACCAGCGCAGCCCGCCGCGGGCGACCTTGCCGCCGCGCAGGTGCACGCCCTCGACCCGCGGCGAGCAGACGAAGATCTCGTGGGCCGGCCGCGGCTTGGGCATGCCGGTGATCCGAGAAGGCTCCATCTTGAAGGCCATGTAGTCCTTCTGACGGCCGTCGGCGCCCTTCTGGTAGTAGTTGGTGCGCTGTGTCGCCTGGATCATCTCCATGTAGCGGCGCAGCAGCTGGTCGTCGTTGAGGCTGGCGACGTCGTCGAGCAGCGCCAGGATGCGCGCGCTGCAGGCCTCGACCTCGCCCTCGGGCGGGCGCTCGTTGGGATCGAAGCGCAGCTCGAACAGGGTCACCAGCTCGCGGGTGATCTCCGGATGATTGACCAGGGTGGTGGCCATGTAATCCTGGGAGACGCCAAAGCGGATCTGCTTCAGGTAGCGGGCGTAGCCCCTGAGCATGGCGACTTCGCGCCAGTCCAGGTTGGCGCCGATGATCAGCCGGTTGAACGGATCGTTGTCCGCCTCGCCGATCCAGATGCGCTGGAAGGCCTCGATGAAGGGCTTGCGCATCTCCTGAAGGTTGACCTCGTTACTGGTGTGGTGCTCGAGATCGAAGTCGTGGATCCAGTAGCTGTGATCCTTGGCCTGCACCTCGTAGGGGCGCTCGCCGAGCACGCGCAGCCCCAGGTTCTCCATCATCGGTAGCACGTCGGAGAGCGGAATCGGCCGGTCGCGGTGGAACAGCTTGAGGTTGACGCCGCTGCCCTCCTCTTCCACCAGGCGGTAGAGGGAAAGGGCCAGCGGGGCGCCGTCATCCAGCTCGCTGATGTGCTGCAGGTCGTAGACCGCGGTGCGTGCCGAGAAGTCGTCGCGGTAGCTCGCCGGGAAGGCGTCGCGGAAGCGATCCATCAGCAGGTTGGCCTGCTCCTCGCCGAAGCCCTCGATAGCGGCACCCTGGAGATCGTCGCGCCAGTTGCGCGCCAGCGTCGCCAGCTTGGCTTCCAGACGGCGCAGGTCGTACTCCGTGGGCCGGTCGCCCTTGAAGCGCAGGATGAACTGAATGCGCGCCAGCACCGATTCGGAGAGGTAAGTGTTGAAATCGCCGAAGGTGGCGTCGAGCTCCTCGCACAGCAGCTGCTGGATGCGCTGGCGCAGCTCGGTGGAGAAGACGTCCCGCGGCACGAAGGCCAGGCAGGAGTAGAAGCGTCCGGAGCGATCCTCGCGGATGAACAGCCGCACGCGGCGCCGCTCGCGCATGTCGAGGATGCCCAGCGACGTCTGCGTCAGCTCGTCGGTATCGATCTGGAACAGGTCGTCGCGGGGATAGACCTCGAGGATGTGCAGCAGGTGCTTGCCGTTGTGGCCCTTGGGATTGAAGCCGGAGTTGTCCATCACCGTGTCGAGCTTGCGGCGCAGGATCGGCACGTTGCGCGGCGACTCGTTGTAGACCGTGGCGGTGAACAGGCCCAAAAAGCGCCGTTCGCCGATCACCCGCCCCTGATCGTCGTAGCGATCGATGGAGATGTAGTCGGGATAGGTAGGTCGGTGGATCCGCGCGTGGTGGGCGCTCTTGGCGAACGACAGCAGCTGGGGCACCAGCACGAAGCGGTCGCCCTCGACGCCCTGATCGGTGCGGATGCGCTCCTGATAGCGGGGCTGATCGAGGCGGAAGACCCCCAGCTCGCTCTGCTCGACACGATCCAGGCGCTGACGCCCCTGCTCCTCGTGGACGGCGTATTCGTCGTAGCCGAGGAAGGTGAAGTTGTCGTGGAGCAGCCACTCGACGAAGGCCGTGGCCTCCTCATGGTCCTCGACCTTGACCTGCTCGGGCCGCGAGGCCTTGAGCTCGGCCAGGGCCGCCCGGGCCTGGTCGCGCATCGGTTCGAAGTCGGCCACCGCGGTGCGCACGTCGCGCAGCACTTCCTGCAGGCTGGCCTCGATATCCTCGAGCACCGCCGGGTCGGAGTGGCGATCCACCTCGATGGCGATCAGCGACTCGCGGTTCTCCGGGGCATCGGCCTGCTGGGTCGGCGAGACCCGCTCGAGGCGATGCTCGCTATCGCGCTGGGAGGCCAGCACGGCGTTATGAATGGCGTGCACGGTCATGCCGCGGCGGTTGAGCTCGATGCGCACGGAGTCGACCAGGAAGGGCATGTCCTCGTGCAGCACGGCGATGAAGGTATGCGTGGACTGCCAGCCGTGCTGCTCGAAGTCGGGGTTGAAGACCCGCACCTTGGGGTCGGCGGGATCGAACTGCTGCAGGAAGTGCCAGACGGAGAGCGTGGCACCGTAGATGTCGTCGAGACGGCGATCGGCCAGGTCGTCGAGCGGGATCGTGGCATAGAAGTGGCGGGCGAAGGCATGGACCTGGGCGGCCTTGTCCTCGTCCAGACGGCCTTGCAGCCGCTCCTCGAGTTGCTTGAGCAGATCCTCGCGGGTCTCCTCGTGTGCGACATGTTGCATCCATCACCTCGGCTGCCAGCGGCCGCCGGAAGCGGCCGGAAGAACTTGACGGGCGGCCTCCTGGCCGCATCGCCGTCCAGCTTACGTCACTTCCCGAGCCGCCCCCAACCACATGCCTCTTCACTCATGGAGCATGTCGGTTACGCATCGTGGCTTGACAACGCGCCCACCGCTTCGACCAAGGTCGAATCAGTCGCGACGCACCAGCAGGACCCCGCATTCGCAATGGTGGGTCCAGGGAAACTGGTCGAAGAGCGCGAAGCGCCGAATCTCGTGGGTGCGAGTCAGCGTCTCGAGATTCTCGGCCAGGGTCTCGGGGTTGCATGAAATATAGACGATACGGTCATAGTCGCTGAGCTGTTGACAGCTCTCGTCATCGAGGCCGGCCCGCGGCGGGTCCACCAGCACGGTGGAGAAGGCGTAGTCGTCGAGGGCCATCTCGCTGACCCGGCGACCGCCCTTCTCGCCTTTCAGGGCCTGGGAGAACTCCTCGGCGGACATGCGCCCCACCTCGGCGTTGTCGATGCCGTTGGCCTCGAGGTTAATCCGTGCACTGGCCACCGAGGTGCGCGAGATCTCGGTGGCCAGCACCCGCCGGAAGTTGCCGGCGAGCGCCACGGTGAAGTTGCCGTTGCCGCAGTAGAGCTCCACCAGGTCGCCGTCCTGGCTGCCCTGGGTGACGTCCCGCGCCCAGGAGAGCATCGAGCGGCAGATCTCGGCGTTAGGCTGGGTGAAGCTGTTCTCCACCTGCTGGTAGACCAGCGACTCGTCGTCCACCGTCAGGCGCTCCCAGACGTGGTCGCGTTCCAGCACTAGGCGCTGCTTGCGGGCGCGGCCGATGATCATGATGCCGAGCGCCTCCTGCAGTGCACGGGCCTCGGCCTCCCAGGCCTCATCGAGACGGCGATGGTAGATCAGCGTCACCAGCGCCTCGCCGGTGAGAGTGGTGAGGAACTCGACCTGAAACAGGCGGCGGCGCAGCAGGTCGTTGTCGCGGATCGCGTCGAGCAGGCGCGGCATGAGGTCGTTGATCTGCCGGCTGGCCACCGGATAGTCATCGAGGCGCACGACCGTCTTCTTCTTCGGGTCCTCGGGATCCACCTCGGACCCTTGCATTTCAAACATCGCGTAGAAGAGATCGTCTCCCTCGTGCCAGAGGCGAAATTCGCAGCGCTGGCGATAGTGGCTCGGCGGAGAGGGGAAAACTTCCAGCGAGGGCGGTGCGAAGCGTGCGAAGTCGCGGATGATGCGCTCGCGCTTGGCCTCGAGCTGCTGGTCATAGCGGGCGGGGTCGACGACGGGAATGGCCACGGCGGCTCCTGTAGTAAGGGTCAGTGATGATAAGTGATGAATAGGGGGCGGTGAGCCTACAGCGAACGCGGGTGATTCAGCCCGGCTGCAGCCACCTTGGCGGGGCGAAGCCGAAGGCGGCAAGCCCCTTGCCCAGGCGCTCGTCGAGGGCCGTGGCGTAGCTCGGTCCGGCGGCCTGGCAGCGATCGGGGGCCGTCACCACCTGGGCCACGCGGCGCGCGATAGCCTCCCCGGAGTCGACCCAGGCCACCTCACGGGGGGCTGCCTCGGCAAGCCAGCGGCGCAGCAGCGGGAAGTGGGTGCAGCCCAGCACCACGGTGTCCAGGGGCGGCACTTCGGCGGCCGACGCCTCCCAAAGCGGCGCGAGGGCTCGCCCGATCGCCACGCGGTCCGGGACTTCCCCGACCACCAGGCGCTCCGCCTCGCCCACCAGGGCATCGGCCGCGAGCCGGGTGACGCGGCAGTCGGCCGCGAAATCCTGGATCAGCCGCAGGGTATAGGGGCGTGACACGGTGGCGGTGGTCGCCAGCAGGCCGATGTGGCGTGTCCGGCTCACCGAGGCGGCCGGCTTGATGGCCGGCACGGTCCCGATCACGGGAATGGTCAGGCACTCGCGCAGCGCATCCAGCGCCAGGGTACTGGCCGTGTTGCAGGCCACCACCAGCGCCCGACAGCCGCTGGCCGCCACCGCCGCCTGGCAGACGGACCGAATCCGCTGCACCAGCCAGGCATCCTCGCGTCGCCCGTAGGGCAGCATGGCATTATCACAGGCGTAGGCCAGGGCGACGCCGGGCAGCCGGTGGCGCAGCGCCTGCACCACCGACAGGCCGCCCACGCCGGAATCGAAGACCAGGATCGGAGCTACCATCGACCGAGCGTCCCTGCCAGGGGGGACGTCGGCGACGGGAGGAACAGCGATGGGACGTGCGCGAGACAAGGGGGCATGATCGGGGAGTGACCGCGGGCGATGCCGGGCATTCTACCCCAGAGTCGCGGCCGAGCCGAAGGGGCGAGGCTCCCTGGCGTGATTCACGAGCGCCCAAACGCTTTCGTTCGTAGCCGGGTGGACGCACGATGACGGGGCTCCGTCCATGGAGGCCCCGCGTGAATGGTCGGACTCAGGTCTGAGGGACGGGGGCGTCGCGCAGCTCGTGATAGAGCTCGGGATAGGCCTCTTCCAGGCGCGCGACATGGTCCTGGGCGCCTTCCGGCAGGGCCTCTGCCAGGGCCTTGAAGTCCTCGTCGTTGAAGTTCTCGCGGATCAGCGGGAAGAGCTGTTCACGCTCTTCCCTGAGATAAGCGCGGTGGCTCTCCAGGTAAGACTTGAGGTCCTCGGCGAACTTGTCCATGGGCACGACCGAATCCATGAGAATCATGTCGAGATCGTTGGAGAGGCGGTTCAGCCGGGCCTTCAACGAGCGATAATCCTTGGCGAGCTGCTCGGTGACCTCGGCACTCGACGGATCCAGCTCCTTGAGCCGCTCGCTGCAGACCTTCTCGAGGGGCCGGGTAAAACCCTCCTGGTAATCGAGGATGTAGTCCACGACCTCTCTGACCAGCTGGAAGTTGGGGCGCGCGCCCTGGGCCAGGGTCTTCTGCTTGAGCTGCAGAACGTGCAACATGCGCGCCATGTTGGCATGATCCTGACGCAACTGGTTCAGCTTGGGCATGTCGGCGGTCTCCTCCATGGCGATATGGGATACGAGCGGTGGATCAGAGAGCGATGGTGCTGACAATGATGCCTAGGATGTTCTTCAGCGTTGGATTCGCCCCGGCACGTCAGGTTCACCGGGCGTAACGTGCACCAATAAAACGACCTGCCTCAGGCTAGTCCCCCGGGGCGAATCTTGCCTCTCATCCAGGGTCGTATTGCCTGCGATGACACATCCACTCTATCAGCCATGCGCCAAGGAGTCAGACATGGATCTCTTCCAGCGCCACGCCCCGGACGATGCGGCCCCCCTGGCCTTTCGCATGCGTCCGCGCCGCCTCGAGGACTACGTGGGCCAGCAGGCGCTGGTGGGTCCTGGCAAGCCATTGGCGCGCATGGCCGAGAGCGGGGTGGTGCGCTCGATGATCCTCTGGGGGCCTCCCGGCACCGGCAAGACCACCCTGGCCGAGATCCTCGCCGAGGTCTCCGGTGCTCACCTGGAGCACCTCTCGGCGGTGATGGCCGGGGTCAAGGAGATTCGCGCCGCGGTCGATCGCGCCCGCGACTTCCAGGCCCGGGAGCGCCCCACCCTGCTGTTTCTCGACGAGATCCACCGTCTCAACAAGAGCCAGCAGGACGCCCTGCTGCCCCATGTGGAATCGGGGCTGCTGACGCTGATCGGTGCCACCACCGAGAATCCCTCTTTCGAGGTCAACTCGGCGCTGCTCTCGCGGGCCCGGGTCCACGTCCTCAAGTCGCTCACCGAGGCCGAGCTCGTGGAGGTCATGCAGCGAGCGCTGAATGATGAGACGCGCGGCCTGGGCGCCCGACGGATCCAGGTGAACGATGAGGTGCTGGCGATACTGGCCCGCGCCGCCGCCGGCGATGCCCGACGGGCGCTGGGCCTGCTGGAGACCGCCTGCGACTTCACGCTGGCCGAGGGGAGCGGCGAGCGCTTGCCCCGCGAGGCGCTGGAGGACGTGATCGGCCACACCGCCAGCGCCTTCGACAAGCAGGGCGATCACTACTATGACCTGCTCTCGGCGATCCACAAGTCGATCCGCTCCTCGCGCCCCGACGCCGCCCTGCTCTACATCGCCCGCTTCATGCAGGGTGGCGGCGACCCGCTGGACGTGATCCGTCGCCTGACGGCCATCGCCTCGGAGGACGTCGGCAACGCCGACCCGCGCGCCCTGCCGCTGGTCATGTCGGCCTGGGATGCCTACCTGCGCCTGGGCGACTACGAGGGCCAGCGCGCCATTGCCCACGCCGCCATCCATCTGGCGGTGGCCCCGAAGAGCAACGCCATCGATCGCGCCTGGAAGCAGGCCAAGGATCTGGCGGCCTCGCAGCCGCGGCTCGAGGTACCCACCTACCTGCGCAACGCCCCGACCAAGCTGATGGAGTCGCTGGGCCACGGCGAGGGTTATCGCTACGCGCACAGCGAGCCCGACGGCTATCCGGCCGGCAGCGCCCACGACTGCTGGCCCGACGAGGTGCCCCACCGCCCGCTCTATCACCCCACCAGCCACGGCCAGGAGAAGCGCTACGCCCAGATCATGGCCTGGCGGGCGCAGCGGGACGCCGAGGCGGACGACGCCGGCGGGTAACGCCGGCGGCGATCGGGCGCCGCGCAAATGAAGACCCCCGCCGGAGGTGAGTGCCGGCGGGGGTCTTCGGTAGCGCTATCGGGCTTGCGCGTTACTGCGTCGAGCGGATCACATCGGTGCCCGCGGGGATATCGAAAGCGAAGCGGCTTTCGTCCACCCCCTCGTTCATGCGCACGTTATCGAAGCCGATGGCGGTGCGCTGACCGGTGCTGTCGGTCATCTGCAGCATGTCCAGCGCCTCGCCGCGGAAGGTCATCTTCAGCTCCTCGAACAGGGTGTCGGGATCCTTCGGCGCCAGGATAAAGGTCTCGCTGGCCCCCTGCTGCTGACGGGTAACCTCGTAGCTGTCGGTCAGCTCGTCGGCGCTGCCGGAGAGCAGCAGGGCCGGGGTATGGGTCACGCGCTGATCGAGCGGCTGCACCGTGGCCTGCTCGAGGTCGGGGTCATAGAGGATCACCTCCTCACCACCGGAGACCACCAGCTGTTCATAGGGCGCCTCCACCTCCCAGCGGAACTTGCCGGGACGCGACAGCCACATGCGACCGCGCGCCTCCTGCAGGCGCTGGCCGCTGCCATCGAGGATCTGCTGCTCGAAGTCGGCCGCATAGGTCTCAAGCGGCTCGAGGATCGCCGCCAGACGATCGGCGCCGTCACTGGCCAGGGCCGATATCGGCACGCAAAGCGTCACGGTCAGCGCGGCGAGGGTCTTCTTCATGCTCATCGTCTCTGTCTCCCTGGACGGGTCCATCATGGCATCCTGACACTCGGACCGGACAAGCCCCGACGGGTTGCACGCCCGTCGCAGGCTTTCATCGTTGCTGCATGATTGCGGTGCATCAGTCGCCCACCGGGGGCGGCGCCAGCACCTCGCGGGCGCCGTTGGTGCCCATGGTGGAGACCACGCCGGCCATCTCCATCGACTCGACCAGGCGCGCCGCCCGGTTGTAGCCGATCTTGAAACGCCGCTGAACGGCCGAAATGGAGGCTCGCCGCGACTCCGTCACGAACTGCACCGCCTCGTCGTAGAGCGCGTCCTGCTCGGCATCGCCGTCGCCGCCGCTCCCCTCGGCCTCGAGCCCGGCCAGGGCCTCGGCGGAGACGCCGCCGGAGAGGATCTCGTCGATGTACTCCGGCTCGCCGCGGCGCTTCCAGTCCTCGACCACCCGATGTACCTCGTCGTCATCGACAAAGGCGCCGTGCACGCGGGTCGGCATGCCGGAGCCTGCGGGCAGGTAGAGCATGTCGCCGTGGCCCAGCAGGTTCTCGGCACCGCCCTGATCGAGGATGGTGCGCGAATCGACCCGCGAGGAGACCTGGAAGGCCATGCGGGTGGGGATGTTGGCCTTGATCAGGCCGGTCACCACGTCCACCGAGGGGCGCTGGGTGGCGAGAATCAGGTGGATGCCGGCGGCACGGGCCTTCTGCGCCAGGCGCGCGATCAGCTCCTCGACCTTCTTGCCGACGATCATGAACATGTCGGCAAACTCGTCGATCACCACCACGATGTAGGGCAGCTTCTCGAGCACCGGCGGGGCCTGGTGCATCTCCCAGGGCTGCGGTTCCCACAGCGGGTCGGCCACCTGGGCGCCGGCCCGCTCGGCCTCGTCGAGCTTGGCGTTGAAGCCGGCGATGTTGCGCACGCCCATGGCGGCCATCAGCTTGTAGCGCCGCTCCATCTCGGCGACGCACCAGCGCAGGGCGTTGGCCGCCTCCTTCATGTCGGTGACCACCGGCGCCAATAGATGAGGGATGCCGTCGTAGACCGACAGCTCCAGCATCTTGGGGTCGACCATGATCATGCGCACCTCGTCGGGCGTCGCCTTGAGCAACATCGAGATCAGCATGGCGTTGACGCCCACCGACTTGCCCGAGCCGGTGGTGCCGGCGACCAGCAGATGGGGCATCTTGCCAAGGTTAGCCACCACCGGGCCACCGCCGATGTCCTGACCCAGCGCCAGGGTCAGCGCCGAGGCCTCATGCTGGTAACTGTCGGAATCGATGACCTCGCGCAGGCGGATCATCGCCCGGTGCGGATTGGGGATCTCGATGCCCACGGTGGGCCGGCCAGGAATCACCTCGACCACCCGTACGCTCTTGACCATCAGGGAGCGCGCCAGGTCTTTGGCCAGGTTGCTGATCTTGGAAACCTTCACGCCCGCCGCCGGCTTGATCTCGAAACGCGTGATCACCGGCCCCGGCCAGGTGTCGACCACCTCGGCGCGGACGCCGTATTCGCGCAGCCGCGTCTCGAGCAGCTCGGCCATCTCGGCGAGCTGCTGCTTGGAGTAGTTGCGCTGCTGGGGCTCCGGCGGCGTCAGCAGGCGCAGGTTCGGCAGCTCGCCATCGGGCTCCTGCAGATCGTCAAACATCGGCCGCTGGTTCTGCAGGTGCTCCACGGTCCACAGCGCCGGGCCCTCGAGCTCGTCGGCGGCCTCGCGCGCCTGCTCGGCGCTCGCTACCCGGGGCGCATCGTCTTCCCGGGCAGGCGCGGCGTCGTCCACCCTTGGCTCGTCCTCCTGCTCGGCGGGCTCGGGGGGCGCCACGCCGGGATCGCGCCGGGGCGGCGTCTCGGCGGCATCGCGCGGCTCCTCGCGATCCGCTCGAGAGGCGTCGCGTGTCGCCTCGGGGGCTTCCCGAATCGCCTCGGGGGCTTCACGAACCGTATGAGAGGTGAGGAACGGCTCCGAGGCCTCCTCGTCGAACTCGGCGTCACCACTCTGCCAATCGGCGAGACGTGGCTCCTGTCGACGGGAATCGCGCGCGGGCGAGTGCGGCGAAGCCCCGGAGGAGGCGCGCGCCACGGGCGGCTCGTCGACGTCTTCGGCGTCGTGCCGGGTATCGCTTCGAGAGGCGTCATGGGCGTCGACGGACGTATCGAGTACGCCGTCCAGACGCTCGTCGTCGCGGCACGCCCGCAGGGCCGGCCCCTGCCAGGCCGGCGTCACCTCGTCATCGTCGGGCAGCACCGGCTCGGGAATCGTCTCCGGCCGGCGCCGCGCGCCCGGCGCCTCGGCGTCATGGCCACCTGTATCGGGGCGCTCATCGGGCTCCCGGGGCTCGGCGGACGAACGCATCGCCTCGGCAGTGAGCTCGACTCGCGGCGCACGGGAACGCTCGGGCGCATCGACCTCGGCGGAGGCACGTGCGGGCGGCGAGTCGCGGCGAGACGTCTCGGGGCGTGGCGCCTCGAGGGGCGTAATATCGACCCGCGGCTCCTGCGCCATGCGCGCCGAGTAGGCGGCCTCGGGGCGCTTGGCCGACGGCGTGCGCTCGGGCACCTCCCAGGGGATATCGGTCTCACCGTCGTCGCCGAAGCCGGGATCGGTCGCCAGCGTCGGCGCGTCATCGCGGCGGCGGCCCAGCCGCCGCCACCAGGGAGGCCGCTCGTCGGTCTCTTCGGGGCTTGCGGACGGCGCCTCGGCATCCCTTGTCTCGCGGGTCTGCTGGTCGAGGTCACGCCGCTCGGCGCGGCGCTCCCGCGACAGCCCGAACCGGTCGACCACCCAGCGCCACCCCAGCAGGCCGCGACGGCCCAGCTCGTCCATCACCGTCAACCAGGAGAGACCGGTGAACAGGGGAAAACCACAGAGCATGGCCGCCACGGAGAGCAGGCCGGTGCCGCCCGCGCCCACCAGGGGCAGCAGCGCACCGACCAGGCCCTCCCCGAGGATGCCGCCCGTCGAGTAGGGCAAGGGGCCATCGGGGCGGTAGAAGTGCAGCGCCCCCAGGGTGGTGGTGCCCAGCAACAGCAGCACCAACCCACCGCAGCGCACCGCCAGGGCGGTGGGATCCCACTCGAAGCGCACCTGACGCGAACGGATCAGCCACCAGGCGGCGAACCCCAGCATGCCCGGCCACCATAAGGCGCTGACACCGAACAGCGAGTAGAGCACATCGGCGAGCCAGGCGCCGAAGGCGCCCATCCAGTTGGCGACCTCGGTCTCCGGGCCGCTGCTCGACCAGCCGGGGTCGCCCCTGCGGAAGCTGTAGAGCGCCAGCAACAGGAACACGCAGGCGGCCAGCAGGATGATCACCACGCCCTCGCGAGTCGCCCCCTGCAGCCGCAGGCCGACGCGCCTGGCCTTCTCCCTGGCATTCGCCGCCGCCTCACGACGCGACGAGGACCTTTTCTTGACACTCAAGCGGCCACCTCCCTTGCGCCCACATGGCGTATTGCGGATGTCATGGGCATCAATCATACCGAGCAAGCGCTCACCATCACAGGGGCCGGCATGCCTTGAGACCTGCTCCGCGGCGCGGCAGACTGAACGAGCCGTCAATGAGGAAGAGGCCCCATGCTGCCCTGGCTACCCGCGCACGCCGTACAGTTCCCTCCCGTCGAGTCAGCGCTGCGCGATCCCGACGGCCTGCTGGCCGCGGGCGGCGCCCTGACCCCGGCCTGGCTGCTGGCCGCCTATCGCCACGGTATCTTCCCCTGGTTCGGCGATGATCAACCGATCCTCTGGTGGAGCCCGGACCCGCGCATGGTGCTGGTGCCTGGCGAGATCCGCGTGCGGCGAAGCCTCGCCAAGCGGCTGCGCAACGCCGGATTCACGATAACCGCCGACCGCGCCTTCGAGGCGGTGATGGTGGCCTGCGCGGCCCCGCGTGACGACCAGCCGGGCACCTGGATCACCGACGAGATGCGCACGGCCTACGGGCAGCTGCACGCGCTCGGGGCGGCCCACTCCGTGGAGGTATGGCGCGACGATGCTCTGGTCGGCGGTCTCTACGGCATCGCGCTGGGGCCGGTGTTCTTCGGCGAGTCGATGTTCTCCCGAGAGCCCGACGCCTCCAAGGTCGCCCTGGTACAGCTGGCCCGAGTCATGGCCGCCGGCGACGGTCGACTGATCGACTGCCAGATGCACACCGATCACCTGGCGAGCCTGGGCGCACGAGACATCGCCCGCCGCGAGTTCATCGACTATCTTGATCAGTGGCTGGGTGAACCCGCGCATGACCGTCGGCAAGCGGAGGCGATCGCGCCGGCCCCCAATTGGTCCTTCGAGACGATCGGCACCGTAGGATGACCGGGCCGGGGATTCGCGCGAGCAAGACGCAGAGGAGACGGCAGCTTTGAGCAGCAACGCCCCCCGACAGCCGGTCAGGGACCTGCGTTTCTTTCTGACCGTACCTCACGCCTGCAGCTACCTGGCGGGCCGTGAGGCAACCACGCTATTCCTCGACCCCCAGGAGGCGCCGAGCCGAGGCGTTTACGACGCCCTGGCGCTACTCGGCTTTCGTCGCAGCGGCCGCCATCTCTACCGACCCCACTGCGATACCTGCAACGCCTGCATCTCGGTGCGCATCCCGGTGGAGGCGTTCTCACCGAGTCGTACCCAGCGCAAGCTGATGAACCGCAACGCCGACCTCAGCCTGCACGTGCGCCCCGCCCTCTTCGATCCCGAGCACTATGCCCTCTATGCGCACTACGTCAGGACCCGCCATGCCGATGGCGACATGTACCCGCCGAGCCACGAGCAGTACCGCACCTTCCTGACCCTCGACCAGCCCTATGCCCGACTGCTGGAGTTTCGCCTCGACGGGCGACTGGTGGCCGTTTCGGCCTTCGATCAGCTCGAGCACGGCCTCTCGGCCATCTACACGTTCTTCGATCCCGCGCCCGAACTGGAGCGGCGCTCCCTGGGCACCCTGGCCGTCTTATCACTGGTCCTGCGCGCCCACGAGCTGGGGCTGCCGCATGTCTATCTCGGCTACTGGATCCGCGAGTGTCGCAAGATGGCCTACAAGCAGAGCTTCCAGCCGCTGGAGATGCTCGACGGTCGCCACTGGCGGCGCCTGATCACCACGCAATAGGCGCAATCGAACCAGGGTTCCTTTGCCATGACGAGCGGCATGCGGCACAATATCGCGCTATCCTGTCGGCACGGGTGGCCCTGCCGCGACACCGCGCCGCCCGTTTTTTGTCATCATCAGCGAGGAACCGCCTATATGGCACGTGAAGACCATATCGAAATGGAAGGCGTCGTCGTCGATACCCTTCCCAACACTACGTTCCGCGTCGAACTCGAGAACGGCCACGTGGTGACCGCCCATATCTCCGGCAAGATGCGCAAGCACTACATTCGCATCCTCACCGGCGACAAGGTCAAGGTCGAACTGACTCCCTACGACCTGTCCAAGGGCCGCATCGTCTACCGCGCCCGCTGAGCGCCGATCGGGCCACCAGGCCCGGGCGCCGCTCGAGTGTCGGCCGCCTTCGCGTCCGCCACCTCCTCCCGCATCACGCCCGAACGAACAACGCCCCGTCCGAAGACAGGGCGCTGTGATGGTTTGGCCGACTGATGGTTTAGCCGACCTGGCTTTCCTCAGGGCGCGTCGGCCAGCTCCGACTCCGTGGCCAGGTGCAGATCGCCGGCTTCCACGCTGACGTGCACCACGCCACCGTGCTCGGCGAGCTCGCCGAACAGGATCAGCTCGGCCAGCGGCTTCTTGAGCTTCTCCTGAATCAGGCGAGCCATCGGGCGTGCCCCCATGTCGGGATCGTAGCCCTTCTCGGCCAGCCACTCCCGCGCCGCATCGTCCACGTCCAGCTGGACACGCTTCTCGTCGAGTTGCGCCTGCAGCTCCACCAGGAACTTGTCGACCACGTTGCGTACCACCGAGGTGGGCAGGGCGTGGAACTGGATGATGCCGTCCAGGCGGTTGCGGAACTCCGGCGAGAAGGTCTTGCGGATCACCTCCATGGCATCGGTGGAGTGGTCCTGGCTCTGGAAGCCGATGGAGCGCCGCGTGGCCTGCTCGACCCCGGCATTGGAGGTCATGATCAGGATCACGTGACGGAAATCCGCCTCGCGGCCGTTGTTGTCGGTCAGGCGGCCGTGATCCATGACCTGCAGCAGCAGGTTGAAGACCTCGGGGTGCGCCTTCTCGATCTCGTCGAGCAGCAGCACGCAGTGGGGCTGCTTGGTGATCGCCTCGGTGAGCAGCCCGCCCTGGTCGTAGCCGACGTAGCCGGGAGGCGCACCAATCAGCCGCGACACGGTGTGGCGCTCCATGTACTCGGACATGTCGAAGCGCACCAGCTCGATGCCCATGATGTGCGAGAGCTGGCGGGCCACCTCGGTCTTGCCGACCCCGGTGGGGCCGGCGAACAGGAAGCTGCCCACCGGCTTGTCCGGCGACTTGAGGCCGGCCCGCGACAGCTTGATCGCCGCGGCAAGGCTGTCGATGGCCTCGTCCTGGCCGAACACCAGCATCTTGAGATCGCGATCGATGTTGGCCAGCAGCTTGCGATCGGAGCTCGAGACGCTCTTCGGCGGAATCCGCGCGATGGAGGCCACCACGGCCTCGACCTGATCCACGTCGATGGTATCGACGCGCACCTCCGGCGGCAGCAGCCGCTGATGGGCGCCGGCCTCGTCGATCACGTCGATGGCCTTGTCGGGCAGGTGACGGTCGTTGATATAGCGATCAGACAGCCGTGACGCGCTCTCCAGGGCCGCATCGGTGTACTTCAGCTGGTGGTGCTCCTCGAAGCGCGAGCGCAGGCCCTTGAGGATCCGAGTGGTGTCCTCTACCGAGGGCGCCATCACGTCGACCTTCTGGAAGCGCCGAGCCAGGGCGCGATCCTTCTCGAAGATGCCGCGATACTCCTGGAAGGTGGTGGAGCCAATGCAGCGCAGCTCGCCCGAGGAGAGCAGCGGCTTGAGCAGGTTGGAGGCGTCCATCACGCCGCCGGAGGCGGCGCCCGCGCCGATCACCGTGTGGATCTCGTCGATGAACAGGATGGCATTGGGCTGCTTGCGCAGCTCGGCCAGCAGGTTCTTCAGGCGTTTCTCGAAGTCGCCGCGGTACTTGGTGCCGGCCAGCAGCGCGCCCATGTCCAGCGAATAGACCACGGCGTCGCTGATCACCTCGGGCACGTCCTCCTCGACGACGCGCTTGGCCAGCCCCTCGGCGATGGCGGTCTTGCCGACCCCGGCCTCGCCCACCAGCAGCGGGTTGTTCTTGCGGCGCCGCGCCAGGATCTGCACCACGCGCTCGAGTTCATGGTCGCGACCGATCAGCGGATCGATCTTGCCCATCCTCGCCTGCTCGTTGAGGTTGGTGGCGTAGCTGGTCAAGGGGTTGGAGCCCGTTTCGGCGCCCCCCTCCTCGGCCTCCTCGGCCTCGGGCGAGGGCGAAGACGGGCTCTGACCATGGCCGGCCACCTTGGAGATGCCGTGGGCGATGTAGTTGACGGCATCGACCCGCGCCACGTTCTGTTGCTTGAGGAAGTAGACCGCCTGGCTCTCCTGCTCGGAGAAGATCGCCACCAGCACGTTGGCGCCGGTGACCTCGCTCTTGCCGGACGACTGGACATGGAAGACCGCGCGCTGCAGCACGCGCTGGAACCCCAGGGTCGGCTGCGTCTCACGGTCAGACTGATCCTCGGGAATCAGCGGCGTGGTGGAATTGATGAAATCCTGCAGGTCGGACCGCAGCTTGTCGAGGTTGGCCCCGCAGGCGCGCAGCACATCCGCCGCCGAGGCATTGTCGAGCAGTGCCAGCAGCAGGTGCTCCACGGTCATGAACTCGTGGCGCTTGGAGCGAGCCACGGTGAAGGCCGTGTTCAGGGTCAGTTCAAGTTCTTTACTCAGCATGGCAGTCCCCTTCTCGCCGCTCAGGGCTTCGCGTCGGATCGTTCATGGTCCGGCATCATCAACATTCGGGTACAAACGGTAGCGTTGCAAGTTCGGCCTCAACGCTTGACCGCCGCACTTCCTCCTCGACCATGCCGCTCAGTCCGCCGCCTCGATGTCGCACAGCAGCGGATGCTGACACTCTCTTGCATATTGATTGACCTGATGGCTTTTGGTTTCCGCGATGTCGTGAGTAAAGACACCGCAGGTCGCCTTGCCTCGTGTATGGACGGTCAGCATGATCTGCACCGCCGCCTCGCTGTCCATATGGAAGAAGGTCTGCAGCACCTCGACCACGAACTCCATGGGCGTGAAGTCGTCATTGTGCAGCACTACCTTGTACATGGGAGGACGTGCCACCTCCGGGTCGGCAGGCTGCACCGCCAGATCGCCGTCCTCTTCCTCGGGTCGCCCGGTATCTTGCAGGCCGGGGGAATCCGGGCCCGGCGGTCGCGTCATGCCTCCTGACGGGAAGGCCTGCCACATTCGCGCTGTCACCTCATCATCTCTACTGAACATAAGAGCCACTATCCATCTCGACAAGCCGCGCGCGGCGATCATCTCAACCGTGATTGGACGCCACCGCGCCGGCAGGGTTCATCACCAACGCTGGTTTACGGGCTACACGAACGCAAAGGGCCCTCGTCCGCCTGGAGGCGGACGAGGGCCCGGGTCCGGCATCGCGTCCTACATCTTACATGTTATCGGCGACGGCCTGGCCGAACTCGGAACACTTGAGCAGCTTGGCATCGTCCATCTGGCGATGGAAGTCATAGGTGACCTCGCCCTTGGAGATGGCCTTCTCCATGCCTTTGAGCACCAGGTCGGCCGCCTCGGTCCACCCCATGTGGCGCAGCATCATCTCGGCGGAGAGGATCAGCGAGCCCGGGTTGACCTTGTCCTGGCCGGCATACTTCGGCGCTGTGCCATGGGTAGCCTCGAACATGGCCACGGCGTCGGACAGGTTGGCGCCCGGCGCGATGCCGATGCCGCCCACTTCCGCCGCCAGGGCGTCGGAGAGGTAGTCGCCGTTCAGGTTCAGGGTGGCGATAACGTCATACTCGGCCGGACGCAGCAGGATCTGCTGCAGCATCGCATCGGCGATGACGTCCTTGATGACGATCTCCTTGCCGGTCTTCGGGTTCTTCATGGTCATCCAGGGGCCGCCGTCGAGAAGCTCGGCACCGAACTCCTCCTTGGCGAGCTCGTAGCCCCAGTCCTTGAAGGACCCCTCGGTGAATTTCATGATATTGCCCTTGTGCACCAGGGTCAGCGACTCACGGTCATTATCGATGGTGTACTGCAGGGCCTGACGGACCAGGCGCTTGGTGCCCTCGACGGAAACCGGCTTGACGCCGATGCCGCAGTTCTCGGGGAAACGGATGTTCTGGACACCCATCTCCTCGCGCAGGAACTTGATGACCTTGTCGGCTTCCGGGGTGCCGGCCTTCCACTCGATACCGGCGTAGATGTCCTCGGAGTTCTCGCGGAAGATCACCATGTCGACGTCGGCCGGTTTCTTGACCGGGCTCGGCACGCCCTCGAACCACCGCACCGGGCGCTGGCAGACGTAGAGGTCGAGCTTCTGACGCAGGGCGACGTTCAGGGAACGGATACCCCCGCCCACCGGCGTGGTCAGCGGTCCCTTGATGGAGACGACGTACTCCTTGACCGCCTCCAGGGTCTCTTCCGGCATCCAGGTGTCGGCGTCGTAGACGTGGGTAGCCTTCTCGCCGGCATAAACCTCCATCCAGTGGATCTTGCGCTCGCCGTCATAGGCATGCTGCACGGCGGCATCGATGGCGATCTTCATGGCCGGCGTCACGTCGACACCGATGCCGTCACCCTCGATGAACGGAATGATCGGATCGTTCGGCACGTTCAGGGTGTTGTCGGCGTTGACCGTGATCTTGTGGCCACCGTCGGGTACGACGATTTTCTGAAACCCCATGGAGATCTCCCCTGTCTGGTCTGTTCGGTAAAGGACTCCGACTATCATCGGCCCTCACCTCGGATTACGCTACGGTACTTTTGTCGACAATCTTGCTACACTCTCTCCCCGCTCGTCGGGGCGCTTCGCGCGCGCCCGCTCCACGCCATCGAAGTGACCAGAGAGATCAACGTCCCATGTCCCAGACGCCCAAGATTATCTACACGTTCACCGACGAAGCGCCTGCGCTGGCGACCCACTCGCTGCTACCGATCATCGACGCCTTCACCGATGCTGCCGGTATCGAGGTGGAAACTCGCGACATCTCCCTGGCGGCCCGCATCCTCTCGCTGTTTCCCGACTACCTGACCGAGGAGCAGCGCGTCGAGGATCACCTGGCCGAACTGGGCGCCCTGGCCAAGACGCCGGAAGCCAACATCA
Source organism: Halomonas saccharevitans (assembly GCF_900116405.1). GTDB lineage: Bacteria > Pseudomonadota > Gammaproteobacteria > Pseudomonadales > Halomonadaceae > Halomonas > Halomonas saccharevitans. Next base: position 51,201 of record NZ_FPAQ01000007.1, on the reverse strand, counting down.
TCAAGCTGCCCAACATCAGCGCCTCCATGCCGCAGCTTCACGAAGCCATCAAGGAGCTGCAGGGACAGGGCTACCCCCTGCCGGAATATCCCTACGAGCCAAAGAACGACGAAGAGCGTGACATCCAGGCGCGCTACGACAAGGTCAAGGGCAGCGCCGTCAACCCGGTGCTGCGTGAGGGCAACTCCGATCGTCGTGCACCGAAGGCCGTCAAGGCATACGCCCGCAAGTACCCCCATCACATGGGCGAGTGGAGCCAGGCCTCGCGCAGCCACGTCTCGCACATGCACGGCGGCGACTTCTACCACGGCGAGAAGTCGATGACCCTGGATCGCGCCCGCAAGGTCAAGATGGAGCTGATCACCGAGAGCGGCGAGGCGCACGTGCTCAAGCCCGAGGTCTCGCTGCAGTCAGGCGAGGTCATCGACAGCATGTTCATGAGCAAGAAGGCGCTGCTCGAGTTCTACGAGCGGGAAATCGAAGATGCCCGCCAGACCGGCGTGATGTTCTCCCTCCACGTCAAGGCGACGATGATGAAGGTCTCGCACCCCATCGTGTTCGGCCACTGCGTGAAGATCTTCTACAAGGACGCCTTCGAGAAGCACGGCGAGCTGTTCGACGAGCTGGGCGTCGACGTCAACAACGGCATGGCGAACCTCTACGAGAAGGTCGACACCCTGCCCGAGACCCAGCGCGAGGAGATCATCCGCGACCTGCACGCCTGCCATGATCAGCGGCCGGAACTGGCGATGGTCGACTCGGCGCGCGGCATCACCAACTTCCACTCGCCCAGCGACGTGATCGTGGACGCCTCGATGCCGGCCATGATTCGTGCCGGCGGCAAGATGTATGGCGCCGACGGCCGCCTCAAGGACGTCAAGGCGGTGATGCCGGAGTCGACCTTCGCGCGCATCTACCAGGAGATGATCAACTTCTGTAAGTGGAACGGCGCCTTCGACCCCGCCACTATGGGCACCGTGCCCAACGTCGGCCTGATGGCCCAGAAAGCCGAGGAGTATGGCTCCCACGACAAGACCTTCGAGGCCCCGGCGGACGGTGTCGCCAACATCACCGACCTGGAGACCGGCGAGGTGCTGCTCTCCCAGACCGTCGAAGAGGGCGACATCTGGCGGATGTGCCAGGTCAAGGACGCGCCGATCCGCGACTGGGTGAAACTGGCGGTAGAGCGCTGCCGCGACTCCGGCATGCCGGCCGTGTTCTGGCTCGATCCCTACCGCCCGCACGAGAATGAGCTGATCAAGAAGGTCAGGGCCTACCTCGCGGAGCACGATACCGAGGGTCTGGACATCCAGATCATGTCCCAGGTCCGGGCCATGCGCTACACCCTCGAGCGCGTCGTTCGCGGCCTCGATACCATCTCGGTGACCGGCAACATCCTGCGCGACTACCTCACCGACCTGTTTCCGATTCTGGAGCTCGGGACCAGCGCCAAGATGCTCTCCATCGTGCCGCTGATGGCCGGTGGCGGCATGTTCGAGACCGGCGCCGGCGGCTCGGCGCCCAAGCACGTCCAGCAGCTCCTCGAGGAAAATCACCTGCGCTGGGACAGCCTCGGCGAGTTCCTCGCCATGGGGGCCTCCCTGGAGCATCTCGCCAAGACCTTCGACAACGCCCGGGCCGCCCTGATGGCCGAGGCGCTGGACAAGGCCACCGGCGAGTTCCTCGAGCACAACAAGTCGCCCTCCCGCAAGGCCGGCGAGCTGGACAACCGCGGCAGCCACTTCTACCTGGCCCTCTACTGGGCCCAGGCCCTGGCAGCTCAGGACGAGGACGCGGACCTCAAGGCACTCTTCGCTCGCCTGGCCGAGACGTTGATTGCCAACGAGGCGACCATCCTCGAGGAGCTCAACGGCGTGCAGGGACAGCCCGTGGACATCAAGGGCTACTACCATGCCGACGCCGAGCTGGCGCGTGACGTCATGCGTCCGAGCAAGACCCTGAACGACGCCCTGGCGCTGGTCGCCCAGGGCTGAAGGTAGCGTCCCGAAGCGTCCCGCCGCCCCTTGCGGGCGGCTCTCCCGGCTCCCGTCCGCCCCTTGGCGGAGGGGAGCCGTCGCGTTGTAGCATCAGGCATTACGCGGCGTCAGGCGCTCGGCATAGTGGAAAGAGACGATGAACCTTTACCTGTTGAACAAGCCCTACCGCATGCTCTCCCAGTTCACCGACCGCCGCGCCGATGGAGCGGAGCATCGCGCCACCCTGGCCGATGTCATCTCGGTGCCGGGCATCTACGCCGCCGGTCGACTGGACTACGATTCCGAGGGACTGCTGCTGCTCAGCGACGACGGCGCCCTGATCCACCGCATCAGCCACCCCCGGCACAAGCAGCCCAAGACCTACCGCGTGCAGGTCGAGGGCACCCCCGACGATGCCGCCTTGCAGGCGCTGCGCGACGGCGTCACTCTCAAGGATGGCCCGACCCGGCCGGCGAAGGTCCGTCGGCTCGTCTCGAGCGAACTTGCCGAGCGCACCCCGCCCCTGGACCCCAGGCGCCATCCCGTCACCACCTGGCTGGAGCTGACCATCAGCGAGGGCCGCAACCGCCAGGTAAGGCGCATGACCGCTCATGTCGGCCATCCGACCCTGCGCCTGGTGCGCGTGGCCATCGGCCCCTGGCGGCTCGACGGCCTGGCCCCCGGCGAGTGGCGCCGCGAGACCCTGCATGCCCCCAAGCCGACGGCCCAGCGCCGCCGCCCACCAAGGAGACGCCCATGAGCCGCTGGCATCCCTTCGTCACCGTGGCCACCGTGGTGGAACGCGCCGGTCGCTTCCTCATCGTCGAGGAGGACCGCGGCGGGCCCGAGACGCTGTTCAACCAGCCCGCCGGCCACCTGGAGCCTGGTGAACGCATCCGCGACGCCGCCCTGCGTGAGCTGCGCGAGGAGACCGCCTGGCAGGTCGGCATCACCGACTACCTGGGCATGTATGTCTACCGCTCCCCTGACGGCCTGACCTTTCACAGCCATGGCTTCTTCGGCATGGCGCTGGCGCATCTCGGCAGCGAGCTGGACCCTGCCATCTTCGCCGTCCACTGGCTGACCCTCGAAGAGCTCGAGGCGCTGGAGCGCGAAGGCCGCCTGAGAAGCCCCCTGGTGATGCGACGCATCCGCGATGCGCTGGCGAGCCGCTTCTACCCCATGGACGTGATTCACGAGCGCTGAGCGGCCAAGCGGCCAAGCGGCCAAGCGGCCAAGCGGCCAAGCGGCCAAGCGGATGATGACACCCAGTAAGCGGCGCCGAGGGCAGCGCGAAGCGGGGGTCCTTTTCCAGGGAAGGAAAAGGTAGCGGTCAGGGAGGTATTCACTGCGCCCCCGCGATGGTCCGGCACGCTGGGCGCTGTCGTCGGGAATGCCGCGAAAGACAAGCATCGAGCCGACCACCGGCTCGGCGCCAGACGCTGACATCATGTATAATCCCACCCCATTTGTGACACTCAATCCGAGAGCGCCCATGACCGCCACCACAGGCAAGGTGATCGTCGGCATGTCCGGCGGCGTCGACTCCTCCGTATCCGCCCTGCTGCTGCTAGAGCAGGGGTACGAGGTCGAAGGCCTGTTCATGAAGAACTGGGACGAAGACGACGGCACGGAGTACTGCACCGCCAAGGAGGACCTGGCGGATGCCGAGGCCGTCTGCCAGAAGCTCGGCATCCCGCTGCATACCGCCAACTTCGCCGCCGAGTACTGGGACAACGTCTTCGAGCACTTCCTGGCCGAGTACCAGGCGGGCCGCACCCCGAATCCGGACATCCTCTGCAACCGCGAGATCAAGTTCAAGGTGTTCCTCGAGTACGCCGAGATGCTCGGCGCCGAGAAGATCGCCACCGGCCACTATGTTCGTGAAGGGCAAGTGCGCGGCCGTCTCGATGGCGACGAACGCCCGAGGCTGCTCAAGGGGCTCGATCCCAACAAGGATCAGAGCTACTTCCTGCACGCCGTGCCCCAGGCCGCCATCGCCCGCACCCTGTTCCCGGTGGGCGAGCTCGAGAAGCCCGAGGTGCGTGCCATCGCCGAGCGCCACGAACTGGTCACCGCGCGCAAGAAGGACTCGACCGGCATCTGCTTCATCGGCGAGCGCCGCTTCAGCGATTTCCTCAAGCAGTATCTGCCCGCCCAACCCGGCGTGATCGAGACGCCCGAGGGCGAGGTGATCGGCGAGCACATGGGCCTGATGTACTACACCCTGGGCCAGCGCCAGGGGCTCGGCATCGGTGGGCTCGCCCACCATCCCGACGCCCCCTGGTACGTGGCCGCCAAGGACCTCACGCGCAACGTGCTCGTCGCCGTGCAGGGCAAGCACCACCCGCTGCTCTACACCGATAGCCTGGCCACCGAGGCCATGGACTGGGTGGCCGGCGAGGCACCGGCCGCCGAAGCTCGCCTCACCGCCAAGACTCGCTACCGCCAGGCCGACGTGCCCTGCACGTTCCACACGCGGGAGGACGGCGGCGTCGAGGTGCGCTTCGACGATCCCCAGCGCGCCGTGACGCCCGGGCAGTCGCTGGTGCTCTACGACGGCGATATCTGCCTGGGCGGCGGCGTGACCCGCGCCACCTGGAACGCCAAGGAGCTTGGCCAATGACCGCCTCGCCCCCAATCCACCGCGCCCCGGACACGCCCGCGGCCCGCCAGGCCCTGGCGCTGGCCGGGGTCTTCCAGGCCGCCAGCCAGGTCGACGCGCTCGCCCGCACCGGACAGACCGACCAGCGCGCCTGGGAGACCCTGATCCGCGCTACCCTGGACACCAATCCGGAGAGTTTCGAGGCGATCTACGGCGGCCACCCCAACAACCTGCGCCAGGGACTCGAGGTACTCGAGGGCGTGGTCGGCCGCCAACAGGTCAATCCGGTAGTGCTGCGCTACGGCTTCTCGCTGCTGATGCTGATGAACCAGCTGCGCTCCAACGACGCCATGATGGACGACCTGGGGACGCGTCTGACGCGCATCCAGGGTCAGGCAGAACACTTCGGCGCCACCCACGAGAACGTCATCTCGAGCCTCGGCGAGGCCTACCAGGAGACGCTCTCGACGCTCAAGACGCGCATCGTCGTCCAGGGCGACCCCTCGCTGCTGCAGAGCCGCATGATGCCGGAGCGCGTGCGCGCCATCCTGCTCGCCGGCATCCGCTTCGCCCTGCTCTGGCACCAGCAGGGGGGCCGGCGCTGGAAGCTGGTCTTCCAGCGCGGCGCCCTGAAGAAGGCCCTGGACCAGCTGGGCTGATCCGCCTTTTCATTACCCCCGTGACCACCCCTTGACCGGAATCCAACCCATGCAAGCCGCTCCTCTGCCCCTCTCCGCCCTCACCGCCCTGTCTCCCGTCGATGGCCGCTACGAGTCCAAGGCCGCCGCCCTGCGCGAGCACTTCAGCGAATTCGGCCTGATCCGCGCCCGGGTCATCGTCGAGATCCGCTGGCTCGAGTGTCTCGCCGAGCACCCGCAGATCACCGAGGTGCCGAGGCTCTCCGCCGAGGCCACCGCGCACCTCGAGGCGCTGCTGCGCGATTTCTCCCTGACGGACGCCGAGCGCATCAAGGAGATCGAGCGCACCACCAACCACGACGTCAAGGCGGTGGAGTACTTCATCAAGGAGAAGATCGCCGATCAACCTGAGCTGCATGCGGTCACCGAGTTCGTGCACTTCGCCTGCACCAGCGAGGACATCAACAACCTCTCCCACGGCGTGATGCTGACCGACGGCCTGAAGGCGCTGCTGTCGATGATGCACCAGGTCGCCGACGAGGTCGCCCGCCTGGCCGAGGAGCACGCCGCCCAGCCGATGCTCTCGCGCACCCACGGCCAGACCGCGAGCCCCACCACGCTTGGCAAGGAGATGGCCAACGTCGCCTATCGCCTGCGTCGCCAGCTCAAGCAGATCGAGGCGGTCGAGATCTTCGGCAAGATCAACGGTGCGGTGGGCAACTACAACGCGCACCTCACGACCTACCCCGAGGTGGACTGGGAAGCCAATGCCCAGAGCTTCGTCGAGGGGCTGGGCCTGACCTTCAACCCCTACACCACCCAGATCGAGCCCCACGACTACATTGCCGAGCTGTTCGACGCGGTCTGCCGCTTCAATACCATCCTCATCGACTTCGACCGCGACGTCTGGGGCTACATCTCGCTTGGCTACTTCAAGCAGCGCACCGTGGCCGGGGAGATCGGCTCCTCGACCATGCCGCACAAGGTCAACCCGATCGACTTCGAGAACTCCGAGGGCAACCTGGGGCTTGCCAACGCGATACTCGGCCACCTCGCCCAGAAGCTGCCGATCTCCCGCTGGCAGCGCGACCTCACCGACTCCACGGTGCTCAGGAACCTCGGCGTGGGCCTGGCCTACGGCATGATCGCCTACCAGGCCTCGCTCAAGGGCATCTCCAAGCTCGAGGCCAACCCGGCGCGCCTGGCCGAGGATCTCGACAACAGCTGGGAGGTGCTCGCCGAGCCGATCCAGACAGTGATGCGCCGCTACGGCATCGAGAAGCCCTACGAGAAGCTCAAGGAGCTGACCCGCGGCAAGCGCATCGACCAGACCGGTTTCGCCGCCTTCATCGACACCCTCGAGCTCCCCGCCGAGGTGAAGAGCGAGCTCAAGGCGCTCAGCCCGGCCAGCTACATCGGCAACGCCGAGGCCCAGGCGCGCAACCTCTAAGCCGAAAGCCGAAAGCCGAAAGCCGAAAGCCGAAAGCCGAAAGCCGAAAGCATGATCAGCGGCCGGGGGCGGGTCAGAGCGAGGGTCCTTTGCCATGGATGGCAAAGGTAGCGCCCAGGGAAGGGTTCACAGCGCCCTCGCGGCGCCCTGCCCACGGAGCGCATGACTCGCTGCCGACGCTCGCTGTCACGGCTGGCCCTCGGCACACATGCTAGTATCCCGACAGGCGCCCGACGGCGCCTGTCGCCGTTTCACCCCTTCGCGAGCGCGAGACCATGTCACCAGACGAACCCCTCACCCTGCTCGGCGGCCTCTCTGCCACCGACTTCCTGCGCGACCACTGGCAGCGCAAGCCTCTGCTGATCCGCGGCGCCTTCCCCGACTTCGAGTGTCCCCTCGCCCCCGATGAGCTCGCCGGCCTGGCCTGCGAGGAGGGCATCGAGGCCCGCCTGGTCGAGGAGCGCGGCCGCGATGCAGAGGGGAATGAGCGCCCCTGGCAGGTCAGCCACGGCCCCTTCGATGAGGCCACCTTCGCCCAGCTCCCCGAGCGCGACTGGACCCTGCTGGTACAGGCCGTGGATCACTACGTGCCCGAGGTCGCCGCGCTGCTCGAGCACTTCACCTTCCTGCCGCGCTGGCGCCTCGATGACGTCATGGTCAGCTACGCGCCGCCCGGCGGCAGCGTCGGCCCCCACGTCGACCAGTACGACGTCTTCCTGCTGCAGGGCCAGGGCACCCGGCGCTGGCAGCTCGGCGGCCAGGTTCCCGACGAGGCGCCGATCCTCGACGGCATCGACCTGCGCATCCTCGAGCGCTTCGAGGTCGAGGCCGACCAGGACTGGGTCCTGGAACCGGGCGACATGCTCTACCTGCCCCCCGCCTGGGCCCATCACGGCGTCAGCCAGTCCGACGACTGCCTGACACTCTCGGTGGGCTTCCGCGCGCCCTCGGCGGACGAGGCCATCACCTCCTACGCCGACTATCTCGGCGAGCAGCTGCCGTCCTCGAAGCGCTACGGCGACGCCGGCATGGCGCCACCGGCGGATCCCGCCGAGCTCGACGATGCCGCCGTGGCCCGCATGCGCCGGCTGATCCTCGATACCCTCGATGATCCGGCCCAGCTGGCCCAGTGGTTCGGCCGAGTGATGACTCAGCCCAAGTACGCCGACCAGCTGGTCCCCACCGAGACGCCGACCGAGCCCGAGGCGCTTGTCGCCGCACTACAGGAGGGCGAGCAGCTGGTGAGAAGCCCCGGGTCGCGCTTCGCCTGGCGGGCTCTCGACGAGTCCCGGGCGACGCTATTCGCCGATGGCGACGGCGTCGTGTGCGCCCTGCCGCTGGCCCGCCTGCTGGCCTCCGACACCCCTCTGGACGCGGCCCTGCTGGCCTACGACGAGGCGCCCGCGCTGCTCGGCGCCCTGCGCGACGCCGGCAGCCTCGCCTGGCCCGACGAGTTCGAGGAGTGACCAGGAGCAAGGAGCAAGGAGCAAGGAGCAAGGGAACCATGATCCGGCCGGGAGGGGCCCATCGTGCATAAGAAAAGCGTGGAAATTCGTGAAGGAAGCTGGGAGGCCCTTGGCCCCGAAGCCACCGCGATCCGTCGCGTCGTCTTCATCGAGGAGCAGTGCGTTCCCGTCGAGGAGGAGTGGGACGGGCGCGACAGCGCCTGTCGCCACTTCCTGGCCCTGCAGGACGGCATCCCCGTGGGCACCGCGCGGCTGCTGCGGGACGCCCACATCGGCCGGGTGGCGGTGCTCAATGAGGCGCGCGGCTGCGGCATCGGGGTGGCCCTGATGCAGGCCGCCATCGAGGCCGCCCGTCGCGACGGCCACCCGCGGGTGGAGCTCGCCGCCCAGACTCATGCCCTGGCCTTCTACGAGCGGCTGGGCTTCGAAGCCGTCGGCGGCGAGTTCATGGACGCCGGCATTGCGCACCGCAACATGCAACTTCCGCTTCAGGATTGAGCCGAGTCCCGCCACGCCATCCTCGGCATTCGACTACACAAAAGGCGGCGCCCGCCGCCTTCCTGTAGTCGAGTTACAACGCCCTCTGCGGCCAAGGGTCAATTGTTCGCGCCCGCCATGCAGGGCCATAGTGGAATCCATGGCGAGGGAAGAAGGGTCGTCGCTCACCCGGCCTTACCGGCGCTGAACACCGCCCCTCCACTCTTCGCCAGGGTTCGACCAAGGCCGTAGAGACAACCTCTCGGCAGTGATGGAACCTGAACACACTTCGCAGGTGCAGCATAAGGCTTTCCGAATTCATAGGCTTGGCCGAGTGATGCAGCTGGCGACTTTGGCGAGGCGTAGCGACGGATGGCTGCGATCGCGAGATTCCACTCCTGACCTGAAGGATGGCCCCATGACGACATTCAAAGACGAACTCAAGGCACTGGCTCAACTGCGCGAAGCCCAGCAAGGCAAGTGGGACAACGTCAATCCTGAGCACGCCGCCCGCATGCGGGTACAGAACCGCTTTCAGACCGGCCTGGACATCGCCCGCTACACCGCGAAGATCATGCGCGAGGACATGGCCGCCTACGACGCCGACAGCTCCCAGTACACCCAGTCGCTGGGCTGCTGGCACGGCTTCATCGGCCAGCAGAAGCTGATCTCCATCAAGAAGCACTTCAACACCACCAAGCGCTCCTACCTCTACCTCTCCGGCTGGATGGTCGCCGCGCTGCGCTCCGAGTTCGGCCCGCTGCCCGATCAGTCCATGCACGAGAAGACCAGCGTGCCGTCGCTGATCGAGGAGCTCTACACCTTCCTGCGCCAGGCCGACACCTGGGAGCTGAACCACCTGTTCCGCGACCTGGAAGAGGCGAAGAAGGCCGGCGACGAGAAGAAGGCCGATGAGCTGATCGCCAAGATCGACGGCCACGAGACCCACATCGTGCCGATCATCGCCGACATCGATGCCGGTTTCGGCAACGCCGAGGCCACTTACCTGCTGGCCAAGAAGATGATCGAGGCGGGTGCCTGCTGCATCCAGCTCGAAAACCAGGTCTCCGACGAGAAGCAGTGCGGCCACCAGGACGGCAAGGTCACCGTGCCCCACGAAGACTTCATCGCCAAGATCAACGCCGTGCGCTACGCCTTCCTGGAGCTCGGCGTCGAGGACGGCGTAATCGTCGCCCGCACCGATTCCCTGGGCGCCGGCCTGACCCAGAAGATCGCCGTGACCGACGAGCCGGGCGACCTGGGCGACCAGTACAACAGCTACCTGGACGGCGACGAGATCGCTAGCGCCTCCGACATCGACAACGGCGACGTGGTGATCAAGCAGGACGGCAAGCTGGTCAAGGTCAAGCGCCTGGCCTCCGGCCTCTACCAGTTCAAGCCGGGCACCGGCGAGGACCGCGTGGTGCTCGACTGCATCACCAGCCTGCAGAACGGTGCCGACCTCTTGTGGATCGAGACCGAGAAGCCCCACGTCGGCCAGATCGCCGGCATGGTCAACCGCATCCGCGAGGTCTGCCCGGACGCCAAGCTGGTCTACAACAACTCACCGTCCTTCAACTGGACCCTGAACTTCCGCCAGCAGGTCTTCGACGCCTGGGAGCAGGAAGGCAAGGACGTCGCCGCCTACGAGCGCGCCGACCTGATGAACGCCAAGTACGACGAGACCGAGCTTGGCAGGCTTGCCGACGAGTGGACCCGCAACTTCCAGCGCGACAGCGCCCGCGAGGCGGGGATCTTCCACCACTTGATCACCCTGCCGACCTACCACACCGCGGCCCTGTCCACCGACAACCTGGCCAAGGGCTACTTCGGCGACGAGGGCATGCTGGCCTACGTGGCAGGCGTGCAGCGCAAGGAGATCCGCGAGGGCATCGCCACCGTCAGGCACCAGGACATGGCCGGCTCCAACATCGGCGACGACCACAAGGAGTTCTTCCACGGCGAGGCGGCACTGAAGGCCGGCGGCAAGGACAACACCATGAACCAGTTCGGCTGAGGACGCGGCCCGATCGCCCGGGGCAGTTCGCCTGAGATAATCCGCCTGGGCGATCGCTGCCCCTCATCGCAGAACCCGGGGAGGCCTTCATGGCCTCCCTTTTTCATGCTTACTGTTTTCTGCTGACAGTTTTCTGCGAACAGCTTTCTGCTGACAGTTTTCTGCGAACAGCTTTCTGCTGACAGTTTTCTGCTGATTGTTTTCATACTCCTCGCCTCGCCCCGGCGCTAGACTGTCCATCATCATGGTCAGAACGCTGGCCAAGCCCCCTCGCGATGGTTAGGCTCATTAGCGAACACTGTCCATTAACCTTTGGCCGTCCCTGCATGACCGAGTGTTCCTCAAGGACATCAAGGAGATCTCCTCATGAAGCGCCTTCTTCCCGTTCTCGCCCTTAGCGTCCTGACGCTGGCCGGCTGCGCCAACACCTCGCCCTACTCCGGCAACGTCTACAGCGGCAACCAGGCCAAGGCGGCCCAGTCCGTCACCTTCGGCACCATCACCGCCCTGCGCCAGGTGCAGATCCAGGCCGACAGCCGTGCCGGCGGGCTGATCGGCACCGGCGGCGGCGCGGTGATCGGTGGCCTGCTGGGCAACCAGGTCGGCGGCGGCTCGGGCCGCACCCTCGCTACGGCGGCCGGGGTGATCGCGGGCAGCCTGGCCGGCTCGCGGATCGAGGAGTCCAGCAACCTGATCCCGGCCTGGGAGATCGAGATCCGCCAGGACAACGGCCAGAGCGTGGTCATCGTCCAGAAGGCCGAGCAGAACTTCCAGGTGGGCCAGCGCGTGCGCATCATCGGCAGCGGATCCAACGCCAGCGTCGCGCCCTACTGAGGGCGGTGATGATGCCGGCGACCGGGCCGGCCTGAATCTGACCGGCATAACTTGGCCGACATAAACCTGGCCGGCAAAAAAAGGCCCGCGGAGTAATCCGCGGGCCTTTTTCAATGCGTCAGTGCTGGAGGTCTGACGAGCGCATCGGCGGGGGCGCTTCGCCCTCGCAGCAGACTCCGTCTGGTCTCAGTGCTGCACCTTGTTCATGGCCCAGCCGGCCAGCTTGGTGCCGACCAGCGCCAGCACGCCGATGACGATCAGCGTGAGCAGCAGATCGACCGGCTGTACCACGGCGGTGGCGACCAACACCGCCAGCGCCGGACACCAGACCCAGCGGTCATCCTCGCTGCGCAGCACGGCGGGCAGCAGCCCATCGAGCCCGCGGTTGATCGAGGCATCCCAGCGTTTGAGCAAGAGCGTCAGGACGACGGCGAAGGCAATCAGCCAGATCAGGATCGGGGTCATGGCATTCTCCAGGAAAAAGGCGGACGAAAAAGGGGGCAGAAATCTTGATCTGCCAGGGTATCCCTGCCCGATAGACCACGCAACAGTCCGAAGGTCCCTCACTGGCGAACCGGCCGGCGCGCCAGGGTGAATGCCGCTCAGGCTCGCCCGGCGCATCCTGAATTTCCTCAATGCCCCTGACAGCCGCTTGACCGGCGCGTTACCATGGCTGGCCAAATGCACTCACCGAAAGGTTCTTCAATGCAGATTGCGCAGAATTCCGTTGTCGCGTTCCACTACACCCTGACCAACGACGCAGGTGAAGTGCTGGACAGCTCGGAAGGCCGCGAGCCGCTGACCTACCTCCACGGCGCTGGCAACATCATCCCGGGCCTCGAGAAGCAACTGGAAGGTCGCGCGGCTGGCGACAAGCTCCAGGCACAGGTTGCCCCGGAAGAAGGCTATGGCGAGATTCAGCCCCAGCTGGTGCAGGAAGTGCCGCGCGATGCCTTCCAGGGCGTCGAGAGCGTCGAGCCCGGCATGCAGTTCCAGGCTCAGACTCAGGGCGGCCCGCTGATGGTCACCGTGACCCAGATCGATGGCGACACCGTCACCGTCGACGGCAACCACCCGCTTGCCGGCCAGTCCCTGAACTTCGACGTGGAAATCGCCGAAGTCCGCGAGGCCAGCGAGGAAGAGGTCGAGCACGGCCACGTGCACGGTGAAGGCGGTCACGAGCACTGATCGTCTTGCCGTGAGCATGCCCGCCGAGCGACGGCGGATACGGCATGACACGACGCGAAGGGGCAGCCACTGGCTGCCCCTTCGTCGTTTCGGGTCGCCCGGATGCGGGTCGCCCGGATGCGGGTCGCCCGGATGCGGGTCGACCGCCTCCAGGCCCCACCTCAGCGAACGGACTCCTGCCGGGCCCGCGCCACCACCTCATCCTTCGTCTCGAAGGCCCGCAGGGTGCGATAGCCGCCCCCTAGCCGGGTGGCGGTGGTCAGCAGGCAGGCCGCGGCGAACAGCGTGGCGAGCAGCACGAAGTGGTCGGGAAACAGGCAGAACACCACGAAGGCCAGCACGGTCTCGGTACCCTCGGTCAGCCCGTGCAGGTAGTAGAACGCCTTCTGCTGGAAGCGCGGACGTTCCAGGCCGTGACGCGTGGCCATGATGGCGAAGGCCAGAAAGGAAGTGCCCGTGCCGATGAAGGCGAACAGCAGGAAGGCCGCCGCCAGGGCATTGGCGGCCGGATCGGCCAGGGCGAAGCCGAGCACCACCGCCCCGTAAAAGACGAAGTCCAGGCCGATGTCGAGGAAGCCACCGGCGTCGCTGTCCTGGCCCGAGAGCCGGGCCAGGGCACCGTCAAGCCCGTCGCCTAGCCGATTGAGCAGGATCGCGGCCAGCGCCGGCAGGTACGCCTCCAGGGCTAGCAACGGCAGCGCCAGCATGCCGATCAGGAAGGCCGCCACCGTCACCTGGTCGGGACGCACCCGCCATCTTGCTAGGCACCGCGCCAGGCGCGTCAGCGGCGCCTGGGTGAGGGGCATGGTCCAACGATCGAGCATTACTGCCCCCCCTTCTCGGTCGTTTGCTCGGTCGATTGCTCGACCGCTGTCTCGGCGGCTTTCCCAGCGGCTGTCTCATCCCCCTTACCGCGCCGCCAGGCGAAGTAGCGCGACAGCCAGCCCAGCACGCGCTCGGGCTTGTGGGCGTTCTTCCACACCCCCGCCGTCGCCTTGACCGCCTCGCTGTGGGTCGGATAGGGGTGGATGGTCCCGAGCAGCTTATTGAGCCCGATGCCCTGGGTCATCGCCAGGGTGAACTCGGCCAGCATCTCGCCAGCACCCGGGCCCACGATGGTCGCACCGAGCAGGCGGTCACGCCCGGGCACGGTCAACACCTTGACGAAGCCCTCGGTGCTGCCCTCGGCGATGGCACGATCCAGTTCGCTCAGGGCGTAGCGGGTCACCTCGACCTCCACGCCCTGCTTCTGGGCCTCGCGTTCGTTGAGGCCGACGCGGGCCACCTCGGGGTCGGTGAAGGTGACCGCCGGCAGGGCCCGATAGCTCACGCGAAAGCGCTTTAGCTCGCCGAACAGCGCATTCACCGTGGCGTGCCAGGCCTGATGGGCGCTGGCATGGGTGAGCTGATAGGGACCGGCCACGTCGCCACAGGCCCAGACGTTGGGCAGCACGCTCTGCAGGGTCTCGTCCACGGCGAGGGTGCCATCACTGCGGGTCTCGACACCCAGCGCCTCGAGGCCCATCCCCGCGACGTTGGCCTGACGCCCCACCGCCACCAGCAGGTGGCTGAAGGGCAAGCGCTCGAGGTGCGCCTCGCCGTGCTCGTCGCTGTGTTCGACCTCCAGCACGTGGCCGCCGTGATCGTCGGACAACACGCGCCGCGCCCGGGTGGCGAGGCGCACCGACACGCCCTCCTCGTCCAGCCGCGCCTCGAGCTCGCCGGCCACGTCGCGATCTTCCCGGGGCAGCAGCTGCTCGCCCATCTCCACCAGCGACACCTGGCTGCCCAGCCGGGCGAAGCTCTGGCCCAGCTCGCAGCCGATCGGACCGGCGCCCAGCACCACCAGCCGCTCGGGCAGAGTCTCGAGCTGCCAGAGGTTATCCGAGGTGAGCACCTCGATGGCCTCCAGGCCCGGCAGCGGCGGCACCCGCGGGCGCGCCCCGCTGGCGATGATCACGTGGCGAGTGGTGATCACCCGTTCCGCGTCGCCTTCGCGGATCCGCACCCGCCAGGGATCCTCGAGAACGGCATCGCCTGCGATCACCTCCACGCCTAGCCCCTCATAGCGTTCGCGGCTGTCATGGGGCTCCACCTCGCGAATGGCCCGGTGCACATGGCCCATCACCGCGGTGAAATCCACCTCGGGCTCACCAGCGGTGACGCCGAAGCGGGGCGCCTCACGGATCTCGCTGACGATGCGTGCGGTGCGAATGAGGGCCTTGGAGGGCACGCAGCCGGTATTGAGGCAATCGCCGCCCAGCCGGTCGCGCTCGACCAGCGCGACTCGCGCCTTGACCGCCGAGGCGATGTAGCTCGCCACTAGCCCCGCCGAGCCGCCGCCGATCACCACGATGTCCTGATCGAACCGCGCCGGACGCTCGAAGCGACGGGCCAGCTGCCGGCGCTTGCCGATGGCCACCAGGCCACGCGCCAGCCAGGGGAAGAGGCCGATCAGCACGAAGGAGCCGATCAGGCCCGGCGAGAGGATGCCGCCCAGCGACTCCAGGTTGCCAAGCTCACGGCCGGCGTTCACGTAGACCGCGGTGCCGGGCAGCATGCCCAGCTGGCTGACCCAGTAGAAGGTCGTGAGCCGCATGCGGGTCAGGCCCATCACCAGGTTGATCACGAAGAAGGGAAAGAGCGGGATCAGCCGCAGGGTGAAGAGATAGAAGGCCCCCTCGCGCTCGATGCCGGCGTTGATGCGCGCAAGCTGGGAGGCGAAACGCCGCTCCAGCGGCTCGCGCGCCAGGGTGCGGGCGATCAGCGCGGCGAGCGTCGCCCCCAGGCTGCTGGCGAAGGAGATGAGCAGAAGCCCCCAGCCGAGGCCGAACAGCGCCCCGCCGAGCAGCGTCAGCAGCGTTGCACCGGGCAGCGAGACCGCCGTGATAACGACATAGATCAGGAAGAAGCCGCCGGCGACGGTCAGGGGGTCGGCGGCCAGCCAGGCCTGGAAGCGCTGCTGCTCGGCCTGCAGGTTCTCGAGGGTCAGGACCTCGTGGGCGCCGGTGAGGAAATAGGCCGCCACCAGCAGTGCGATCAAGGCCGCGAGTATCAGGCGTCGTCGAGTCAAGAGAGGCTCCTGGTCGTGAAGATGAGAAGGTATCGAAAAGCGCAGGGACCGCATGGCATCAGCGGCGGCCCGGCATGAGAACGCTCCTCTGTCGCCTTGGGGCGAGGTCCCTTACACTGCGTATATTGTTGAACAGGGCTTGTACGGAACTCTAGGCAATCGATAGCCTCTAATCTAACACCTCTCACCAACGGAGCCATCCATGAATCTGTCCTCCTCCCCGACCCTGCGACACTTATCGCTGCTGGCCCTGCCGGCAGCCATTCTGCTGGGGAGCCCCTCTCAGGCCAGCGCGGAGTCGGACAGCGCGGTCTTCGCCGGCGGCTGTTTCTGGTGCATGGAAGAGGCCTACGACAAGGTCGATGGCGTGACCGCCACCACTTCGGGCTATACCGGTGGCAACACGAAAGACCCGACCTACCAGCAGGTCGTGGCCGGCGGCACGGGTCACGCCGAGGCGGTCAAGGTCGACTACGATCCCGACCGGGTCGACTACGAGACGCTGCTGCACGTGTTCTGGCGCAACATCGATCCCTTCGCCGTGGATCGTCAGTTCTGCGACAAGGGCGCCTCCTATCGCAGCGCCATCTTCCCCATGGACGACGAGCAGCATGCCCTGGCCGAGGCCAGCCGCGAGGAAGTCGCCGAGCGCTTCGACCAGGAGATCGCCACCGAGATCAGCGACTTCGACGCCTTCTACCCGGCCGAGGACTACCATCAGAACTACTACGCCGAGAATCGGGTGCGCTACAACTTCTACAAGTCGGCCTGCGGCCGCGTCGACCGGCTAGAGGAGGTCTGGGGCGAGGAAGCCAGTGCAAGCGCGGCACCCTGAGCCTCGCGGCGCTCGCCGCACCAGAGCCAGGCGGCGAGCGCCAGGGTGGCCCCCAGCACCAGCCACGACGCCAGCGCCACCCCGAGCCAGCCGGCGGCCCGCCAGAACGGCTCGAGCCATAGTCCGCCGAGGCTGGCCCCGCCATAGTAGAACACCAGGTAGAGCGCCGAGGCGCTGCCCCGGGCACAACGGGCGTGACGCCCCACCCAACTCGAGGCCATGGAGTGGGCCAGGAAGAAGCCGAAGGCGTTGAGCGAGAGTCCGATGATGATCCAGCCAAGCGAACCGGCCAGGGTCATCGCCGTGCCGCCCGCAAGAATTAGGATCCCCAACATCATGCACGCCGGCTGCGACCAGCGCGCGGCCAGGCGCCCCGAGAGCGACGAGCCGAGCGTCCCGCCCAGGTAGGTCAGGAAGATCAGGCCCAACAGCCGCGCGCCCAGCCCGAAGGGCGCCTCCGCCAGGCGGAAGGTCAGATAGCTGTACTGGTTGATGAAGATCATGAAGTTGAGCCCGCCGAGCAGGTAGGCCCCCAGCAACTTCGGGGTCACCAGGTGCGCGCCGAGATCGGCCAGGGCCCCACCCAGCGCGAAGCGTCGCGGTGTGAAGGCCCGCGCCGGCGGCAACAGCTTCCAGAACAGCGCCAGCCCGACCAGCGTCATGGCTCCCACCGCCAGGAAACTCGCCGACGCGCCGCCGATCTCGGCCACCGCGCCACCGACCACCCGCCCGCCGATGCCGCCCAGCGAGTTGGCGCCGATATAGAGCCCCACCGCCGAGAGCAGCGCCGGGCGTTCGAACTCATCGCCCATCCAGGCGATGGCCACCGCCGGCAACCCGCCGAGCACGAATCCCTGCAGCGCACGCAGCACCAGCAGGGCCTCGAAGGTCGGCGCCAGCGAAAGGGCCAGCGAGAGCAGCCCGGATGCCAACAGGGTCAGGCGCATGATGGCGCCCCGGCCGATGGCGTCCGACAGCGGGCCAAAGACCAGCAGCGAGGCGGCAAGCGACAGCGTGGCGACGGACATCACCAGGCTGATGGCCAGCGTCGAGACCCCAAAGGCCTCGCGCAGCGCCGGCAGCAGCGGCTGAGGGGCGTAGAGGTTGATGAAGACCAGGAAGGAGCCCAGGCAGAGCGCCAGGGTGGTGCGCCACCAGGCGGGCGTGCGCGCCGCGATCATGCCGCCCGCTCAGCCCTCACCCAGGGCGTCGAGACGCCGGGCCAGCAGGACCGGCTCCAGGGTGCGGCGCGCCTGCCAGTAGTAGCGCTGCCAGTAGCGGTTGTCGAGGTCGGAGATCATCACGCCCCGGGAGGTGGAGGCGTGCAGGAAGCGGCCCTCACCGACGTAGATGCCGACGTGGCGATAGGCACCGGGAGGGCGGAAGAACACCAGGTCGCCGGGGCGCAGGGCATCACGCTCAACCTCACGCCCCTCACGCAGCTGCCCGCCGGTGGTGCGCGGCAGGTCGAAGCGGAAGGTATCGCTGAAGATATTCTGGACCAGCGCGGAGCAGTCGATGCCCCGGGGACTCTCCCCGCCCAGCCGGTAGGGGGTGCCGACCCAGCGCTCGTGCTGTGCCAGCAGGGCGCGACGAATCAGCCGCGGGGGCGGATGGCGCAGGCCACGGGCCTCGAGGATGGGGTTATCCACCGGCGACATGCGAGGGTCGCCGGGCAAGCCCGGCAGGTCTCGGGCGAAGTAGTCACCCACCGCCGGGGCTTCATTACCCCCGGATGAGGCACAGCCCGCCAGCAGCAGGGCGACTCCCATGACTCCAACACGACACGCGCGCGCATCCAGCATCCTGCGACGTCCTCGTTCTCGGGGCCGCATCCGCTCCATCGATGCGACGCGTCCCTCGGCTCCTGCGGATGGTCGCTGTGGCAGTGTTCCCTGACGTTCCGGGGGCACTGCCACAGTGGCCTCTCGGCGGCACGCCGCGGGTCGATGGCCCGACAGCGACGCTGCGCCGAGCCGACTATAAACCAAAGCCGCGTCGCGGGGCGAGCCCTCAGTGGAGGGTACGATGATCGCCCGGCAGCGTATCGATATGCAGCGGCGCCCAGTGTCGCGGTCGCGCCCCGGGGAAGTCGAGGCTGGCCCAGGCGCCGGCCAGGGGGGGCGCCCCGGAGAGCCAGGCCACCAGCGCCTGGCGGAAACCGGCCAGGAAGCTCTCGCGCTCGGGCGTCTCGCCCATGAAGAAGGAGAAGCCGGCGTGCAGGCCCCGGGCGTACTCTTCCCAGCCCGCATAGTGCTCGCTGACCAGGCCGTGCGCCCGCTCGAGCAGGCGCAGGAAAGCCGGCTCCTCGAGCCAGCCGAGCTGACGGCCGGCGATGGCCAGGTCTACCGCCTGGGCGATGTCCCAGGCCGCCAGATCGATGTCGTTGCAGCCATCCTCGTCGTCCCTGACCCGCTTCAGGCGCAGCAGATGGGCGCCCTCCTCCTCGCTGCACTCGTCGCTCTCCAGGATCGCGATCTCCGAGGCCAACCGTCCCCGGTTGAGGGTGTAGGGGGCGTAGTTGATCTGGTACTCCTGGCGATCGCCCGCCTCGATCAGGTAGTCGAGGAACTCGGTGAGCTCGGCCGCACCGTGCAGGGCATAGTGGCCGTCGACCCATTCGCGGATGGCCGCGCACTCGCGCTGGCTTTCCGGCTGAGGCAGGCTCCAGGCCGGGCTGTTGAGCGGACCGACGAGGGCCATGGCCGTAAAGTGCCAAAGTGTCGGCCGCGGGCCCGGCTCGCACCACTCTCCGACCCGCCAGTCGAGCCAGTGGAAGAGGCTGCCGGGATCCTCCAGATGCCAGCGGATCTCGGCGAGCATCGGGGGCTGTTCGGGCTCGGGAAGCAGGCTCTCCCACTGGGCCCAGGCCTGCAGCAGGCGCCGGGCATCGGGATAGAAACGGCACAGCGAGCCCTGCAGGGATCGCGCCAGCGCGGCCAGGCGGGTGGCATCGAAATCGCCGCTGTCCATGGCCATCTGCAGGTGGAAGGCGAACTTCTCGGCCATGTGGATCGTCGCGGCGTGGCGGCTGGCCTGCTTCAGGCCGTCGCGACCGGCCAGCTCCTTGGGGATCGCATGGCCGAAGGGCGTCTCGGCCGCCGGCAGCGCCCCGTGAGCGGCGTCCGCGGCCAGCTGGTTGAGGTGATGGGCCTGGGCCGGCAGCCAGTAGCGAGAGAGTGCGTCGACGCCCTCGTCGGCGTGAAGATCGAGGGTCTCGGCGAGGTAGTGTCGCGCCTCTTCACGCCGCGTCGCCGGCAGCACGGGCGGCGTCGTGCCCTGCCGAGCGGTGAACTCGGGCTCGCGCACCGCCGCCAGCGCCAGCACCCAGTGGCGCGGATCGCGCCGCCAAGCGCGCAGGGCGTCCCGCGACGCCTCGATGAGCTCGTCGGGGACCAGCCCCTGCAGTGACGTCTTCCAGGGGCTGACCGGCGAGTGCAGCAGCAGCGACCAGTCGGCCTCGAGCGCGGGCAGCATGTTGCGCCCCTCGAAGAGGCTGCGGCCGCGCTGATAGCCCCGCACCAGAGCCGTCCAGTCGCTGTAGCGACGCAGCAGCAGGTCCGCGCCGTGGTGGGCGAAGTCCTGAGCCTCCTGCTCATCGAGCCATCCCAGACAGGCGCCGGCCCAGGCCAGGTCGACCAGGCGCAGCCAGTCCCAGGCGGCCCACTCCAGCGGCTCGCCGCGATCGAGGAAGCCGAGCAGCACCCGACCGTAGTCGCGCTCGACCCCGTCCAGTGCATCCTGCCACTGCCGGCGCGCCGCGCCATCGGCCTCGAGCAGACGCGCGGCGTCCAGATCCCAGCCCTGACGATCGCCCTGAGCAGCCAGCCACAGCAGGCTGCGCAGCAGCTCATCGCGATCATGGATCTGCCAGGCCTCGACAAGCCAGGCCTCGAGACGCTGCCAGTCGTGCGCGCCGGCCGGCAACTCGAGCACCGGCGAGAAGGCGGCGCGCAGCCGCCAGACCTGGTGCTCGGGAGCCGCCGGCCAGAGTGGCGCCTGACGGGGATGATGGGCGAGCCACTCCTGCAGCATCTCCCAGGTCACGCCGGCGCCGTCGTGTTCGAGCACCGCCAGCGCCTCACAGGCCTCATAGAAGCCGTCGTCGCCGCGCACCCAGCCATCGGCACTGCGGGCACGCAGCAGCGCCGACAGCCAGGCGTCGAGGCTCGAGTGGTGCGTGGCGATCTCTTCGGCCAGCTGCTGGGCCCAGCCTCGGGCGCGTGCCTCGGACAGCCAGCCGGCACTACCGGCCAGGGCGATGAGCTCGAGGCCTGCCAAAAGGCGGGCCGGAGCGACCTGACCGCCCGTGCCGAGACTCTCCAGCAGGCACCAGCCCAGCTCGCCACGGTCGACAACCCCCAGCGCCGAGAGTCGCGCAACCGCCGTCTCGGCATCCACCGTCAGGGGATCGGGAGCGAAGGCCCAGTCACACAGCACCAGCTGCTGGGCCCACCAGGCATTAAGGGGATCGACCAAGGCTCACCTCGCCATCATGCGGAACAGGAACGTGCGGTGCTGCAAAGCGCAGCAAGTCGGCGACATAGTGTACCGGAAAGCCGTGCCAGCGCCGATGGCCGTAAAGGCGTTGCACGAGAAAAACGCCCGGGGCGCAGGCCTGGCGGCAGCGCGCCCTTCCATCGTCCGCGACTGGCGTCGCATCTGGCATGTGATGGAGGGGCTCGAATATGGCATGGTGACCGGTAGCGAGGGCATGCTCTTGACCGAGCTTGCCCCTCTGCGGCGTAAAGGAATCGGGCCCGGGACGCGAAGGGTCGCGCCACGGCCCGTATGAGCACACTGGACTAAAATAGGTCTGCGTCGGCGACCCGTCATCGCCCGCAGCGTCTAACAGGAGTCAGGACCCATGAACAACGCACAGCTCAACGACCTCAAGCAGCGCTACGTGGCCAGCGGAGCCGCGAGCCCGGCCACCCAGTTCGCCGACCGCGCCGAGAACGCCCTGATCTGGGACGCCGACGGCAACCGCATCATCGACTTCGCCGGCGGCATCGGCGTGCTCAACATCGGCCATCGCCATCCCAAGGTGGTGCAGGCGGTCAAGGACCAGCTCGACCGTGTCATGCACACCTGCCAGACCGTGATGCCCTACGAGGGCTACGTGAGGGTTGCCGAGAAGCTCAGCCAGGTCACCCCGGTACGCGGTCATGCCAAGGTGATGCTCGCCAACTCCGGCGCCGAGGCCCTGGAGAACGCCGTCAAGGTCGCCCGCGCGGCCACCGGCAAGAACAACGTCATCTGCTTCGACGGCGGCTACCACGGCCGTACCTTCATGACCATGGCCATGAACGGCAAGGTCGCCCCCTACGCCACCGACTTCGGCACCATGCCGGGCAACGTCTTCCGTGCCCCCTACCCGGTGCCCTACCACGGCGTCAGCGAGGACGAGGCCCTGCGCGGCCTGAAGATGGCGCTGAAGACCGATGCCAACCCCAAGGACACCGCCGCCATCGTACTGGAGCCGGTGCTCGGCGAGGGGGGGTTCTACCCGGCGCCGACCAGCTTCCTCGAGGCGATCCGTGAGATCTGCGATGAGCACGGCATCCTGATGATCATCGACGAGGTGCAGTCCGGCTTCGGTCGTACCGGCAAGCTGTTCGCCATCGAGCACAGCGGCGTCGAGCCGGACATCATCACCATGGCCAAGAGCATGGCCGACGGCATGCCGATCTCTGCCGTGGTCGGCACCGACAAGGTCATGGACGCCTCCGGCCCCAACTCCCTGGGCGGCACCTACACCGGCAGCCCGGTCTCCTGTGCGGCGACCCTGGCGGTCCTCGAGGTGTTCGAGGAAGAGGACATCCTCGGCAAGAGCCAGGCGCTCGGTGACAAGCTGGCCAAGCGCTTCGCCCAGTGGCAGCAGGACTTCGACTGCGTCGACTTCGGCCGCAACCTGGGCGCCATGGCGGCCATGGACCTGGTCTCTGATCGGGCCAACCACACCCCGGATGCCGACCTGGCCGCCGCGCTGTGCAAGAAGGCGCGCGAGAAGGGGCTGGTCCTGCTCTCCTGCGGCCTCTACGGCAACACCATCCGCTTCTTGATGCCGGTCACCATCGAGGACGAGGTTCTCGAGGAGGGCCTGGCCATCGTCGAGGAGTCTCTCAAGGAGCTGGTCGGCAGCAAGAGCGCCGCCACCGCCTGACGCGGGCCCCTGACGGGATATCCCCCCGGCGCACGACCCACCGCCCGGCTGTCTCCAGCCGGGCGGTTTGCGTCAGGGCTTGCGTCAGGCCTGCATCGGGGCCCGGTCCGGGAGGCCATCGGACCGATTCCCTGCTATGGTCGCCACAGCGCGGCTCGCGCCTTCGTCTTCTCGCTTGTCTATCGGTATGGCGCCATGATCTTTCGCACCCTCTCCCTGCTGCGCTCTCTGCAGGGGGCCCATCACACGGCCCAGGATGCCCGGGCTCGTATCCAGCAGGCCTGCGACTATCGCTGGCTAAAGGGACAGCTGGCCCACGGCATGATCGGCGCCCGCGAGGCCCGACTCAACGACGGCACGCCGGCCGTCTCGGTGGTATTGCCGTTCGTAGCCACCCCCGAACGGCGTCGCGGCGGCCGCTGGCCGGAGGACCCCGCCGAGCGGGAGGACTGCTTCGTGGAAGGTACCCACGCCTGTCGGGCCGCCGGCGCCCCGGGCTATCGCACCCTGGAGAGCCTCTCCCAGGGGCTGGCGCAGGGCGGCATGGCCATACTGAAGGACGCGGCACGCTTCCAGTACCTGATCGAACGAGAGGCCCTGCGGCTCACCTGGCGGCGCCTCGAGTCCCTGGCGCCGGATCTCGCCAGGCAACTCGGCCGCCACCTGACCACGCGCGACAGTGAGCGCCACGGCCTCTTCCTGCTCGAGATACGGCTACCCGCCGCGGCCAGCGACGTCGCGCTGAACGGCGACTGGCTGGATCGCTGCCTGGATCGCTACCGGCGCATCCTGCCCAAGCCGGCCGGCTGAGGCGCTTATCGCGACGCCGCGCCTCGACACGCGTCTCCTCTCCATCCGTTCGATCCGCGTGCGCCAGTCATCTGCGCGGGTCACGCGCCCACTCATCCCTCAGTCCACCACCTCTGCCACCAGATGCTCGGCCATTTCCTCGGGGGAGATCCGGCGCCCGGCGATATAGAAGACCTCGTCCCCCGCCGCCAGCAGGACATCGTCGTCGGGGTTGAGCACCGGGTATGGCTGCTCGCCCCGACGGATCGCAATCAGCGAGGCTCGGCAGCGGGCTCGCAGGCGAGTCGTCACCCGCTCGACCGACACCTGCTCCGAGAGGCCCGCCAGGCGAGTCGAGAACTGCGTTTGCGCCTGGTCGGCATCGACGAGCAGGCGCATGACCTCCTCGCTGCCGGGATCGACGGCGGCCTTGACCAGCATCTTCTGGTGCAGCGAGGGAATCACGTTCACCGTGGGGCAGTGGGTCTCGAGCAGCCGCCCCACCATCTGGTTCTTCACGTAGGCGGTGATCCGGCAGCGCGCGTCGACCAGCGCGGAGAGGTGCATGCAGACGAGATTCGTCTCGCTGTCGTCCTCGACGTCGACCACCACCAGGGAGGCATTCTTGACCGCGGCCCGCTCGTAGAGCGATTCGTCCGACAGGGAGGCGGCGCGGAAGTACTCCACGCCCTGCTCGAGGAAGGGATTGCGGGACGGAGCGCCGGCGCCGACGCAGAGCGCCACCACCTGCCCGGGCCGCGACTCCTCGCGGACCTGGTCGACCAGCGACGCGGTGTAGGCGTTGTAGCCGACGATGACGATATGATCCTTCTGCACGATCGATTGCTCCCCGTTGAGGCGCCGGGTGAACTGTGCGATCACCAGGGCGGAGGCCTTGCCCAGCAGGGTGGCGAAGAGCCCGATCCCCACCGGAATGATGAAGAACACGACCATCAGCTGACCGCCTCGCGTGACCGGAGAGGCGTCCCCGTAACCGACGGTGGAGGTGGTGACGATCATGTAATAGAGGAAGGCGGTCGGCGAGGCAACCAGTGCCGTTTCACCGACCAGTGATAGTCCGATCCAGGCGAGCAGCAGATAGCCAAGCAGCAGCAGGCCAAGCACCCCCCACCCCATATCGGCGACGCCGCGGATCAGCACGGCGCCGAGTCGTTTCAGTACGTACATGCGGGTCCCTAGAGATGGCCCCGCCAAGGGCGGGGCCATGGAGATAACCCCGCCAGCCGTGTCCCTCGAACAGACCCGGCCCGGCGGAGGACGCGTCAGGCCTTCTTGACCTTGGCGATGACCCACAGCAGCGCCACGGCGCCGACGATGGCGGTGACCAGCGAGCCGACGAAGCCACCGGCATGCAGCCCCAGCAGATTGAACAGGCCGCCGCCGACCACAGCGCCGACCACGCCGACGCCGATATTGCCGAGCAGGCCGAAGCCGCCGCCGCGCATGATATGGCCGGCGATCCAGCCGGCCAGGCCACCGATGATCAGCCAGGCGATAATACCCATGGAACACGCTCCTTTTTTGCGGGGTGACCCGATCGGTCACGAAGACTCGATGGTGCCTCGGCGGCGAACGAGAGAAAAGCCCGACGCGCTCAGGCGGCGATCTCTCGCGGGCGAAACGCGCTAGAAGGTCGACCCGGGA
Source organism: Halomonas saccharevitans (assembly GCF_900116405.1). Classification (GTDB taxonomy): domain Bacteria; phylum Pseudomonadota; class Gammaproteobacteria; order Pseudomonadales; family Halomonadaceae; genus Halomonas; species Halomonas saccharevitans. The sequence continues at coordinate 26,022 of NZ_FPAQ01000007.1, read as the reverse complement.
CGGTCGAGGAAGGCGCGCTCCACAGGGGTCGAGTCGCGTCCGAGGGCGGCATTGCGGTGGGGGTAGCGGCCGAAGCGGACCAGCACGTCGCGGTGGCGCTGCTCGTGGCGCAGGTTCTCCTCGAGCCCCGGCTGGGCAAACAGGCGCAGCGCCTCGTCGTGGATGACCAGCGACTCGCTGTGCATGTAGGGCATGAACAGAAAAGCGCGCCAGGCCACATCGAGCAGGCGGTCCGCCTGGTGGGCGACGGCCTCCTGGGCCAGCACCAGGGCCAGCGGGTCCCAGGCGAAGGCCAGGGGCGAGCCGCGATGGATATGGCGCGGGAACTGGTCGAGCACGATCACCTCGGCCAGGCACCCGCGGGCCGAGGCTCGCCACTGCCACAGCTCGCCGCGGCCGGCCGCCGTCAGCAGCGCCTCGAAGCGCCGCGCGATCTCGGCGTCCAGGCGCGCGTCCTTGCGAAACCACTGGGCGGGCTTGAGCTCCCCGAACCAGAAGTCGATCACCGTCTCGGGACGATGCTCCTCCATATGATCCTCCTCATGCACCGGGATGAAGCTGATACCATCAGAGGGTAGCCGTCCCCCTCCTCACCCACCACAAGGGAGCCTCATGACCACCTTCGAACTGCTGCAGATGCTCGGTTACGTCTTCAATATCCTCGGCCTGCTGATCTGCATCGGGGGGCTGACCCTGGCGCGGCGTCCCGAGCGGCGAGTGCTCGGCCGAACCCTGGCGATTCTGGGCTTCGCCATCGCCGCCACGCCCATGCTGCTGCAGCTGTTCGGAGTGGTCCAGCCGATCCCGGCGGGGGCCATGCCGCCGAGCTAGGTGCACCGCCAGCCGATGCCTCCGCCCTGCTTTACGCCCTTTAGCCCCGCGCGGGGCGGCGCGTTGCGTCATAGCGTCTCTTGTCAGGCGCCGACGCGACCCGCACATTAGGGCGACGAAAAACCGCCTGCCAGGATACCCGATGCGCCCTTCCCTGCCCCGTGAACTCCATGACCTGCTCGAGCGCGGCCGCGACCGCCAGCTGCGCCTCGCGGTCACCGGCCTGTCGCGCGCGGGCAAGACGGCCTTCCTCACCTCGCTGGTCAACCAGCTGCGCCATGCCGGCCTGGAGACGCGTCTCGACCTGTTGCCCGCCGCCCGCGAGGGACGCCTGCTCGGCGCCCGCCGGGTCCAGCAGCAGGACCTGGGCGTGCCGCGCTTCCCCTACGACCAGGCCATGGCGGCACTGGACGCAGAGCCACCGCGCTGGCCAGACCCGACCCGCGGGATCAGCGAGCTGCGCCTGACGCTTCGCTATCGGCCCTCGCGCAGCGGCCTGTTTGGCGGTGAGACACGCCAGCTGACCCTGGACCTGTTCGACTATCCCGGCGAGTGGCTGCTCGACCTGCCGCTGCTGGGCCACGACTACCTGAGCTGGAGCGAGACCCAGCGCCACGACGGCGGCAGCGAGCGTGCCGCCCTGTTCGCCGACTGGCGGGCGGCGGTGGCCCAGCTCGACCCCGCCGAGGAGGTCGACGAGGCGCGCCTGGCCGAGATCGCCGAGCACTACGCGAGCGGGCTTCGGGCCGCCCGGGAGGCCGGCTTCGCCGACCTGCAGCCGGGACGCTTCCTGCTGCCCGGTGAACTCGAGGGTGCCCCGGTGCTGCAGTTCTTCCCGCTGCCGGGCATCGCCGAGGCCGACCGTGAGTCTCTCGCCGCGCTGCCGGCCGAGAGCCTCTACGCCACCCTGGCGCGGCGCTTTCGCCACTACCAGCAGCACATCGTGCGGCCCTTCTACCGCGAGCACTTCCGACGCTTCGATCGCCAGATCGTGCTGGTCGACGTTCTCGGCGCCCTCAACGCCGGGCCCGAGCGCTTCGAGGATCTCTCCCGAGCGCTGTCGCGTCTGATGCAGAGCTTTGACTACGGCAAGCGCAGCCTGCTGACGCGACTCTTCGCGCCGCGTATCGATCGCCTGGCCATCGCCGCCACCAAGGCCGATCACGTCACGCCCGAGCAGCATGGCCGCCTGGTCGCCCTGCTCGAAGCGCTGCTGGCCGAGCCGCTCAAGGACCTGCGCTTCGCCGACGTGCCGGTCCAGGCCCTGTCGCTGGCGGCGATTCGCGCCACCGAGGGCCGCGAGGTGAATCAGCAGGGGCGTCGCTCGCCGGCCCTGCGCGGCACGACGCTCGACGGCGAATCGCGGCTGCTGTTTCCCGGCGAGGTACCGGACCGCCTGCCCCGGGCCGACTTCTGGACCCGCCAGGGCTTCGCCTTCACCGCCTTTCGCCCCCTGCCCCGCGAGCCCGGCACGCCGCTGCCGCACATCCGCATGGACGCCGCCCTGGACTGGCTGATCGGAGACAAGCTGTCATGATGCCCCCTCGCGAGCCCGACCCGCGCCCGGGGGAGCACTTCCCCCTCGACGAGAGTCACGACGACGTCGCCCCGCAGGACCCGCAACCCGGCCGGCAGTTCGATCATGAGGCGCCGAGCCGGCCTCCGGCCGAGACAGAGCGCCAGGCGCAGTGGGAGGCAGAGGCGCTGGACGCGGGCCTGATGCGCCCGCGCAAGCGTCGCTGGGGGCTCGCCGTGCTGCTTGGCGGCAGCCTCGGCCTGGGCGCGCTGGAGGCCGGCCACACCCTCTATGCCGTAAGCCTCGGCGGTGACTGGCTGGCCGGCGCCTGGAGCCTGCTGCTGCTGCTGGCCCTCGGCCTCGGCGGTTCGGCGGTGCTGCGCGAACTCTGGCGCCTGCGCCGCCTGAGCCGCCACGCGCGACTGCGCGAGCGCCTGGCCGCGCTGCCCGAGGCCACCCCGGCCCAGGCGCGCACGCTTTCCGAGGCGCTCCGCCGCGACCTGGCCCTGGATGACGACCACCCCCACTGGCAGGCCTTCCTGGCGGCCCGGGAACCCCACCACGACGGGCGCGACGTTCGCGCCCTGCTCGACCACCACCTGCTCGCGCCGCGGGATCGCGAGGCGAGCCGTCTGATCTCGCGGATGTCCGGCGAGACGGCGATCATGGTGGCGGTCAGCCCGCTGACCCTGGTGGACATGGCGCTGGTGGCCTGGCGACACCTGGCGATGGTCGATCGGCTGTGCCGGCTCTATGGCCTGGAGCTCGGATACGCGGCGCGCCTGCGGCTGCTTCGCGGCGTGCTCTATCAGATGGCCTTCGCCGGCGCCAGCGAGATCGCCAGCGAAGCCAGCATGGAGATGCTGACGATGAACCTGGCCGGCAAGCTCTCGACCCGGGCCGCCCAGGGACTCGGCATCGGGCTGCTGGGTGCCCGCCTGGGGCTGCGCACCCAGCGCCTGGCGCGGCCGCTGGCCTTCACCGCCGAGGAGTCACCCCGCCTGGCCGACCTGCGACGTGACCTGTGGCGCCAGCTCAGGCGCCTGGAGGCCAGCGAGCAGCGCACGCGGGAGAAGACCCGCCATCCTTGATCCGGATCATGACAGCGCCCCGTGAGATGACTAGGCTCATCGGTAGGAAGCCACCTCTCGTCTTCGCAAGGAGGACCGCGTCATGTTCCATTCCATCCTGGTACCTATCGACGGTTCCGAACACGCCAAGAAGGCCCTGTCCGTGGCCTGCCAGCTGGCCCTGCAGAAAGAGACGGCGCTGATCCTCTTGCACATTCCCGAAAAGCTCGCCCATGAGACGCTGCTGGTGTGGGGCATCGGCGCCGTCGACCTCAAGGCCTCCGAGGAGGAACTCGAGGCGGCCGGCCGAAAGGTCATGGACCGCGCCGAGCAGGCCGCCCGCGACGCCGGCGTCTCCCATGTCGAGACGATGATCACCCAGGGCGATCCGACCCGCACCATCCTCGACGAGGCGCGGCGACGCGACGTCGATGCCATCGTGATGGGCAGCCGGGGCCTTGGCGATCTGAAGGGGCTGGTGATCGGCAGCGTCTCCCACAAGGTGGGCCACGCCGCCGACTGCAGCGTAATCACCGTCCGCTGAGCGGCGCCTGGCGAAGCGGGCGGCGCCGAGGCAACGGCGTCGTCACTGCAAGCGATTGATTCCCCATAGGGGCCATCCACGGCGTTTGGCGGCGAGGTCGCGAATCCGTATAGTGGCCCCCCTACTCGCCAACCGATCGTGACCATGCTGCAGAACAATTCGGCGCTTGCTCAGCTCAAGCAACAGATCCGCGACAACACCCCTCGCGTAGAGGGCGTGATCAAGGCCACCGACCGGGGCTTCGGTTTCCTCGAGACCGACGACGGTGACTCCTATTTCGTGCCGCCCCCCGCCATGAAGCAGGTGCTGCATGGCGATCGTGTCGGGGCCGTCCTCCATGAGGAGGGCGACAAGAAGTCGGTGGAGCCCGACACCCTGATAGAGACCGGCATGGCACGCTTCATCGCCCGCGTGCAGAAGCGCGACGGTCGCCTGGCGGTGATTCCCGATCACCCGACCATGAACACCCCGCTGAAGGCGCGCATCAAGCGCAGCCTCGACGAGGCGAGCATCAATGACGGCGACTGGGTGGTGGCCCGCCTGGTACGCCACCCGCTCAAGCCCGACGATCGCGCCTTCTTCACCCAGATCGACGAGCTGGTGGCCAAGACCGACGACCCCGCCGTGCCGTGGCGCGTCACCCTGGCGCGCCACGCGCTCGAGCAGGAGTGCCCGGACGCCGGCGACGACTGGCCGCTGCGCGACGAGGGCCTTACGCGCGAGGACCTGACCGCCGAGCCGTTCTTCACCATCGACGGCGAGAAGACCCGCGATATGGATGACGCCCTGCGCATCCAGACCCGCGAAGACGGCGGCTGGTCGCTGACGGTGGCCATCGCCGACCCCACCGCCTACGTGGAAGAGGGTCACGCCGCCGACCTGGAGGCACGCACCCGCGCCTTCACCGTCTACCTGCCGGGCCAGAACGTCACCATGCTGCCCGAGCAGCTGGCCGACGACCTATGCTCGCTGTGGGAGAACAAGGATCGCCCGGTGCTGGCCTGCACCCTGGAGATCGGCGCCGACGGCAGCCTCGGCGACTACCGCTTCTTCGCCGCCACCGCCCGCTCACATGCCAAGCTCGCCTACGATCGGGTCTCCGACTGGCTCGAGGGCCAGGGCGACTGGGCGCCGGTTGATGCGATCGGTGAGCAGCTCAAGGCCCTGGCGGCCATGACCGAGGCGCGCAGCGCCTGGCGCGCGGCTCACGCCCTGGTGTTCAAGGACCGCCCCGACTTCGTCTTCGACCTAGACGACGCCGGCAACGTGCTGGACATCCGCACCGAGCATCGGCGCATCGCCAACCGCATGATCGAAGAGTCGATGATCGCCGCCAACGCCTGCTGCGCGCACCTGCTCGCCGAGCACGTCGGCCACGGCATCTTCAACGTCCACCGCGCCTTCGAGCCCGAGAAGGCCGAGGCCGCCCAGGAGTTCCTGGCCGAGCAGGACATCCAGGTGGAGCACGAGCAGCTCACCGAGCTCTCCCGCTACACCGAGCTCAAGCGCGAGCTCGAGGGCCGCGACGACGCCTGGCTCGACGCGCGCCTGCGCCGCTTCCAGGGCTTCACCAGCATGTCGGCGCAGCCCGGTCCGCACTTCGGCCTGGGCCTCGCCGCCTATGCCACCTGGACCTCGCCGATCCGCAAGTACGGCGACATGGTCAATCACCGCTTGATCAAGCGCGTGCTCAAGGGCGAGCAGGCCCCGGCCGAGGCCAGCCAGGCGCTCACCGAGCAGCTCACCGAGCGTCGCCGGCTGAATCGCATGGCCGAGCGCGACGTCAAGGACTGGCTCTACGTGCGCTACCTGACGCCCTCGGCCGAGGCCGGTGAGACCTTCGAGGCCGAGGTCATCGCGGTCAACCGCGGCGGCATGCGGGTACGCCTGACCGCCAACGGCGCCACCGCCTTCATCCCGGCCCCGCTGATGCACAGCGACCGCAAGAAGGTGGCGATCGACGACAAGGACGGGCGCATCCAGATCGAGGGCGAGGAGCGCTTCAAGCTCGGCGACGTCATCCGCGTGACGCTGACCGAGGCACGCGAAGAGACCCGCTCGCTGGTCGGCCGCCCCGCGGTCTGACCCCCACCAGCGGCACGCGGCACAGGACGGCGACCCTCGGGTCGCCGTCTTGCGTTGGGGGCCGTTACTGCCGTGCCAACGTTACTGCTGTTTCGACACCGGCGCCCGGTCGTTGACGCCGGCAGTCGTTGGTTATTCGCCGACAGCCGAGCACAAGAAAGGGCACCCGAGGGTGCCCTTTGTCGATGCTTGACGTCGCGCGGCTTACCAGCCGGTAGCGACCTTCAGGGCATCGCCGATCTCGGCCAGGGAGCGCACGGTCTTGACGCCCGCCGCCTCGAGAGCGCCGAACTTCTCGTCCGCAGTGCCCTTGCCGCCAGCGATGATCGCACCGGCATGGCCCATGCGCTTACCCGGGGGGGCGGTGACGCCGGCGATGTAGGAGACGACCGGCTTGGAGACGTGCTCCTTGATGTAGGCCGCGGCCTCTTCCTCGGCGGTGCCGCCGATCTCGCCGATCATCACGATCGCCTCGGTCGCCGGGTCCTTCTCGAACATCTCCAGGATGTCGATGAAGTTGGAGCCCGGGATCGGGTCGCCGCCGATGCCCACACAGGTGGACTGGCCGAAGCCATGGTCGGTGGTCTGCTTGACGGCTTCATAGGTCAGGGTGCCAGAGCGCGACACGATACCGACCTTGCCGGGCTTGTGGATGTGGCCCGGCATGATGCCGATCTTGCACTCGCCCGGAGTGATGACACCGGGGCAGTTCGGGCCGATCAGGCGCACGCCCAGCTCGTTGCACTTCACCTTGACGTCGAGCATGTCGAGGGTCGGAATGCCCTCGGTGATGCAGACGATCAGCTTGATGCCGGCGTTGGCGGCTTCCAGGATGGAATCCTTGCAGAAGGGGGCCGGCACGTAGATCACGCTGGCCTCGGCGCCGGTCTGCTCGACGGCTTCCTTGACGGTGTTGAACACCGGCAGGCCCAGGTGCTCCTGGCCGCCCTTGCCCGGGGTCACGCCGCCGACCATCTGGGTGCCGTAGGCGATCGCCTGCTCGGAATGGAAGGTCCCCTGTCCGCCGGTGAAGCCCTGGCAGATGACCTTGGTGTTCTTGTCGATCAGGATGCTCATTACTTGCCCTCCGCTGCCTTGACGACCTGCTGAGCCGCATCGGTCAGGCTGGTAGCAGCGATGATGTTCAGACCGCTGGAGGCCAGTTTCTCGGCACCCAGCTCGGCGTTGTTACCTTCCAGACGCACCACGACCGGCACATTGACACCGACCTGCTCGACGGCACCGATGATGCCCTCGGCGATCATGTCGCAGCGCACGATGCCGCCGAAGATGTTGACCAGCACGGCCTTGACGTTGTCGTCGGACAGGATGATCTTGAACGCTTCCGCCACGCGCTCCTTGGTGGCACCGCCGCCGACGTCGAGGAAGTTGGCCGGGCTGCCGCCATTCAGGTTGACGATGTCCATGGTGCCCATGGCGAGGCCAGCGCCGTTGACCATGCAGCCGATGTTGCCGTCCAGGGCCACGTAGTTGAGGTCCCATGCCGCTGCCTCGGCTTCGCGCGCGTCTTCCTGAGACGGGTCGCGCATCGCCTGCAGGTCCGGATGGCGATAGAGGGCGTTGCCGTCCAGACCGATCTTGGCGTCGAGGCAGTGGAGGTTACCCTCGTCGGTCACCACCAGCGGGTTGATCTCGAGCAGCGCCAGGTCCTTGTCGTGGAACAGCTTGGACAGGCCCAGGAAGATCTTGGTGAACTGCTTCACCTGAGCGCCTTCGAGGCCCAGGGCGAAGGCCAGCTCACGCGCCTGGTAGGGCTGAGCGCCGACCAGCGGATCGATCTCGGCCTTGAGGATCTTCTCGGGGGTCTCTTCCGCGACCTTCTCGATCTCCACGCCACCCTCGGTGGACGCCATGAAGACCACGCGCTGGGTACCGCGATCGACCACGGCGCCCAGGTAGAGCTCGTTGGCGATGTCGGTGCAGGTCTCGACCAGGATCTTGGTGACCGGCTGACCCTTCTCGTCGGTCTGGAAGGTCACCAGATTCTTGCCCAGCCAGGACTCGGCGAAGGTCTTGGCCTCCTCCGGATCCTTGATCAGCTTGACGCCACCGGCCTTGCCGCGGCCGCCGGCGTGGACCTGGGCCTTGACCACCCACATGTCGCCACCGATCTTCTTGCAGGCCTCCGCGGCCTCCTCGGGGGTGTCGACGGCGAAGCCCTTGGATACCGGCAGGCCGTAATCGGCAAACAGCTGCTTGCTCTGATACTCGTGAAGGTTCATCGATTCATGCCATTGGTTGCATGTGACTCGAACGGTGACACGGCCGCCGCCTCGGGGCGGCGGGTGTCGTGTCACCACCGTTCGCTTCCGATACATGGCCGGAAGCGATGCGCCACCTGACGGTGGCGCTTGTTGTCCTTACTTCTTCTTCTTGCGGTTGGCCATGTGGATGGCATGGCCCTCGACGGCCAGCGCCGCCTCGTGCACCGCTTCCGACATGGTCGGGTGCGCATAGCAGGTCAGCGCCAGATCTTCGGCGCTGGAGCCGAACTCGAGCGCGATGACGCCCTGGGCGATCATCTCGCCGGCATGCTGACCGACGATGTGCACGCCCAGCACGCGATCCGTCTCGGCATCGGCGATGATGCGCGCCATGCCCTCGGTCGCATTGTTGGCCATGGCACGGCCGCTGGCGGCGAACGGGAAGGCGCCGACCTTGACCTCGATGCCGGCCGCCTTGGCGTCCTGCTCGGTCATGCCGACCCAGGCCACCTCCGGGAAGGTGTAGATGACGTTGGGAATGGCGTCGTAGTTCATCTCGGCCTTATGGCCGGCGATGATGTCGGCGACCATGATGCCCTCTTCGGAGGCCTTGTGCGCCAGCATCGGGCCGCGCACGCAGTCGCCGATGGCGTAGACGCCCGGCACGCTGGTGCGGCACTGGTCGTCGACGTGGATGAAGCCGCGCTCGTCGGTGTCGACGCCCACACCGTCGGCGATCACGCCCTTGGTGTAGGGCTTGCGGCCGACGCAGACGATCAGCTTGTCGAAGGTCATCTCCTGGTCGCCGTCGGCATCGGCGTACTTGACGACGACTTCCTCACCCTTGACCTCGGAGCCGGTCACGCGCGCATTGAGCTTGATGTCCAGGCCCTGCTTCTTGAGCAGCTTCTGGGTCTCCTTGGCGACGGCCCCATCGACCATCGGCAGGAAGTTGTCCATGGCCTCGAGCACGGTCACCTCGGAGCCCAGGCGGTTCCACACGCTGCCGAGCTCCAGGCCGATGATGCCGGCGCCGATCACGCCCAGACGCTTCGGGGTCTCCTGGAATTCCAGGGCGCCGGTGGAGTCGACCACCAGGCCTTCCTGCAGCGGGGTCGGCGGAATCTCCACCGGCACGGAGCCGGCGGCGACGACGATGCTGTCGGCCTCATAGGTGGTCGCCTTGCCGTCCTGGTCGGTGACCTCGACCTGCTTGGCGGAGGCCACCTTACCGGTGCCCTCGATGGCGGTGACGCCATTGGCCTTGAAAAGCCCTGAGATGCCACCGGTCAGGTTCTTCACGATCTTGTCCTTGCGGGCCATCATCTTCTTGACGTCCATGCTGACGTCACCGGCCTGGATGCCCAGGTCGTCGAAGTCGTGCTTGGCCTCGACGAACTTGTGGGAAGCCTCGAGCAGCGCCTTGGACGGGATGCAGCCCACGTTGAGGCAGGTGCCGCCGTGCACGACCTTGCCTTCCTTGCCGATCCACTTCTCGACGCAGGCGGTCTTCAGGCCCATCTGGGCGGCACGAATGGCGGCCACGTAGCCGCCGGGGCCCGCGCCGATCACGATCACATCAAACTTGTCAGCCATGTTGGCTCCTTTGTGGCTTGTTGCTGGAAGACGTTGCCGGCTTCGCGAATCAGATGTCCAGCAGCAGACGCGCCGGGTCTTCGAGCAGTTCCTTGATGGTCACCAGGAAGCGGACCGCGTCCTTGCCGTCGATCATGCGGTGGTCATAGGAGACCGCCAGGTACATCATCGGGCGGATCTCGACCTTGCCGTTCACCGCCATGGGACGCTCCTGAATCTTGTGCATGCCCAGGATGGCAGTCTGCGGCGGGTTGAGGATCGGCGTGGACATCAGCGAACCGAAGGTGCCGCCGTTGGTGATGGTAAAGGTGCCGCCCTGCATCTCGTCGATGCCGAGCTTGCCGTCACGGGCCCGCTTGCCGAAGTCGACGATGCCCTTCTCGACGTCGGCGATCTTCATGCTGTCGGTGTCGCGCAGCACCGGGACGACCAGACCGCGGTCGGTGGAGACCGCCACGCCGATGTCCTGATAGCCGTGATAGACGATGTCGGTGCCGTCGATGGAAGCGTTGACGTCCGGGAAGCGCTTGAGGGCCTCGGAGGCCGCCTTGACGAAGAAGCCCATGAAGCCGAGCTTGACGTCGTGAGCCTTGAGGAAGGTCTCCTTGTACTGGCCGCGCAGCTCCATCACCGCGCTCATGTCCACCTCGTTGTAGGTGGTGAGCATGGCGGCGGTCTGCTGGGCCTGGACCAGGCGCTTGGCGATGGTCTGGCGCAGGCGGCTCATCGGCACGCGCTTCTCAGGGCGCTCGCCTTCGACCACCGGAGCCGCCGCGGCGGCGGACTGGGCGCCGCCGGCCGGCTTGGCAGACTTCTTGGCGCTGCCGTCGTTCACGGCGCGCTGCACGTCCTCCTTGAGGACCCGGCCACCCTTGCCGGTGCCCTCGATCTTCGCGACGTCGAGGTCGTGCTCGGCGACCAGCTTGCGCGCGGCCGGGGCGAGGATCTTGTCGCCGACCTTCTCGTCGCTGGCACCGTCATCGGCGGAGGCCGCCGGCTTCTCTTCGCCGCTGGTAGCCGGCGTGGAGGCGCCGCCGGCACCTTCGGTGAAGACGGCCAGCACCTGCTCGGAGGTCACCTGGCTGCCCTCCTCGGCCTTGATCTCGGTCAGCGCACCGTCGGCCGGAGCGACGACCTCGAGGACCACCTTGTCGGTCTCGATCTCGGCCAGCACCTCGTCACGCTTGACGGCGTCGCCGACCTGCTTGGCCCAGCTCGCTACGGTGCCTTCCTGGATGGACTCGGGGAAGGTCGGGGCCTTGACCTCATGGGCCTGGCCACCGCCGGCCGGCGCTTCGGCCTTGGCCTCGCCCTTCGGCTCGTCCTGCTTCTCTTGCTGCTTGTCGGCCGGCGCCTCGCCCTTGGCCTCGCCCGCGCCGAGGCGACCCAGCAGCTGCTCGGACTCCACGGTGTCACCCTCTTCCACCAGCACCTCGGACAGAGTGCCGGCCTCGGGAGCCACGACCTCGAGCACCACCTTGTCGGTCTCGATCTCGACGATCAGCTCGTCACGCTCGACGCTATCGCCGGGCTTCTTGTGCCAGGCGGCGACGCTGCCTTCGGCAACGGATTCCGGAAAGGTGGGTGCCTTGATATCGGTAGCCATGTCGTATCCCTTGTATGTTCTTTCTCGTCCCGGTGGGACGCCTTACAGATTGAAGGCGTCTTCCACCAGCTGGCGCTGCTGTTCGGTATGCACGGACATGTAGCCCGCCGCGGGTGCCGCCGATGCCGGGCGACCGGCGAACTTGAGCTTGCCGCCCAGGCCGTCGCGCAGCAGGTCGGCCACCGCCCGCATGTGGTGCTGGCTCGAGTACCAGGCGCCCTGGTTGAGCGGCTCTTCCTGACACCAGACCACATCTTCGACGTTGGTGTAGTCCTTGATGGCCTCCAGCAGCTCCTCCTTGGGGAAGGGGTAGAGCTGCTCGATGCGCAGGATGGCCACGTCGTCGCGGGCATTCTCGTCGCGCCAGTTGGCCAGGTCGTAGTAGACCTTGCCGGCACACAGCACGATGCGCTCGACCTTCTGCGCCTCGAGGTTGCCCTGGTCGGGCAGCACCATCTGGAAGTTGCCCTCGGCCAGCTCGTCGAGGCTCGAGGTCGCCGACTTGTGGCGCAGCAGGCTCTTGGGCGTCATCACCACCAAGGGCTTTCTCAGCGGACGGATCACCTGGCGACGCAGCAGATGGAAGATCTGCGCCGGGGTGGTCGGCACACAGACCTGCATGTTGTGCTCGGCGCACATCTGCAGGAAGCGCTCCAGGCGCGCCGAGGAGTGCTCGGGCCCCTGCCCCTCGTAGCCGTGAGGCAGCAGCATGGTCAGGCCGCAGAGACGCTCCCACTTGGTCTCGCCGGAGGAGATGAACTGGTCCACCACCACCTGGGCGCCGTTGAAGAAGTCGCCGAACTGGGCTTCCCAGATCACCAGGTCGTTGGGCGCGGTGGTCGAGTAGCCATACTCGAACGCCAGCACCGCCTCCTCGGAGAGGAAGGAGTCGTGGATGGTGAAGCGCGGCTGGCCGTCGGCCATGTGCTGCAGCGGCACGTAGGCACTGCCGTCCTGCTGGTTGTGCACCACCGCATGGCGGTGGGAGAAGGTGCCGCGGCCGACGTCCTGACCGGTGAGGCGTATCGGGTGGCCCTGATCGAGCAGCGTGGCGTAGGCCAGGGTCTCGGCGAAGCCCCAGTTGATGGCCATGCCACCGGCCTGCATCTTGCGGCGATCATCGTAGATCTTGGCCACCTGACGCTGCACGGTCACGCCGTCGGGCACCTCGCACATCTTGCCGGCGAGACGCTGCAGGCGCTTCATCTCGACCCGGGTGTCGGCATGGCCGGTCCACTCATGGCCCAGATAGGGAGTCCAGTCGACGAACAGCGACTTATTAGGCTTCTGCACCAGGGCGTTGGCCACGTGATTGCCGGCCAGCAGATCGTCGCGGTATTTCTCCATCATGGCCTTGGCGTCGTCGTCGGAGAGCAGCCCCTCCTTGACCAGGCGTTCGACGTAGTGGGTCCGCGAGGACGGATGGTCCTTGATCTTGCTGTACATCATCGGCTGGGTGCCGGACGGCTCGTCGGCCTCGTTGTGGCCGCGGCGACGGTAGCAGACCAGGTCGATGACCACGTCACGCTTGAACTGCTGACGGTAGTCAAGCGCCACCTGGGTGGCGTGCAGCACGGCATCGGGATCGTCGCCGTTGACGTGGAAGATCGGCGCCTGAACCATCTTGGCGATGTCGGTGCAGTACTCGGTGGAGCGTGAGTCCAGCGGGTGCGAGGTGGTGAAGCCGACCTGGTTGTTGATCACGATGTGCAGGGTGCCGCCGGTGCGGTAGGCACGCGTCTGCGACATCTGGAAGGTCTCCATGACCACACCCTGGCCGGCGAAGGCCGCATCGCCATGGACGTTGATCGGCAGCACCTTGTCGCCGACCGGGTCGTTGCGGCGATCCTGACGGGCCCGCACCGAGCCCTCGACCACTGGCGCGACGATCTCCAGGTGGGAGGGGTTGAACGACAGCGCCAGGTGGACCTCGCCGCCCGGGGTCATGACGTTCGAGCTGAAGCCCTGGTGGTACTTCACGTCACCCGAGCCCCGCTCCACCACCTTCTTGCCGTCGAACTCGTCGATCAGCTCGGAGGGGTTCTTGCCGAGGATGTTGACCAGCATGTTGAGGCGCCCACGGTGGGCCATGCCGATCACCACTTCCTTGGTGCCGTAGCTGCCGGCGCGCTGGATCAGCTCGTCCATCATCGGAATGAAGCACTCGCCACCCTCGAGACCGAAACGCTTGGTGCCCGGGTACTTGGAGGCCAGGTAGCTCTCCAGGCCCTCGGCGGCCGTGAGACGCTCGAGGACGTGCTTGCGCACGTCGGGACTGAAGTTCGGCGCGCTACGCACCGACTCGAAGCGCTGCTGGAGCCAGCGCTTCTCTTCGGTGTCGACGATGTGCATGACCTCGCAGCCGATGGAGCGACAGTAGGTCTGCTCCAGCGCCTCGACGATCTGCTTCAGCGGCGCCTTGTCCAGCCCCATGAAGAAGGAACCGGTCTGGAACTCGGTGTCCAGATCCGCCTTGGAGAGCTGATGGAAGGAGAGATCGAGATCGGGAACCGGGGTCGGGCTGCGCAGACCGAGGGGATCGATGTCGGCCTTCTGGTGCCCGCGGAAGCGGTAGGCGTTGATCAGCTGGAGTACCTTGACCTGCTTCTTGCTCTCCCCGCTCTCGGCCGCCACGTGCGCGGTACGACGCTGCTGACCCAGCTGATAGAACTGGTCGCGAATCGGGGTGAGAGGAACATCCTGGCTAGCCCCGCCCTCGGGCCGCGGCAGCTGATCGAAGTACTGGCGCCATTCGTCGGGAACGGCGGAGGGATCATCGAGGTACTGCTCGTAGAGCGCTTCCACATAGTGGGCATTGCCGCCGCTCACATGGGAGGAGCGCCACATCAACTCCATTATGCCTTGTTGCATCTCTTGGTCACCCTGCACTGATGGGGTGGTATCGGCGCCGACACGACTCGACCGCATCGACATCGCTGATGCTCTGCCGGAGAAAGAGCATCATGAATTCCATGGTCAAGAGCCGGTGCCCAAGGCACCGGCTCTTTACATCACGCTCCGCACCGGACTCGGCTGCGGCGCCTTGCCGCAGCCCGAGAGCGGAGAACATGATAACAAGCTGGACGCCACGATTTAAGTGGCATCGGCCAGCAGCATCTCGCGAATCTTGCCGATCGCCCGCGTCGGGTTCAGTCCCTTCGGGCAGACCGCGACGCAGTTCATGATCCCGCGGCAGCGGAACACGGAGAACGGATCCTCCAGCTCGGCCAAGCGCTCACGGGTCGCGCCATCACGCGAATCGGCGAGGAAGCGGTAGGCCTGCAGCAGGCCGGCCGGGCCGACGAACTTGTCCGGGTTCCACCAGAACGACGGGCAGGAGGTCGAACAGCAGGCGCACAGGATGCACTCGTAGAGGCCGTCGAGCTTGTCGCGCTCTTCCGGCGACTGCAGGCGCTCGATGGCCGGGGCTGGCTCGTCATTCTGCAGGTACGGCTGGATACGCTCGTACTGCTTGTAGAACAGCCCCATGTCGACCACCAGGTCACGGATGACCGGCAGACCCGGCAGCGGGCGCAGCGTCAGCTTGTTGCCCTTGACCACCTCGGAGAGCGGCGTAATGCAGGCCAGGCCGTTCTTGCCATTCATGTTCATACCGTCGGACCCACACACGCCCTCGCGGCAGCTGCGGCGATAGGCCAGGCCGTTATCCTGCTCCTTGGCCAGGTGCAGGACGTCGAGCACCATGAGGTCGCGACCCTGGGTGTCGACCTGGAACTCCTGCATGAAGGGCGCGGAGTCGGTTTCCGGGTTATAGCGGTACAGGGATACCTGAAGCGTGGACATCGTGACTCCCCCTTAGTAGGTACGGACTTTCGGCTCGAACATCTCGACGGTCTTGGGCGCGAAGTTCACGTCGCGCTTGCCCAGACGCTTCTCGGCCGGGAAATAGAGCGAGTGCTTCAGCCAGTTGACGTCGTCACGGTCCGGGTAGTCGTAGCGGGAATGGGCGCCACGGCTCTCCTTGCGCTCCAGGGCCGCGATGGCGGTGGCTTCGGCCACTTCCATCAGATTATCCAGCTCCAGCGCCTCGACGCGCGCGGTGTTGAAGGTGCTGGACTTGTCCGGCAGATAGGCATTGTCGATGCGGCTGCGCAGCTCTTCCAGACGCTTGACGCCCTCGACCATGTTCTTCTCCTCGCGGAACACGCCGAAGGAGGTCTGCATGATGTCCTGCAGCTCGCGCTTGAGGTCGGGCACGGTTTCGCCGTCCTCGGACTCATTCCAGCGGGTGATGCGCTTCATCGCCGACTCGACGTCGGACTCGGAGGCATCGAGGTACTCGATGCCCTCGTTGAGCGCCCCCTCGATGAACATGCCGGCCGCGCGGCCGAAGACCACCAGGTCGAGCAGCGAGTTGCCGCCCAGGCGGTTGGCGCCGTGGACCGACACGCAGGCCGCTTCGCCGCAGGCGAACAGGCCGTTGACGATCTGGTCGTTACCCTCGGCGTCCTGCATGATCGCCTGACCGTGCACGTTGGTCGGGATTCCGCCCATCATGTAGTGACAGGTCGGCACCACCGGGATCGGCTCCTTGGCCGGATCCGCGTGAGCGAAGGTCTTGGACAGTTCGACGATGCCGGGCAGGCGCTTGCCGAGCACTTCCTCGCCCAGGTGATCCAGCTTCAAGAAGACGTGGTCGCCCTTCTCGCCGCAGCCGCGGCCCTCGAGGATCTCCATGACCATGGAGCGCGCGACCACGTCGCGGCCGGCCAGGTCCTTGGCGTTGGGCGCGTAGCGCTCCATGAAACGCTCGCCATCCTTGTTGACCAGGTAGCCACCCTCGCCGCGGCAGCCCTCGGTCACCAGGGTACCCGCGCCGTAGATGCCGGTCGGGTGGAACTGCCACATCTCCATGTCCTGCATCGGGAAGCCGGCGCGCAGCGCCATGCCGATGCCGTCACCGGTGTTGATCAGGGCGTTGGTGGTGGAGGCGAAGATGCGCCCCGCCCCGCCGGTGGCCATGACGGTGGCCTTGGACTTCACGTGCACCACTTCGCCGGTCTCGATGTCCATGGCGATGCAACCCACCACGTCGCCGTTGGCGTTCTTGACCAGATCGACGGCGTACCACTCATTGAGGAAGGTGGTGTTGTTCTTCAGGTTGTTCTGATAAAGCGTATGCAGCAGGGCGTGACCGGTACGGTCGGCCGCGGCGCAGGTGCGGGCCGCCTGGCCGCCCTTGCCGAAGTCCTTGGACTGACCGCCGAACGGACGCTGGTAGATGCGGCCGTTATCGAAGCGGGAGAACGGCAGGCCCATGTGCTCGAGCTCGAACACAGCCTTGGGGCCCTCGGAGCACATGTACTCGGAGGCGTCCTGGTCGGCGATGTAGTCGCCGCCCTTGACGGTGTCGTACATGTGCCAGCGCCAGTCGTCGTTCGGATCGGCGGAGGCGATGGCACAGGTGATGCCGCCCTGGGCGGAGACGGTGTGCGAGCGGGTCGGGAAGACCTTGGACAGCACGGCGGTCTTCTTGCCGGACTTGGCCAGCTCCAGGGCGGCCCTCAGGCCGGCGCCGCCGCCACCGATGATGATGGCGTCGAAAGACAGGCTACGCATGTTGGACATGAATCAGGCTCCCCACAGAACGGTGATGCCCCAGACCAGGAACACGAAGATGGCCAGGATGATGATGAGCTGCGTACCGATGCGAATACCGGTCGGCTTGAGATAGTCGGTGGTCACGGTCCACAGCCCGACCCAGGCGTGGGCGGACAGCGAGATGAAGGCCAGCAGCGAGAAGATGCGCATCCAGGTCTGGGCGAACAGCCCGCTCCAGGCCGCGTAATCGAGGCCCGAGCTGAACAGCAGGAAACCGACGATAAAGAGAGAGTGGAGCGCCAGGATGACGGCAGAGACGCGCTGCAGCAGCCAGTCGGAGAGACCACTGCGTCCGAAATTCGTGATGTTGGTTACCATACCCAGACTCCAGCCAGAATGATCAGGACCGCACTCACCACCACGGTGATCTGTGCCTTCTTGACGCCACCCTCGAGGGTCACGCCGATATCCATGTCCATCAGCAGGTGCTTGATACCGGCCACGAAATGGAAGGCCAACGCGGAGAGCAGTCCCCAGGCAACAAACTTGGCCAGGAAGTTGTGGGCCAGGACATCGCTCACGGCGGCGAAGCCGGCCGGCGAGGACAGTGACACGTCCAGCGCCCAGAAGGCGAAGATCAGGCCGATGAAGAGGATGACGCCGGTGATGCGGTGAGCGATCGACGTCAGGGCGGGGAGGGGGAACTGTATCGTGGACAGATCCAGATTTACGGGTCGTTTGCTATTCACGGCTCTACACACTCTCTTGGCCCGCTCTTCATCGTCCGACAAGGCCCGAGCGGGCGGTGGTTACGGGAAGGGACACGGTCATGGCCGAGTTGGACACGACCACCGACTCCTGCCAGTCGCGCGCTGAGATTATAGGGTCATCACCCCTCCATGACAAATGGACACGCGCCCCAGTCGACCATGGTGGAAGGCCGAGTTATCGGCCTTGGCGCGGTCTTTCACGGGATCCGAGGCATTGACGGGAACGCTCGCGCCTGGAAATGGTGCAAGGCACCATTTATTGTACAAACACTATCTACAATATCACCAACTGTACAGCCATGGGCGCACAATAGTGGAATTGACAATCTCGAGGACGCTTCTATAGTGGGCGAACCTTTTCGCCGGCAACTGCAGCGAAATCACCCAACATCGCCCCCATGAATTCGAGAGGAGGCCAGCCATGGCTGACAGGAAAGCGACATTGACGGTAGACGGCCTGGACGACCCGATTGACCTGCCGATCTATTCCGGTTCCCTGGGCCCCGAGGTCATCGACGTCCGCGGCCTCGGCGCCCAAGGCCTCTTCACCTACGACCCCGGCTTCATGGCCACCTCTTCCTGCCAGTCGGCGATCACCTACATCGATGGCGGCAACGGCGTGCTGCTGCACCGCGGCTACCCGATCGACCAGCTGGCCAAGCACTCCGACTTCGTCGAGACCTGCTATCTATTACTGTTCGGCGAGCTGCCCGACGACGCGCAATACGAAGACTTCAAGGCGCGCGTGACCAACCACACCATGGTCCACGACCAGATCATCAACTTCTTCAAGGGCTTCCGCCGCGACGCCCACCCGATGTCGATCCTGTGCGGCGTGGTCGGTGGCCTGGCCGCCTTCTACCACGACCACCTGGACACCTCCAAACAGGAGGATCGTGAGATCAGCGCGATCCGCCTGATCGCCAAGATGCCGACCATTGCGGCGATGTCCTACAAATACAACGTCGGCCAGCCGTTCAACTATCCCCGCAACGACCTGACCTATGCAGAGAACTTCCTCTACATGATGTTCAGCAACCCGTGCGAGGAGTACCGGATCAACCCGGTCTACGCCAAGGCCATGGACCGCATCTTCATGCTCCATGCCGACCACGAGCAGAACGCCTCCACCTCCACGGTGCGTCTGGCAGGCTCCACCGGGGCAAACCCCTTCGCCTGCATCAGCGCCGGCATCGCCGCGCTCTGGGGCCCGGCACACGGCGGCGCCAACGAGGCCGTGCTGAACATGCTCGACGAGATCGGCGACGACTCCGAGGAGAACATCCAGCGCTTCATCGACAAGGCGAAGGATAAGGATGACCCCTTCAAGCTGATGGGCTTCGGCCACCGGGTCTATCGCAACTTCGATCCGCGCGCCAAGGTGATGAAGGAGACCTGCGACGAGGTGCTGGCCGAGCTGGGCCTGGCCGACGACCCGCAGCTGAAGATCGCCAAGCGCCTGGAGCAGATCGCCCTGGAAGACGAGTACTTCATCGAGCGCAAGCTCTACCCGAACGTCGACTTCTACTCCGGCATCATCCTCAAGGCCATGGGTATCCCGAAGAACATGTTCACCGTGATCTTCGCCGTTTCCCGCACCATCGGCTGGATCTCCCACTGGAACGAGATGCTCAGCGACAGCTACAAGATCGGCCGACCGCGCCAGCTCTACACGGGCCACGACAAGCGCGACTATCCGGCGAGCTGAACTGCACTCGCGCCAATACCAAAAGGCCGCCCCTCGGGCGGCCTTTTTTGCATTTGCCGATCCCGACACCCCGCCTCCCCGGATACCGGCTTACTGGCAACGCCCCACTCCGCTCAGGCACGCCACCAGCCTCGCCCGCCGACGCCCCCGCCCCAGCCGAGCCAACGGGCGCCAAGTCCGCGGCGCGCTTATGCCTGCCGACGCTCATCGGGGAGATGGCGCCTCGCCTCACCCTTGCCTCAAGAGCACACCCAGATACCCCTGGAGACGCCAGGGGCCACTCCCGCCTCAGCAGGCCGTGGGTATCCATCACACCGCCCGGCCGGCCTTGTGCGCGCAGCGCAGCGCTCTATTCCCCTGCTACCAGAGAACTAGAATCCTCATCACTTCCGGTTGACTTACCTACTGACATGCGCCTTCCCGTGGGTGTCGCCCGTTTTCCACACATTCTGTGGATAACCCTGTTCACAACCTCTCGAAAAGGTCGCTGGAACGCCATGAATAGCGGCACCGCCTTAGATTGATCATTTTTTGACCTATCGTAAGTCATTGAAATAAAAGACTTATATAAGAAAGGCGGCAACCAAGCGCCTCACCGCGGCGTCTATGCACAGTCGCGAGGCCCCAAGGAGGCAAAGTGGACAAGTCAAGGGTATTTTGCACTGAAATCGTCGCGATTCATCGCCGGACGAAGAGCCGAGATAGACGGAGACAGCAATACGGCCAGACCGACAAGATAGCCAGCTGACGAGGAAATATCGGGGAAGGTGAAGCAAGAGGTGGCGTCCCATAGGGGGTTCGAACCCCTGTTACCGCCGTGAAAGGGCGGTGTCCTGGACCACTAGACGAATGGGACGCAATATCTTGAAAGATGGCTACCATCTGAAGCGATGGTGGAGCCTAGCGGGATCGAACCGCTGACCTCGACACTGCCAGTGTCGCGCTCTCCCAGCTGAGCTAAGGCCCCGATCTCTCGAAGACGGGGCGTATGTTACTGATAAGCCCCGCCTTCGTCAACAGGAAATCACGCGAGGTCGCGAAATTCCTTCTCGAAGCGCTTGGCCTGCTTCTTGGAGACCCCGCCCAGCACCTCGATGGCGTGACGCAGGCGCGCCCGGGTCACGTCGGATCCGAGGATCGCCATGGCATCCATCACCGAGGTGCTCGACGACGAGCCGGTGACGGCGATGAACACCGGCGCCAGGAAGGCCTTCATCTTCAGGTCGAAGTGCCCCGCCAGCGCCTTGACCTCACCGAGCAGCGCCTCCTTGTGCCAGGCCGGCACCAGCTCGAAGCGCCACACCAGGAATTGCAGCAGCTTCAGCAGCTCCTCGCGGGAGAGCTTCACCGCATCGAAATCGGCCTCCTCGATGACCGGCAGGCCCGAGAAGAAGTGCCCGGCCAACGGCGCCACCTGGGAGAGCGTCTCCACACGCGGGCGGACCTGGGGCAGGATCTGGCCGACATACTCCTCGTTGAAGGCCCACTCCATCAGCGCCTTGAGCAGCGCCGCATCGTCCAGATCCTCGCGGATGTAGACCCCGTTGAGCCAGGTCAGCTTATCGAGGTCGAACACCGGCCCACCCAGCGAGACCCGCTGGATATCGAAGTGGGCCATCATCTCGTCGAGGCTGAACTTCTCGCGCTCGTCGGGCATCGACCAGCCCATGCGTCCCAGGTAGTTGGTCACCGCCTGGGGCAAAAAGCCCATGCGCCGATAGTAGTTGATGGAGGTCGGGTTCTTGCGCTTGGAGAGCTTCGACTTGTCCGGGTTGCGCAAAAGCGGCATGTGGCAGAGCATCGGCATCTGCCAGCCGAAGTACTCATACAGCAGCTGATGCTTGGGCGCCGAGTTGATCCACTCCTCGCCGCGCAGCACGTGGGTGATGCCCATCAGGTGATCGTCGACCACGTTGGCCAGATGATAGGTGGGCATGCCGTCCGACTTGAGCAGAATCTGGGCGTCCACCTGGGCCCACTCGACCTCGATGACGCCGCGCAGCATGTCCTCGACCACGCAGGTGCCGGTGGCCGGCACACTCATGCGCACCACGTAGGGCCAACCCTCCTGCTCGCGACGCGCCTGTTCCTCGGCGGGCAGCGCCAGGTCGGCGGGCTTCAAGGCCAGGTGCATGCCGGCCGCCTTGCGTGCCTCGCGCAGCTCGTCGAGCTCCTCGCTGGTGCGGTAGCACTTGAAGGCATGGCCGGACTCGATCAGCTGCCGGGCGTACTCGCCGTAGATGTCGCCGCGCTCGCTCTGGCGATAGGGACCGTGGGGGCCGCCGACGTCGGGGCCTTCGTCCCACTCGAGCCCCAGCCAGCTCAGGGAGTCGAGGATCATCTGCTCGGACTCGGGGGTCGAGCGCACCCGGTCGGTGTCCTCGATGCGCAGGATGAACTGGCCGCCGTGCTGGCGAGCGAAGCAGAGGTTGAACAGGGCGATATAGGCGGTGCCCACGTGGGGATCGCCGGTGGGTGACGGCGCGATACGAGTGCGTACGGTCATGTCGTCCTTGGTCCTGTCGATGGAGGAAGGCCGCCCTGACATAGCGGGCGAATGCCCGCATTATACGCACCTGGCCAGCGCCGGGGCAGCCGTGGTCGGGAATCATTCCCCGGCGGCGCGGTCCACGCTGAACCCGTCATCGGCAAATAAGGAATGCCATGCTCACGCGACTCCCCGACGACTTCACCGCCGTGGTGACCGGCGCCTCCGGCGGCATCGGCTGCGCCGTGGTCGAAGCCCTGCTCGCCAGTGACCGCCCCGCCCGGGTGATCGCCGTCAGCCGCCACTACCAAACGCATCCGGACCCCCGCGTCGAATCCCTCGCCCTGGACCTGGGCACCGAGGACGGCAACGAAGCCCTCGCCCAGGCGCTGAACGGCGCCCCCGTGCACCTGGTGTTCAACGCCATCGGCATGCTCCACGACGACGCCCGTGGCATCGGTCCGGAGAAGAAGCTCGATGAGCTGGACGCCGAGGCCATGGCTCGGCTCTATCACGTCAATGCCATCATCCCGGCGCTGCTGCTCAAGGCGCTGCAGCCTAGCCTCAAGGGGCGCCACCCGACGCTGTTCGCCAGCCTCTCGGCGCGTGTCGGCTCGATCGGCGACAATCGACTCGGCGGCTGGTACGCCTACCGGGCCAGCAAGGCCGCCCATAACATGTTGATGAAGACCGCCGCCGTGGAACTTCGCCGACTCAACCCCCAGGCGGCCATCGCCTGTCTGCACCCCGGTACCACGGATACGCCGCTCTCGGCGCCGTTCCAATCCCGTGTGCCCGAAGGCAAGCTGTTCACCCCCTCCTTCGTGGCCGAGTCACTGCTGAACGTGCTGGAGACCTGCACGCCCGACCAGAGCGGCATCTTCCTGGACTGGGCCGGAGAGCGGGTGGCATGGTGACGCGCCGAGGTTTAAGGCAGAATTAGCGTTGATACTCGCCGTTGCCTGGGCAATAGCGAGCCTGGAAGACTCATATGACGCTTTGTGACAATAGGATGACGTAATGGAAACACTCGGCCCTCGCATCAAGAAACTTCGGCTGGAGGCCAAGCTCAACAAGGCGGCCCTGGCACGCAGGGTCGGGGTGTCAGACGTCACGATCTCCTACTGGGAATCGGGCGCCATCAAGCAGATTGGTCACGAACGCCTGGTCGCCCTGGCCCAGGCGCTCAACTGCCCGTTGTCACGGCTGCTGGAAGACGAAGGATCTCACGCCTCGCCTCTCTACCTGCGCCGCCGACTGCCGCTACCCTGGCAGGATGGCAAGCAGCGCGTCATCGAACTGCCGATCGACATGGTGCCCGGGCAGCGCTGGGACGGCGACTGCCACCTGGTGACGCCGGCGCCGGACGAAGCGTTCGACTTCCTCATGGAGGGCGATCTGGTGGCCATCGCCACCAGCGACATCTTCCGCCAGCCGGGCCTCTACCTCATCGAAGACGATGGTGAGCTGGCTATCCGGCGGGTCACGCAGGGACCCACCGGGGAGCTGATATTCCAGCGCCAGGACAGCGACGAGCTCATCCCCTACGCCCCCAGTTGCCGGCTAGTCGGCAAACTGGTGGCTCATTGGCGTGCCCAGCCCCTCTAAGGCACTACCCGATCAAGCACTACCCGATCAAGCACTACCCGATCAAGCACTACCCGATCAGGCGCTACCCGATCAGGAGCTACTCGATCAGGAGCTACTCGATCTCCATCACATCGACGCGATCCTGGGTGCGGCGCGTTTCGTCGCCGATCAGGAAGCGTTTGGTGTAGCGGGCTACCTGACCCAGGCCATGGCGCGACTGCGCGACCAGCGGCCCCTGCAGGTGCTGGTTGCCATCGCCCAGCCTGGCTCGCACCTCGGCCGGCTGGACACTGCCCTCCTGCACCTCGACCACCACCAGATAGTCGCCGTCGGGCAGACCGCTACCGGGGCCGAAAGGCCCGGCAACGAAGCCGCCCTCGGCCACTGACACGCGCTCACGCCAGCGCACCCCGCTGAGCTCCCGCTCCACCAGCACCTGCAGGCGTGTGTCGGCGGGCAAGTTGGTCTCGCCCTCGACGGTCAGGCGCCGGTCGCTGCCCAGGCGCGACGCCAGATCGATCGTGACCGGCTCATCGAAGGGGGCCACCTCGGGGGTCGGCTCCGGCGCGGGATCGGGCGTCTCCTCCGCCATCTCGGCCACCGGGGCCGGGTCGTCGGGCCCGTTGGCCATCTCCTCCTCGCTGCCACCGCAGCCCGCCAGCCACATCAGCACCACGCCTATCCCAATCGCTCGAAACCTCGCTTGCATGCACGCCTCCCGCCTTGTCGATATATCACCAGACTATCATCCTCGGTCTCGGCGGGGATGCTCATTGGCGCTCCGCACAGTCGAGGCAGCGCGTCGTGTAGGGCAGCGCCCGCAGGCGACCGTCGCCGATGGGCCCACCGCAGCGTTCACAGGCATCACCTTCCCCCGCCTCGATACGCTTCAGCGCATGCAACACCTGGCGAAGTTCGTCTTCCGCTTCCTGCTTCAGGGCCTCGATGACCTCGTCATTGGCAAACTCGGCCGACTGATCCTCCGCGTCCTTGTCCAGCGGACCGCCCTTCTGCTCCTTATGGGCCTGGTAGCGATCGAACCGCGCGATCAGCTCCTCACGCAACCTCTCCAGTTCCTGCTTGCGATCCGCCATGGTCGCTCTCCTTATCATCGCATCGTGGGCGCCCCGACCCTCTCGCTCGGCACCGCCAGGCTTCTATCCTCAAGGTCCACCCTCGACCATTATCACGCTTTACCCTCGATACGCAGCGGCGGGATGGTTCGTCCTTATCTGTCTTATTGATCGCCCTTCTGGGCAGTCGTTCTCAATGGCCGTTCTCAATGGTCTTTCTTTATAGCAGGCACCTCTCGCCAGGACGCTACGACGATCGCGCCCTGACGCGTCGCGCATCGAACGAATGATCCCTAGCTCATGCCCAGGGCGTCGTAGCCCGCCTCAGTCAGCGAGAGCCGCTCGGGCGCCTCGTGTCCCCGGCTGCGCTCGACCATGATCAGCCCCTCGGCCTCCAGGGCGTCGACATCCTCCATCAGCGCCTCCTCAAGCGTGTCGTCGCCGGGGTGACCGAAGGGCGCAGCCAGCACACCGCCGTGCTGCAGCACACGGGCCAACAGCTCTCTCTGGTATTCGGTGAGGTCGATGCTCATCGGCTTCTCCTGCATTGCATTGGTCGAATGCTCATACCACCAGTATGGACGACGGGCGCGGCGCTGGGCCAAGGTGGCGCCAGGGGCCTGCCCTAAGCGCCGCGACTCATCACAGGAGTTGACGCCGGACGCCAACCATGACACCGTGTGTCCAGTTGGTTAGCAAGACGCATATTGTCAGTAGTAGTCGAATCCTTTCGGTTGTCTGGTTATATCCCCTTGTTTTACCCACTAGCATTCGGGGCTACACCCGGTAATTTCGTATCCGGCGCACTGCGCCAAAGAAAGGAGTCATGACATGGCTACTGGCACTGTTAAGTGGTTCAACGACGCAAAAGGCTTTGGCTTCATCACCCCGACCGACGGTGGCGATGACCTCTTTGCCCACTTCTCCGAAATCAAGGCTGAAGGCTTCAAGTCCCTCCAGGACGGCCAGCAGGTCTCTTTCGACGTGGTTCAGGGCAAGAAAGGCCTGCAGGCTTCTAACATCGAAGCCATCTGATCGCCGATCAGACAGACCTATCGAGCCGTAAGGCTACGAGCACCAAGGCCCGCTGATGCGGGCCTTGGTGTTTCTGCGCGTCCGGTTTCCTGACGCACCCTTCGCACGAGACAGAACCGCCCGGGGAATTGAGCAGAAAGTGACCGGGGCTGGTAGAATATGCACCCTTCCGACCGACACCCCGTGATGCCGATGCAACCGCTCGACCGCACCTTCTCCGTGGCCCCCATGATGGATAGGAACTAAGCCCCGCCATTCCGGCATTCATTGCCATCACGTACCAAATTTCTACCAGCAACTTTTCCTTTTCTCCTCGCGAACCT
>NZ_FPAQ01000035.1 GCF_900116405.1 Halomonas saccharevitans | reverse complement strand
TAAAGCGGCCGCTGGAAGCGTTGGATCAATGGGTACGTCGCCGATTACGCGACGTGATCTGGCGGCAATGGAAGCGCCCGAAGACCCGGCGCCGTAAGCTTCTGGCATTGGGTCTGAATGGCTTTCGGGCGTGGAAATCAGCGGGGAATGGGCGAGGCCCCTGGTGGAATGCCGGTGCCTCGCACATGAATCAGGCCCTCCCCCGGAAGTGGTTCGACTGGCTGGGTCTGATCTCGGTACTCGATACGGTAAGAGGGCTCAATCGTGCTTCGTGAACCGCCGTGGTACGGAACCGTATGCCCGGTGGTGTGGGAGGGCTCCGGGGGCGACCCCGGACCCTACCCGATGCGTGTTTTGGGCGTGCTGTCTTCGTCTTGGCCGGTCTTTCGCCCCCGGCGCCCGTCGTCATTCGCCTCGCTCAGCCCCGCCTCGGCAGCCGCTCGGGGATGTGTTCGACCAGAAAGTCGATGAACTGGCGGATCTTCGGGGAGCGGTGGCGGTGGCGCGGGGTGACCGCCCAGACGGCGCTGTCGTCGTGCCGATAGGCGTCGAGCACGCTGATCAGTTCGCCGCTCGCCAGGTGGGGCTCCACGTAGTAGTCCGGCAGCTGGGCGAGCCCCAGGCCCTTGAGCGCGGCATCCAGCAGCGCCGGTCCCGAGTTGCTCTCCCATGATCCCGCGATGCGCACCTCGCGGCGCACCCCCTCCACGGCGAAGCGCCAGTGGTCGCGCGACCCCACCAGGCAGCGGTGATGGGCGAGCTCGGAGAGGGCGTGGGGCTGGGGGCGATGAGTGAAGTAGGCCGGCGAACCGACCACGTACTCGCGCCGCTCGCAGAGCCGCCGGGCGAGCAGCGAGGAGTCCTCGAGCGCGCCCATGCGGATGGCGATGTCGAAGCCCTCGTCGATGATGTCCACCTGGCGATTGGTCAGGTGCAGGCGCACCTCCAGCTGGGGGTGCAGGACCATGAAGTCGTTGACCAGCGGGGCCAGGTAGCGCTCGCCGAAGGTGGTGGCGCAGGTCAAGCTCAGCAGGCCGACCGGCCTCGCCTGGAGGTCCTTGATGGCGGCCTCGGCCTCGCGGAAGCCGTCGAACAGGTGGTGGCAGTGCTGGTAGTAGAGGGTGCCGGCCTCGGTGAGGCGGATCCGTCGCGTGGTGCGATAGAGCAGGGCGGTGCCGAGCTGGTTCTCGAGCTGGCTGACCAGCCGGCTGACGTGAGAGCTCGAGACCTTCAGGCGCTCGGCCGCGGCCTTGAAGGCGCCCAGGCGCACTACCTCGACGAAGGCCTCGACCCGATCCCAGCGCTGCATGATGCCTCCTGTCGACGCGATTGTTGCTGTATGACAATAATGTTCTGCGTTTGATGCAGTTTATCCCAGCGGTGCGGATTGCCTAGACTGTTACCCGATGCATTACACACCGAACGAGGAAGATGCCATGAAGTCTCGCGCTGCGGTCGCCCTGGAAGCCGGCAAGCCCCTGGAACTGGTCGAGATCGACGTCGAGGGCCCGAAGGCCGGCGAGGTGCTGGTCAAGATGGCCGCCACCAGCGTCTGTCACACCGATGCCTTTACGCTCTCCGGCGCCGACCCGGAAGGCAACTTCCCGGCGGTGCTGGGCCACGAGGGCGCCGGCATCGTGCAGGAGGTGGGCGAGGGCGTGACTAGCGTGCGCCCCGGCGACCACGTCATCCCGCTCTATACCGCCGAGTGCGGCCAGTGCAAGTTCTGCCTCTCCGGCAAGACCAACCTGTGCAGCTCGGTGCGCGCCACCCAAGGCAAGGGCGTGATGCCCGACGGCACCTCGCGCTTCTCGCTGGATGGCAAGCCGCTGCACCACTACATGGGCTGCTCGACCTTCAGCGAGTACACCGTGCTGCCCGAGGTGTCGCTGGCGGTGGTCTCCAAGGAGGCGCCGCTGGACAAGATCTGCCTGCTGGGCTGCGGCGTGACCACCGGCATCGGCGCGGTGATGAACACCGCCAAGGTCGAGCCGGGCGCCACGGTGGCCGTCTTCGGCCTCGGCGCCATCGGCCTGGCGGTGATCCAGGGCGCGCAGATGGCCAAGGCCAGCCGCATCATCGCCATCGACGTCAATCCGGAGAAGTTCCAGCTGGCCGCGCAGTTCGGCGCCACCGAGTTCGTCAATCCCAAGGAGCATGACGCCAGCATCCAGGAGGTGATCGTCGACATGACCGACGGTGGCGTCGACTACTCCCTCGAGTGCATCGGCAACGTCAACGTCATGCGCCAGGCGCTGGAGTGCTGCCACAAGGGCTGGGGCGAGTCGGTAATCATCGGCGTGGCCGGGGCCGGCGAGGAGATCTCCACGCGGCCGTTCCAGCTGGTCACCGGTCGGGTCTGGAAGGGCTCCGCCTTCGGCGGCGTCAAGGGACGCACCGAGCTGCCGGGCTACGTGGATCGCTACATGAAGGGCGAGATCAACATTGACGACTTCATTACCCACGACATGCCGTTCGAGAAGATCAATGAGGCCTTCGAGCTGCTGCATCGTGGCGAGAGCATTCGCACGGTCCTCCACTATTAACAATGCGCCTGGGGCCGCGCCGTTGATACGCGCCCGGTGCCGGGTGATATCCCATGGATTGGTGGCCGGGTCGCCCGGCCGACGAGGAGAGTGACTTCATGACCATGACCGAACATCTCGAGCTGGTCTCGGCCAACAAGAGCTACGGTGGCTGGCACAAGCGCTATCGCCACCGCTCCCGGGCGCTGGACTGCGAGATGACCTTCGCCATCTACCTGCCGCCCCAGGCGGAGACCGAGCGCGTGCCGCTGATGTGGTGGCTGTCCGGGCTGACCTGCACCGACGAGAATTTCATGCAGAAGGCCGGCGCACATCGGATCGCGGCCGAGCTTGGCATCGCCATCGTCTGCCCGGACACCAGCCCCCGCGGCACCAACCTGCCGGGCGAAGACGACAGCTACGACTTCGGCAGCGGCGCGGGCTTCTACGTCAACGCCACCCGCGAGCCCTGGAAGAAGCACTACCGCATGTATGACTACGTGGCCGAGGAGCTGCCCTCGGTGGTGCGCCAGCACTTCCCGGTCAACGGCCGCGAATCGATCAGCGGTCACTCCATGGGCGGGCACGGCGCGCTGATCCTGGCGCTGCGGCGTCCCGGGCACTACCGGGCGGTCTCGGCCTTCTCCCCCGTCGTCAATCCCAGCGAGTGCCCCTGGGGGCAGAAGGCCTTCTCCGGCTACCTGGGCGAGGATCGCGGGCTCTGGACCCAGTACGATGCCTGCGAACTGGTGGCCCGCGGCGCCTCGAGCCAGCCGCTGTTCATCGACCAGGGTGAGGCCGACGACTTCCTCGAGGAGCAGCTCTGCCCCGAGCGCCTCGAGGCGGTGTGTGCCGAGCATGACCACCCGCTGACCCTGCGCCGCCAGCCCGGCTACGATCACAGCTATTTCTTCATCGCGACCTTCATCGAGGAGCACCTGCGCTACCACGCGGAGCGCCTGAAGAAGCGCTGAAGGGCTGAATGCTCGCCCCGTACGACAGCTGCCTCCCTTCGGGGAGGCAGCGTCGTTATACTGCCCGTCATTCATGACGGGGCGAAAAAGCCGATGACCGAGCGAGGCGGACGATGAGACGGGAGTGGCAGCGATGGGCGTGGCGAGTGCTCTGGCGCACCGTGCTTGGCTTCGTGGTGGCCTCGGTGGTGCTGGTGCTGGTGCTGCGCGTGGTGCCGGTGTTCGGCTCCATGGTGATGGTGGAGCGTAAGGTCCAGTCGTGGACCTCGGGGGCGTCCCTCGATATTCGCCACCAGTGGCGCCCCTGGGAGCGTCTCGCCGATCAGGCCAAGCTGGCGGTGATCGCCGCCGAGGATCAGCGCTTCCCCGAGCATCACGGCTTCGACTTCCAGCAGATGCGCCGCGCCTGGGAGGCCAGTCGCAACGGCGGCCGCCTGCGCGGGGCCAGCACCATCAGCCAGCAGACCGCCAAGAACCTCTTCCTGTGGACCGGGCGCAGCTGGGTGCGCAAGGGACTGGAGGCCTGGTTCACGCTTCTGATCGAGGCCCTCTGGCCCAAGCAGCGCATCCTCGAGGTCTACCTCAACATCGTCGAGTGGGACAGCGGAGTGTTCGGCCTCGAGGCCGCCGCTCGCCACTACTTCGGCGTCTCCGCCGACCAGCTGAGCGCGGTCCAGGCCAGCCGCCTGGCGGCCATCCTGCCCGACCCCCGCGGCCGCGATGCGGCGCGTCCCGGCCCGCTCGTGGAGCGGCGCAGCGTCTGGATCCGCCAGCAGATGAACAACCTCGGCGGCACCGGATACCTCGAGCGGCTATGAGCCCTCACCAGCGGCCCTCTCCAGTGGCCCTCTACGGCCGCCTGGCGCCTGCGGCCCGTCCCCTCACCACCAGCACCACCCCGGCGATGGCGATGGCCATGCCGAGAAGCGACAGCGGCGGCAGGCGCTCGTCGAACAGCCACCAAGCCTCCAGGGCGGTTACCGGCGGGACCAGGTAGAACAGGCTCGCCACCCGCGAGGCCTCGCCGCGTCGGATCAGCGCCATCAACAGCAGGATGGCGCTGATCGACAGCACCAGCACCAGCCAGCCCAGTGTCAGCATGAAGGTCGGGCTCCACTCGATCTCGCGGGTTTCGAACACCAGCGCGCCAAGCCCCACCAGCGCGCTTGTGGCCAGATACTGCACCACGGTGCCGGAGAGCAGCGGCATGCCGGTGCAGAAACGCTTCTGGTAGAGCGTGCCCAGCGAGATGCCCGCCAGCGCCACCAGCACACTGGCCAGGGCGCCGATGCCGAAGCCCTGGAACAGCGTCTCGCCCGGGTCGAGCTTGCCGCCCAGCACCAGGGCGATGCCGGCCAGGCCCAACACCAGCCCCAGCCACTGCGCCTTGCCCAGTCGCTCATTGAGCAGCGGGCCGGCCAGCGCCGCGGTCAGCAGCGGCTGGAGTCCCACCAGCAGAGCGGTCAGGCCCGCCGGCATGCCCTGATAGATGCCGTAGAAGACGCCCCCCAGGTAGGCGCCGTGGACCAGTAGCCCCGAAACCGCGATATGTCCCCACAGCCTCGGTCCCTGCGGCCAGTCGGCCCGCAGCAACAGGATCAGCGGCACCAGCAGCGCCAGGGTCAGCACGCAGCGCACGAACAGGAAGGTGAAGGGCTCGGCATGGGGCAGGCCGAACTTGGCGCCGATGAAGCCCGTGCTCCACAGCGCCACGAAGAGAAAGGGCATGGCAGCCAGCGCTGCCTGGCGGTGACGTTCCGATGTCATGAAAGATCGTCCAACGATGGGATGAAAGAGTTAGCCAGATAAGCATCATCCCGGGCGAGGACGCCGGACGCCAACCGCAGGGCTCGTGCTTTGGTCGTAGACGTCGCGCCTCCGGGAAAGTGGTCAGACCAGAGTTTTGCCTGTGCGGACAGCTGATTGCCGCGTTTTCCTCGGTGGTCTGACCAGTGAAATCGGCCGGTTTGCGTTGAAACGTCGTATTGGCCGCGCCCGGCCTTTTGGCTAGCTTTCGGCAGGGAAGACGTTTCCATATCAGCGTCTTCTTCTCAAGAATCACGAACATGTTTCACGCTCAGGGTTCATGCTCAAGGGCTACGCTCTAGGTCCACCGGGACGGTGAGGCCGGCCTGTCGATCGATAGATCATCGGCATGCCTTCGAAGGCCCAGGGACGACAACAACAAGATCCGGCCAACGCTCGCTGCCGCGGGCGGGCCACCCAACCAGGAGTCCATGCCATGCAGGACGACAAGCAGCCGCCACGCACCTCCTCTATCGACAGCGCAAGCGTCAAGGACGCGTTCAAGACCCCCAGTCGCCGTCACTTCCTGAAGGCCGCCGCGGTCGGTTCGGCCGCCGCCGTCGCTGCCCCCTGGATCGGCAACGTCCAGGCTCAGGAAGGCATTCGAATTCGCATGCAGTCCTCCTGGCAGCCGGGTACCACGGGCTACAAGATTTTCGAGGAGTGGGCGGCCAGCGTCGCCGAGCTGACGGGCGGCGAAGTGTCCATCGAGCCCTTCCCTGCCGGCGCCGTGGCCGGCGCCTTCGAGGTCGCCGATGCGGTGCGTAACGGTGTCATCGATGGTCAGAACTGGTTCACCGTCTACTGGCCCGGCAAGATGCCGGCCGGTGTCTTCCTGACCGCCTACCCCATGGGACTCTCGGTGCCTCACCAGTGGGACATGATGTTTGGCGCCTACGGCGGCATGGGCATCGCCAAGGACCTCTACCGCAAGCAGGGCCAGGAACTGCTGGGCTACGTTCATCACGACATGAACTTGATTCACTCCAAGAAGCCGCTGCGCAGCTTTGACGACTTCCAGGGCGTCAAGCTGCGGGTGCCGGGCGGGATCGTCGCCGAGACCTTCGCGTCCATTGGCGCGCAGACGACCCTGCTGCCGGGCTCCGAGGTCTATCCTGCCCTAGAGAAGGGCACCATCGACGCCGCTGACTACGTGGGGGCGGCGGTCAATTATGAGCTCGGGTTCTGGCAGGTCGCCGACTACATCATCATGGGGCCGCCCTCCACGCCCTGCCTGCACCAGGCCGTCGACCTCATGGATATCGCCGTCAACCGTCGCACCTTCGAGCGCATGTCCCCGCAGACCCAGGACCTCATGCACGACCTGGTGGCCGCCTACTCCCGCAAGCATTACGCGGCGATCCAGGAGGCCAACGCCGAGGCCTGGCCGAAGTATCGCGAGAAGGGTGTGGAGATCATCCACCTCAGCGAGGAGGACGGCGACCGCTTCCGTCAGGCAGCCATTCCCCTGTGGTTCAAGTGGGCGAACAAGGATCCGGATGCGGCACGGCTCTTCAAGGCGCACCTCGACACCATGTTGGATCCGGCGGTGGCGCTGATCACCGAGGAGGACATCAAGGGATACGAACTCAACGTCTGAAGCACCTGAACGACCAGACCGGGTGTTGTGGGCCATGGGCCACAGCACCCGGTTTGGGTAAGGCAACACGACTGATCGTGCATCCCGTCGACTTTAGGATCCGTCGCCATCGCCGGGCGGTGATGGTGCCACGGAGGAGTGTCCATGAATCTTGATATCGAGTTCGTTCTCCCGCACTGGCTCTACTGGTCGGTGCTGCTGCTATTGCCGCTGGTGGTGATGTTCTTCGTCGATCGCAGCTTCCGGCGTGGCGGCATCATCAGCGGCGGCGATACCGCCGAGGTTCCGGCCGGTCAGGAGGTCGAGGTGGCGTATCAGCCGCCCGGTAATCTGTTTACCGCTATCGTCGACCGCCTGTCGGGGTTTTCCGGCCGTTACGTGGCCTACTGGGCGTTGATCGCCCCCTTCATCTTTACTTACGAAGTGCTGGTTCGCTACGCCTTCAACTCGCCGACCAACTGGGCCCATGAGTCGATGACCCTGATGTTCGGCATGCAGTACCTGGTGGCGGGGGCCTATGCGCTGCGTGAAGGCGGTCACGTGCGTGTCGATATCCTCTACCAGCGCGCCAAGCCGCTCAACAGGGCGGCGCTGGACGTCGTCACCTCGATCTTCTTCTTCATTTTCACCATCGCGCTGCTGGTCACTGGTTGGAAGTTCTTCTCCCAGTCGGTCAGCGATGCGTTCTTCTTCGGCTCCAGCTACGCCAACGAGACCTCCTTCACCGAGTGGGCCATCCAGTTCTACCCGGTCAAGTTCATGCTCTTCTTCGGTGCCGTGCTGCTGCTGCTGCAGGGAATCGGGCAACTGTTACGGGACGCACAGTCCTTGCGCTATCACTGGCGCTTTCATGACGGCAGCCGCACCTTCGCCCGCGCGTTACTCGTCGTGGCCGGACTGCTGGCGGCCTGGGTGGTCTTCGAGATGGTCAACATCGGCGTGACCGACTACGACAGCCTGGCCGGCAGCCTCGAGAACAGCCTGGGTACGGTGGGCATCGGTGCCCTGACGGTGGTGATGTTCGGCTCGCTGATGGTGGTATTGGTAGCCGGCCTGCCGCTGGCCTTCGTCACCGGTGGTCTGGGGGTGACCTTTCTTTATTTGGTCGGCGATCAGAACATGCTCAACCTGATGCCGTCGCGCATCTTCCCGATGATGACCAACTATCAGCTCTCGGCCATCCCGCTGTTCATCTTCATGGCCTCGGTGCTGGAGAAAGCGGGGATCATCGAGGAACTGTTCGACGTCGTCTACAAGTGGATGGGCGGGCTCAAGGCGGGTCTGGCGATCGCCACCATCATTGCCTCGACCCTGCTGGCCGCCATGGTCGGCGTGATCGGGGCTGCGGTGGTGACCATGGGTCTGATCGCGCTGCCGGCGATGCTCAAGCGCCACTATGACCCGGAAATCGCCATCGGCTCGATCATGGCCGGTGGGACCCTGGGCATCCTGATTCCGCCATCGATCCTGGCGATCATCTACGGGGTCATCGCCCAGCAGTCGGTGGGTGAGCTCTATCTCGGCTCATTGATCCCCGGCTTGCTGCTGGCCTTTATGTACGGCTTCTACTGCTGGATGCGCGGTACGCTCAACATCAATCTGGCGCCACCAATGCCGGCCGAGGATCGGGTCGACATGAAGGAGAAGCTGCGACTGCTGCGCAAGATGCTGGCGCCGATCATCTTGGTGATCCTGGTGCTGGGCATCATCTTCACCGGTATCGCCACCCCGGTGGAAGCCGCCGGCATCGGCACCTTCGGTGCTCTGGTGGTGGCTGCAATGCACAAGCGTCTGACCTGGCCCAACCTGCATGCCGCCTGCATGAGTACCCTCGTGGCCTCGGCCATGGTGATGTGGATCATCTTCGGCGCCAGCATCTTCGTCGGTTTCTACATCCTGCAGGGCGGCCAGACCTTCGTGCAGGAGCTCATCTCCGGCGCGGGCCTCGGTCCCTATGCGGTGCTGCTGCTGATGATGGTGCTGCTGGTGGCCCTGGGGATGTTCCTCGACTGGGTGGGTATCCTGCTGCTGGCGGTGCCGATCTTCGTGCCACTGATCGAGGGGCTCACTTTCGACGGCGTGTTCGGCTTGCCCGGGGTCGACCCGGCGGACGTGTCGCTGTGGTTCGGCGTCATCTACCTGGTCAACATGCAGATGTCCTTCCTGAGTCCGCCGTTCGGCTACGCGCTGTTCTACATCAAGGGGGTGTGCCCGCCGCACATCACCATGGGGCAGATCTTCAGGTCGTCCTTCCCGTTCCTGGGCATCCAGGCGCTGGGGCTCCTGCTGGTCATCCTCTTCCCGGCGCTGGTCACCTGGCTGCCCAACCTGGCCTACGGCTGATCGTGTCGACCCGAGGGGTCGACGGCTGCCACAATATGCGGCGCTCCCCCGGGGAGCGCCGCTTTTCAAACCGTTACACGACAAACCTGAACCCTATGGGCGATCACTCGTCTCAGCGGGGGCACACATAAGTTCCTCAGGAGGTATTCATGCAACGGAAGACCGCACTGTTCTCGGCCGCACTGCTCTCTCTCGGCCTCGCCGCCGCCCAGGCACAGGCCCAGCAGGACACTACCGCGAACAGCGCCGACCAGTCGCAGGCCACGGCCCCGGCACAGGACTTCTCCGACGCCCAGCTCCAGCAGTTCGCCGATGCCTCCAAGGAGATCGCCGTGATCTCTCAGGAGTACACCAAGCAGCTGCAGTCGGCGGAAGGTGACGAGGCCCAGCAGGCCGTCCGCAAGGAAGCCAACGACGAGATGGTTCAGGCCGTTCAGGACAGCGGTCTCGAGGTGAATACCTTCAACGCCATCGGCCAGGCGATCCAACAGGATCCCGAGCTGATGCAGCGCGTGCAGGAAATGGCCAAGGCCGGCGGTGCCGGCGCCGACCAGGCCTCGTAACACGCGCCTTGCGATCGCGGCCGCTCCTCGGCCGCGATTGCGACGAGAGAGGGCCGCCCCTGATGCACGGGGCGGCCCTCGTCGTGTCGCACCTTCACGAAGCCCCGACGTCGGCGTCCTGCTGCAGCGACCCCGTGATACCTCGTCTGCGAGCGAGGCCGGGCTCGCCGGGCGCGGCGGCTTTACAGCGCCGGCGAGCCATTCCAGACTTGTCGCAACCTTATCGCTCGGAGTCATGGTCATGGACGTGGAACTGCTGGAAATCCGCCAGCACATGGGGCGGTTCCCGCCCTTCGATGGCATCTCCGACGACCTGCTCGACGAGATGGCCGGCCAGGTCGAGGTGGCCTACTTCAAGGCCGGCAGCGACATCCTGATGCTCGACCAGGAAGTGCACGATTTCTGCTACATCCGCAGCGGCGCGGTCGAGGTCTATCGCCGCGGCGGCGAGCTCTACAATCGCCTGGGCGAGGGCGACATCTTCGGCCACTTCAGCCTGCTGCGAAATCGTCGTACCCGCTTCCCCGCCAAGGCCATGGAAGACAGCCTGATCTATTTCATACCCGAGGCGGTCTTCTTCCAGCTCTGCGAGGCGGATGAACACTTCGCCGACTTCGTCGAGGTGGAACGCCCGCGTCTCGAGTCGACGGTGGAGCAGGACAAGAAACAGAACGACATGATGATCACCCGGGTGCGCAAGCTGGTGTCGCGCTACCCGGTGATGGTGGAGGCCACCACCACCGTTCAGGAGGCCGCCCGGCTGATCGGCGACTATCAGGCCTCGGCGGTGCTGGTGCTCGATGAACCCAGCGACGCCCCTCGCTACACCTTCCGCGACAGCGAGGGGCGTGCCTGGCAGGTCAAAGGCATTCTCACCGATAGCGACTTCCGCACCCGCGTGGTGGCCGAGGGCCGCCCCGCCGACACCCAGGTGGGGGAGGTGATCGCCCACAAGCTGATCGCCGTGCAGTCCGACGAGTCGGTGCACGAGGCCATGCTCTGCATGCTGCGCAACAATATCCACCACCTGCCGGTGATGCACCGTCGCTCGCCGGTCGGCATCGTTCACCTCTCCGACATCATTCGCTACGAGACCCAGTCGAGCCTCTACCTGGTCAGCAATATCTTCCACCAGTCCAACAGCGAAGGGCTCGCCCGGCTGACGCCCGACGTCAAAGCGGCCTTCGTGCGCATGGTCGAGGAGGGCGCCGATTCGCGGATGATCGGCAGCGCGCTGTCGACCATCGGGCGCAGCCTGTCGCGGCGCCTGCTGGAGCTGGCCGAGGAGGAGCTGGGGCCGCCGCCGGTGCCCTACTGCCTGATGGCGCTGGGCTCCATGGCGCGCAACGAGCAGTCCATCGTCACCGACCAGGATAACGCCCTGGTGCTCTCCGACGACTTCGACCCCGAGCGCCACGATGCCTACTTCCTGGCTCTGGCGACGCGCCTGAGCGACGGTCTGGCCGCCTGCGGCTACGAATACTGCAAGGGCGACATCATGGCCACCAATCCGCGCTGGCGTCAGCCGCTCGCGGTCTGGAAGCGCTATTTTCGCGAGTGGATCGAACAGCCCACGCCGGAGCGGCTGCTGCACAGTTCGATCTTCTTCGACCTGGACAGCGTCTTCGGCGAGAACCCGCTCGTCGAGCAGCTCCAGGACCTGGTCGCCGAGCAGGCGCCGAAGCACCCGCGCTTCCTCGCCTCCATGGCGCGTAACGCGCTCAACCGCACCCCGCCGCTGGGCTTCTTCCGCACCTTCGTGATGGAGAAGGACGGCAAGCACAATAACTCCATCAACCTCAAGCGCCGGGGCACCGCGCCCATGGTCGACCTGATTCGCGTCCACGCCCTGGCCTGCGGCTCGCGAGCCCAGAGCAGCTTCAAGCGCCTGGATGACATCGACCGTACCCAGCTGCTGGCCCCCGGCGTCAGCGACCGGCTGCGCTATGCCATGGAGTTTTTGAGCATGTCGCGGATTCGCCATCAGGCCATCGATCTGCAGCACGAGCAGGAACCGGACAACAACATCGAGCCGGAAGACGTCTCCGACACTGAGCGCCATAACCTCAAGGATGCCTTCCAGGTGCTGAGCAACGCCCAGAAGTTCCTCAAGTTCCGCTATCCCATGCCGTCTCGGTCGCGCTGAGATGCGCCTTCCCCGACGCAGAAAGCTGCCGGCCCCGAGCTGGCCCGAGTACTTGGCGAGCCGCGCCGAGCTCGCCCGTGACCCGCTGTTGGCGCGCTACTTCGCCGCCGGGACGCCCGCGCCGGAGACGCCCATCGCCGAGGCCCCCATGGTCGCCCTGGACATGGAGACCACCGGCCTCGACGAGCGGCGCCATGCCATCGTCAGCATCGGCCTGGTGCCCTTCTCCATGGGGCGCGTCCGGCTCGCCGAGCGGCGCTACTGGGTGCTGAGGCCGCCCCGGCCGCTGAACGCCAAGTCGGTGACCTTTCACCACATCACCCACTCGGACATCGCCGGCGCCCCCGACCTCGACGAGATCCTCGAGGAGCTGCTCGAGGCCATCGCGGGCCGCCTGGTGGTGGTGCACTATCGCCATATCGAGCGCCCCTTCCTGGATGCCGCGGTGAAGGCACGCCGGGGAGAGGGGCTGATGTTCCCGGTCATCGACACCATGTCGCTGGAGGCGCGCTGGTACCGGCAGTCGCTGCTGGCGCGCTTCAAGCGCTGGATGGGGCGGCCGCCGGCCTCCATTCGCCTCTACGACAGCCGTGGGCGCTACGGCCTGCCGGTCTACTCGGGCCACCATGCGCTGGTCGATGCCCTGGCCACCGCCGAGCTGCTGCAGGCCCAGGTGGCCACCTACTTCGGCCCCGAGACCCCGGTCGGCGAGCTGTGGAGCTAGCGAGAACGGGCCGTGCGACGCCACGAGTGAACCGGAGATTCCAACACGAAGAAGGCGGCCCGAGGGCCGCCTTCTTCGTGGCTTGCCGACGCAGCGGGCAACGGGTGCCGTGCGCCGGGATGAGCGTGGCCGTTACTTGCCGCGCGGCTCGCTCATCAGGCCCTTGACGATCCCGTAGCAGCCCACCAGCAGCACGAGGGTGAAGGGCAGGCCGGTGGTCAGGGCGGCCGTCTGCAGGGCGCCGAGGCCGCCGCCGAGCAGCAGTGCGATGGCCAGTGCCCCCTCGATCAGCGCCCAGAAGATGCGCTGCGGCTTGGGCGCATCGACCTTGCCGCCGGCGGTGATGGAGTCGATCACCAGCGAGCCGGAGTCGGAGGACGTGACGAAGAACACGATCACCAGCACGATCCCGACGAAGGAGGTGATGGTGGTCAGCGGCAGGTACTCGAGCATGGTGAACAGCTGCAGCTCCAGGGCGGCATCCTGCACCTTGGTGATGCCCTGGTTGACCACCTGATCGATGGCCGTGGTACCGAAGGCGGTCATCCACACCACCGAGGCCATCGACGGCACCAGCAGCACGGAGATCAGGAACTCGCGCACGGTGCGGCCGCGGCTGACGCGGGCGATGAACATGCCGACGAAGGGCGACCAGGCAATCCACCAGGCCCAGTAGAAGGCGGTCCAGCCCTGGCTGAAGTTGGCATCCTCACGCCCGAAGGGCATCGAGAGCGCCGGCAGGTTCTTCGCGTAGCCTACCAGGCTATCGAGCACGCCGGTGGCGATCATCAGCGTCGGGCCCACGGCGATGACGAAGGTCAGCAGCAGGAAGGCCAGCGCCATGTTGAGCTGTGAGAGGCGCTGCACGCCCTTGTCCACACCCAGCATGATCGAGCCCAGCGCGACGACGGTGATGCCCATGATCAGCAGGATCAGGGTGGTGTTGGTGTCGGGGATGCCGAACAGGTAGTTCAGGCCCCCGGCCGCCTGGGTGGCGCCGAGCCCCAGCGAGGTGGTCAGGCCGAACAGGGTGGCGAAGACCGCCAGGATGTCGATCAGGTGGCCAGGCCAGCCCCATACGCGCTCCCCGAGGATCGGGTAGAAGATCGAGCGCATGGTCAGCGGCAGGCCCTTGTTGTAAGAGAAGATCGCCAGCGACAGGCCGACGATGGCGTAGGCGCCCCAAGGGTGCAGGCCCCAGTGGAAGATGGTGGCCGACATGGAAAGGTCGATGGCGGCGGCCTGGTCGCCTGCGGCGGCGCCCAGCGGCGCCCAGTCCGTGCGGACCCCGTCTTCCACGGAGATGCCGCCCATGGCAGTGCCGAAGTGCGTCAGCGGCTCCGAAACGCCGTAGAACATCAGGCCAATGCCCATGCCGGCGGCGAACAGCATCGCGAACCAGCCCAGATAGCTGAAGTCGGGCGTGGCGTTGGCGCCGCCGATGCGGACCTTGGCCAGGGGCGTGAAGATCAACACGATCGCCAGCAGCACGAAGACGTTGGCGCCCAGCAGGAAGACCCAGCTCAGTTTCGTGGTCAGGAAGCTGAACATGGCGTTGAAGATCGGTTCCATCTGGTCCTGGAGGGCCAGCGTCGCGATCACGAAGAACAGGATCACCAGCGAGGAGAAGAGGAAGACCTTGCCGTGCAGGTCCACGTTGATCCCCAGCGGTGATGCGGTGATGTTGTCCTGACCGATCACATAGTCGGTATCGATCAGGTTGGCCGCGCCCTCGGGCGCCGGAATCCCCTCGGAGCCGGTATCCTCCGGCACCTTGGGTTTGCCGTCGTTGGGTTGTTTAGCCACTAGACGTCTCCCTTGCGGTTATCGATGGGTGTAGGTCTATTCTCGACGGGGTTACTTGCCGGCCCCCGGGCGAACCAGGAACACCGATGCCTTGGTGTGCGTCGCGACCTTGCCACCGTGAGAGGGCATGATCACATCCGCATGCTTGGGGGGATGGGTCGGCATGACCACCAGGTCGGCGCCTACCTTGTCGATGGCCTCGATGAGATCGTCGTCGAGGTCGGCGATGGGATCGGGGCTGACGATGGTGTGGGTGCTGACCGGCTGGCCGTGGACCTTGGCGCGCTCCTGGGCGAAGGCCTCCAGCTTCTGGGTGAACTCTTCCGGTGTCCGAGCCACTGAGCCGGGCGTGGTCGCCGTGACGCCGACGTAACAGACTTCTGCGTCGTAGTGCTTTGCCTGGTCGGCGACGATCTTCAGCGATGGCTCGATCACGTCGAGGTGGGCCAGATCGACGGGTACCATGATTTTCTTGAACATGCCTGAGCTCCTTCTGATGGGGTCGGCTGTTGCCACGTCAAGTGTGGACGGTCAAGGGTGTTGGGGCATGGGCCGCTTTCAACGTATCTTGCCGTCAATCGGCGCACACCCTACACCATCAGCGCATTAAGCGTATGCGAAACGCGACAAATTGGGCATCCAATAGCGTATTTTAATCAATAGCAGGGCGGCTGATAACCGTGGGGTAATGACGAGCATGCGCAGGGACTCGATGGCGTGACGCCAGGGGCCTCGGCGTCGGCTGGGCGGCGTGGTGGAAGATCCTCGGCCCCGGGTTCAGTTCCAGAGGCAGTCCCAGAGGTAGTTCCAAAGTAAAGGGGGAGAGTTCTCTCGAACTCTCCCCCTTTCCCTTTTTTCGGGTTCACCGCACTTTGCCGGGACACGCTCGATGACAGGAGAGCGGGGACCTGAACAGAGGGGGGTGGGAGCCCGGCTGGCAGGGCGATGAGCGTCGCCAGACGTCCTGCCGATGACATACCCCTGGCAACGGCATGCTACTCGTCACCGCTGCGCGGCGGATCGCGCTGCAAGCAGCGCTCCTACGAACCTCACGCACATCACGCTGGTCTGCGAAGAAGCAAAAGAAAGGGGAGAGCCCTGTCGGACTCTCCCCTCGACCATCAGCGCGGTGATGGGATGGCTCGGCGGCGTATCAGCTCTCCGCCGGCAGCCACTCCTGCACCACGTCCTGGTTCTCCTCGACCCACTGCTTGGCGTTCTCGTAGGGCTCGGCATCGCCTGACTGGTTCATCAGCATGACCTCGCCCATCTGCTCGGGGGTCCACTCGAAGGCGTCCAGGATGGCGTAGGCCTCCGGCATCTCCTCCTCGAGGCCTTGGCGGGTGATGGTGTGGATCTGCTCGGCGCCGCCGTAGACGTCCTTGGGGTCCTCGAGGTACTTGAGGTCCCAACGGGCGAACATCCAGTGCGGCGTCCAGGCGGTGACCACGATGTCCTGCTCGTT
Organism: Halomonas saccharevitans; assembly: GCF_900116405.1. Classification (GTDB taxonomy): domain Bacteria; phylum Pseudomonadota; class Gammaproteobacteria; order Pseudomonadales; family Halomonadaceae; genus Halomonas; species Halomonas saccharevitans. The sequence goes on along the minus strand of NZ_FPAQ01000035.1, from coordinate 20,237 downwards.
CTTGATGGCGCTGTCCAGGGCCGCGGTCATGGTAGCGCCGCTGCCGCTCTGCAGGTCCATCTCTTCGAAATCGTACTGCTCGACGACCTTCTCGGTGAGGCTCATCAGGCCGGCGCCCGGATCGATGCCGGTGATGGTCCCGTCGAAGGTGTCGGCGTTGGCATCGAGCTCGGCGATGGAGTCGACGTCGGTGTAGGCCGGCACGACCAGGCCCAGCTTGGTGCCATTGAGGTTGGGGCCCAGGTCGACGACCTTGTCGCCAACCCGCTCGAGGTAGTCGGCGTGGGTGGTCGGCAGCCAGGCGGCGACGATGGCGTCGGCATCACCCGTGGAGACGGCCTGCCACATGGCGGCGGCGGAGAGCGAGGTGATATCGACCTCGTAGCCGGCCTGTTCCAGCACGGCACGGACCACATTGGTGGAGGCGACTTCGGAGGACCACTCGACGTAGGCCAGCTCGACGGTACCTTTGTCCTGGGCCTGAGCAGTGCCGGCGGTGAGGCCGGCACCGGCGATCAGGGCAAGGCTGGCGGCACGGATACGACGGTTAAGCGGTTGCTGAGTCATCTATTGTCCTTCTTTCGCGTGTGTAACGGATTACCTGAGGCGCGATCCCTAGCGTTTCAAGGACGCGCCTCTACGACATAGGTAGTAGGTCGTGGTGTCAGCTTATGACTTGCGGCCCTTGCGCAGCGACTGGGTCACGCGGTCGAGCAGCATGGCCAGTATCACCACGGCGATGCCCGCCTCGAAACCGTCGCCCGGACGCAGGCGCTGGATGGCGCGCCATACCTCGCTGCCCAGGCCGTCGGCGCCGATCATGGCGGCGATCACCACCATGGACAGGGCCAGCATGATGGTCTGGTTGATGCCGGCCATCACCGTCGGCAGCGAGAGCGGCAGCTGGACCTTCAGCAGCTTCTGGCGGCGAGTGGCGCCGTAGGCGTCGGCGGCCTCGATCAGGTCCTTGGGCACCTGACGGATGCCCAGCGTCGTGAAGCGGATCGCCGGCGGCATGGAGAAGATCACCGTGGCGAAGATCGCCGACACCGAGCCGATGCCGAAGAACGGGATCGCCGGGATCAGGTAGACGAACGCCGGCATGGTCTGCATGAAGTCCAGCACCGGCATGATCGTCCGGTAGAGTCGCTCGGAGAGCGCCGCGGCGATGCCCACCGGCAGGGCGATGACCACCGCGACCAGGGTGGCGATCACCACCAGGGTCAGGGTCTCGATCATCGGATCCCAGAGGTCGAGGTTCCAGATCAGTGCCATGCCCAGCGCCGCGCCGATGGCCAGGCGATGGCTCGAGACCCACCAGCACAGGCCGACGATGATCAGCAGCAGCGCCCAGGGCGGCAGCCAGAACAGGGCGTCGTTGAGCCCGTCGATGCCGGTCTGAGTGACCCGCGAGATGCCGCGGGTCACGCCGGAATATTCAGTGGTCAGCCAGTCGAGACCGCCTTCGATCCACTGGCCCAGCGGGATGCTCGGGATTTCGATAGCCATTACTTGTCTCCTGCCTGTGCCAGTTCATCGAGGACGGCGCCCTTGACCACCACGCCCTGCAGGCGCTTCTCGGCATCCACCACGGCGATCGGGAAACTCTTCTCGCTGAACATGGCGAAGAGGTTGTGCAGGGGCTCCTCGGGACCGACGCTGCGGAAGTCCTGGGTCATCAGTTCGCGGATGTGATCCTTGCCCTGGTGGGCGGCCTGCTCGAGGGCATCGACTTCCACCAGGCCCAGCAGGGTGCGGTCGCGGCCGGTCACGTAGATGGAATCCAGGCCGTGCTCACTCATCTTGCGCAGCGTGGTGCGCGGGCCGTCATCCTCGCGGGCGGTGGCCCGTACCGGACGCATGGCGTGCTCGGCGGTGAGGATCTTCGACATGTCGACGCCCTCGATGAAGCGCTCGACGTACTCGTCGGCCGGATTGGTGAGGATCTCCTCCGGCGTGCCGATCTGCACGATCTCGCCATCCTTGAGCAGGATGATGCGATCGCCGATGTTCAGCGCCTCGTCCAGGTCGTGGGTGATGAACACCGTGGTCTTTTGCATGCGGTGCTGCAGCTCGAGCAGCTCCTGCTGCATGTCGCCGCGGATCAGCGGATCGAGGGCCGAGAAGGCCTCGTCCATCAGCAGCACGGTGGAGTCGTTGGCCAGTGCCCGGGCCAGGCCCACGCGCTGCTGCATGCCGCCGGAAAGCTGGTTGGGGAAGGCATCCGCCCAGCCCTCGAGGCCGACCTGCTTGAGCGCCTTCTGGGCGATATCGGCCCGTTTGGCGGGCTCGATGCCGCGGATCTCGAGGCCGAATTCGGCGTTCTGCTGCACCGTGCGGTGCGGGAAGAGGGCGAAGTTCTGGAACACCATGGAGAAGTGGCGACGCCGGCACTCGAGCAGCGCCTTGTCATCCAGCTGAGGAATATCCTCGCCGTCGATGACGATCTCGCCCTCGGTGGGCTCGATCAGGCGGTTGAGGCAGCGAATCAGGGTCGACTTGCCGGACCCGGACAGCCCCATGATCACCAGGAGTTCACCCTCGTAGACATCGAAGTCGATGTTCGACAGGCCCAGAGTCTGGCCGGTCTTGTCGAGGATCTCGGGACGCTTCTGTCCCTGGTTGCGCAGTTCCAGGGCCTTCTTGGGCTGACTGCCGAAGACCTTGCTCAGGTTGCGCACCCGAATCTTGACGTTTCGATTCTCGTTCATTGGCTCTGCCTTATTTCGGCTTCCCGTCGGTTCGGCGGGAAGGGCCGAAGGGTCGAGTGAAGTGACGCAAAATTAAGACGTAACTGTGCCATGCGGTACCGTTGACCGCGGCATCAGGCGACGAAGAGGTGGCACTACCCTAGCGGTATTTGAATGGCCATTCAAATAAAAACCCGTGTCAGACTAAGCTAGATTAGCCCTGACGGTGCCGAAGCGGGCGGAAGGAGGGCTTTGAGCCTAGCAAAAAAATCCCCCGGATGTGTTCGACGCCGACACCACTTTGGTCGCATGCCGGCGTGGGTTCCGTGGCGCAAAGCCCGATCGGCGGGGCAGCGGCAGGCGTTTCGGGAGGGGCAGGGGGGAGAGGTTGTGAAGGGCGCGCCTTGGGCGCGCCGTCGTCACTCGGCCGCAACGGGGGCCAGCCGATACAGGCCGCCGTTGGCGCTGTCGGTGACCAGGATGAGGGTGCCGTCGCGGGCCAGGCGCACATCGCGGATGCGGCCGATCTGCCCCTCGAGGATCACCTCGCGCTCGACCACGCTGTTGCCGTCCAGTGACAGGCGCACCAGCCGCTCGCTGCGCAGCCCGCCGGCCAGCAGGTCGCCACGCCAGGCGGGGAAGGCGTCGCCGCTCACCTCGGCGAGGCCCGAGGGGGCGAAACGGCCGGCGAAGACGTGCACGGGATCGCGCATGCCCGGGGCGCTGTTTACACCGATGGGCCGGTTGGTGGCATAGTCGTTGCCGCGGCTGACCTCCGGCCAGCCGTAGTTCTCGCCGGCCACCAGGCGATTGAGCTCGTCGCCGGTGCGCGGGCCGTGCTCGGTGCTCCAGGCGCTGCCATCCGCCGCCACGGTCAGGCCCTGGGGATTGCGGTGGCCCAGGGTGAAGATCTCGTCGAGGACGGCCTCATTATCGACGAAGGGGTTGTCCGCCGGCACGCCGCCCTCGGCGGTGAGGCGCACGACGCTGCCGGTATGGTCGCCGCCTTCCTGAGCGCGTGGCGGGCGGCCGCGCTCGCCGACGCTCATCAGCAGGGTGCCGTCCGCGCGCCAGGCCAGGCGCGAGCCATAGTGGTGGCGTGGCGGAGCGAAGCGGTTCTGGGTGAAGAGCGTCTCCAGCTCCATCAGGGCGTCGCCCTCGAGTCGCCCGCGGGAGAGGGTGGTGGCGTGGCCGCCGTGGCCCGCCTGGCTCCAGGTGAGATAGACCCAGTCGCGGCCCGTCTTGCTGCCAAAGTCCGGGTGCAGGACGACATCCAGGAGTCCGCCCTGGCCGGCGGCATCGACCTCGGGGACGCCGGCGAGGCGCGTCACGCGGCCGTCCGTGCCGATTCGCGAGAGCCGCCCCGGGCGCTCGGTGACCAGCCATTCCCCGCTCGGCAGCTCGGCCGCCGCCCAGGGATGCTCGAGCCCCGTGGCGATGCGCTCCAGGCGCAGCTCATGGTGGTCGGTGGCGAGGTGCTCCGCGATCACCTCCGCCGCGGCCGCCGGAATGGCGACTACGGCTCCAGTGACCCAGGCGCCCGTGAGCAGGGCGATGGTCAGCGACCGGCGTGATGGCGACATGCGGTACTCCCCTCGGTGATGGCGATCCCGGGCGTTTCACGAACAGTCTAGGACCTTCCACGGACAGTCTAGGACCTTCCACGAACAGGCTAACGACCCTCCACGAACAGGCTAACGACCTTCCACCAACGGACTAAAGACTGCGCGCGGCCCGGCGGGTTCCTGATGGAGGACACCGCCGGCCGGGTTCAGGCGGGCCTGGGCGGCTCGGTCGTGCGCTCGTTCTCGCTTTCGTTCTCCTGATCGTTATCGGTGGTGGACCCGTTCCCGGTCACGCTCATGGACGCAAGGGCAGCGGGCGCCGTGGCGCGTGCCCGCTCGGCCTGTTGCGCCAGCGCCAGGTCGAGGCGCTCCACCAGGCCGACAATCATCATGCGATGGTGGGCACTCAGCGCCTGCTGGTCGTCGAGGGCCGCCACCAGGTCGTCGCCGGTGCGCCGCACGTCGATGGGCATGCGCCCCAGGGCGCTGTCGGCGAAGGCGTCCGCCAGGGCGGCGAAGAAGGCCCGGCGCGCTCGGTCGAGCGGCGTGCCCGGCAGGTCGTCGAGCCGGCGTCGCAGCTGCAGGCAGGCATAGCCGACGTCCAGCCCGGTCAGGCCCAGCGCGAAGAGATGGCGCCGCTCCTCGGGCAGGGTGTCGTCGTGGCGCGCCAGGTGTAGCAGGCGATCGGCCATGTGGCCGATGAAGCGGCCCTCCGCCTCGTGGAGCGTCGAGGTGGGCAGGGCGCGCAGGTCGCGGGCGATGGCGCCGACCAGCCGCCGCCTGCGCAGCCCAGGGCCGAGGCCGGGGATCATGCGGAACCCCGCCACCACCGTGCCCAGCCCCACCAGCACGGCGATGGCGCGATTGAGGAAGCCGTCGAAGGAGAAGTCCATGCCGTTGCCGGGCATGGTCAGCAGGATGTTGCCGATGGTGAAGGCGAGGCAGTAGCCCATCAGCCGCGGGTCGGCGGCGCCGAGCAGGCCCAGGAACAGCGGGGGCAGCAGGAGTAGCGCCAGCAGGGGGAAGCCGCTGGCCTGGGCCAGCAGCACATGACCGAACAGGAAGGCGCAGGGCACCGCCGCCAGCATGCCCTTGGCGAACGTCAACGCCGCGGCGGCGGGGTCGTCGCGGCTGGCGAAGAAGGCCGAGCCCAGGGTGCCCATCAGCATGGCCACCTGGCCGTTGTCCCAGCCGGTGGCGATCCAGAAGGAGGCGAGGGTCAGAAACACGAGCCCGGCGCGCAGGGCATTCAGCGCGGCGGCCAGCCGATCGCGATGCCAGGCCAGGGGCGCGGCGCGCAGGCGCCGGTCGATGGGGTGGGCGATCGCTTCGCGGGCATCGAGCATGACCAGGGCATGGCCAAGGACTTCGCGCAGGCCGTGCATGACGCGCCGCTCAAGCGGCGAGGCGGCTTCGTCTTCGCCGGTCTCTCCCTCGCCAATATCTCCTGCTTCGACCACTCCATCCTCTATCACTTCCTCTTCGACCATCGCCCGTCGGCGCAGCGCCTGCAGGCGGCGGCGCGCCTGGGCCACGCCCGACTCCTTGGCCGCATCATGAAAGCCGTCGGCAAGGTCGGCAGCCAGCTGGTGCAGCCGCGGGTCCAGCCGTGTGCCCGCATGCTTGAGGAGCTGCTGCAGGGCGTGGAGCCTCGCCACCAGGTGCAGCGTGCGTCGGGTCAGCACGTGGCTGGCGCGAAGACGGCCGGGGCCTTCCGGGCCCTCGAAGCAGGCGGCCTGGCTATCCGCCTCGAGCTGGGTCAGCGGCTCTAGGCTGGCGGTCAGGCTCTCCTGCAGCGCACCGAGATCGGCGCTGCTCGCGAGGCGCTGGGCCCCATGCAGGAAGGCCTGATTGACGACGCGATCGGCCTGCTCGGCCAGATGGTCGCGAACCCGAATGGGCCACAGCAGCGAGCTGACCAGGGTGGCGCAGAGCGCCCCCAGAGCCAGTTCCGACAGCCGGGCCACGGCGATGGCGAAGATGCCGTCGGGCCGGCTGGCGCCGATCACCACGATCAGCATCGCGGTGACGGCGCCCATGATGCAGCCGTAGGCGGCATTGCCGCGATGCAGCGAGCTCGCGTAGGTGCAGGACATGATCCACAGGGTCAGCAGGGTCAGCGCCGGCAACGGGGCCTGGCCGAACAGCGCCATGATCGCCACGCCCGCCAGGCAGCCGACCAGGGTGCCGCCGAGCTGGCTCAGGCCCTTCTCGATCACCATGCCGCTCATCGGGCGAATCTGCAGGAAGGCGGCCGAGATCAGCGCCCAATAGGGTCGCTCCAGGTCGAACCACAGCGCCAGATAGAGCGCCATCAGCATCGCCAGGCTCGCCTTGGTAGCGAACTTGAGCGACGCCGCGGACGGCGTCAGGTAGGCCTCGAACCAGGGCGACATGCGCGCCTACTCCGCGGGCTCGAGGATGTGCACCGTGGCCGTCATGCCGGCGCTCAGGGTGATGCCCTCGGGGATGTCATCGAGGGCGATGCGCACCGGAATGCGCTGGGCGAGGCGCACCCAGCTGAAGCTGGGCTGCACCCGCGGCAGCAGCTGGGCGTTGGGATCGGTGTTGGTGTCGGCGATGGCGCGACCGATGCTGTCGACACGCCCGGTAAGCTCGGTATTCCCACTCATCAGCGTGATGCGGGCGGGCTCGCCCACGCGGATCGTGTCGATCTTGGTCTCTTCGAAATAGCCGGTGACGTAGAACGAGTCGGCCTTGACCAGCGCCATCACCGGCGAGCCGGCGTTGACGTAGTTGCCCTCGGCCAGCTGCAGGTTGAGCACGTGGCCCGCGGCGGGGGCCCTGACCGTGGTGCGCGCCAGGTCGATGCGGGCGCGCTCGAGCTCAGCCTGCGCCTGGGCCAGGGAGGCGGCGGCCACGCGGCTGTCGATGCGCGACGACTCCTGGCTCTCGGCGCTGATGGCCTGCCGGGTCAAGCGGTTGCGTCGCGAGGCCTCGTGTCGGCTCAGCTCGAGCTCTGCCTGGCGCTGTTCCACCACCGCCTGGTGGGTCGCCACGGCCGCCCGATAGCGAGTCGGGTCGATGGCAAACAGCGTATCGCCCGCCTCGACACGCTGGTTGTCGGTGATCGCCAGGGTGTCGACGCGCCCGGCGACGTCCGGGGCGATGGTGATCACCTCGGCCCGCACGCGGCCGTCCCGGGTCCAGGGGGTATACAGGTAGTAGTGCCATAGCCACAGGCCGGCGGCGATGGCCGCGGCCACGACGGCCAGGGTCACGAGGCTGCGAAGCAGGGTGCGCATATCAGAGCGTTCCGTCGGTAAAGGCGGCGAGGTAGGCGATGGCCGCGGTGCAGATCACGAACAGGGCGGTATCGAACCAGGCCTCGAACCACGGGCGTGAAGTGCCCGGCAGCCGGTACAGCAGCGCCCGCAGGATCAGCGCGACCAGCAATCCCAGCAGGGCATAGGCCAGCAGGGGAGAGAGATAGATGCCGCCCAGGGCGATTTCCTGAAGGCCCATGTCTGCTCCTGACGCGCCGAAGGTCGTGGTGAGGGATGGTCGTGACAGCCGGCCGTTAAAGATAGCAAGCTAATGAAGGGCGGCCATCCTAGCAAAGGCTGACTCGGCGCACACCCGGGCAGTGCCCTGCGCTTCATGAAAAGGCGGCGCGACGTCGCGATCGGTCGTCACGCAGGGCTCGAGCACCGCATGAGAATAGAGGCCCTGCGGCGACGCCGACGACGCGTGCGACTCGCAGGGTCAAGGATCGAAACGCCAGCCCTGTGAGCGTAGACCGCACTGTCGAAGAACAGCCAGAACGGATCGCGTTCAGCGCTGCCGGGTGGCTCAGTTCGCCGGGGTGGGGGCGTGCCAGGCCTCGGGGACCGCCTGGCGCAGGACCTCGAGCAGGGTGGCGACCCGCCGCGGCTGGTGGCCATAGGCCGAGAGCAGGGTGACCGGCAGCGGCGCCGCCTGCCAGTCGGGCAGGCAGGGCACCAGCTCGCCGGGGTGGTGAGCCTCGCGCTGCTCGGCCAGCCAGTGGGGCAGCAGGCCGATGCCCCGCCCGCGGGCGATGGCATCGACGTGCAGCAGCGTCAGATCGACGCTCAGCCGCGAGCGCGGCGGGCGAACGTGCACGCTGCCCTGTTCGGCGTGGTGCAGCGTGAGCCCGCGTCGGCTGTGGCCCAGCAGATCGATCCAGGCGTGTGGCGCGAGCGCCTGCGGGTGAGGCGGCACGCCGTGGCGAGCCAGGTAGTCCGGGTGGGCGTAGAGGCCGCGGGTCAGGTGCCCGAGCGGTTCTGCCTTGAGCTCCGAGGGCGGCACGGGGCCCAGCCAGACATGCAGGCGGTGGCTGTCGGGAACCTGGGGCGCGACCTCCCGCGCGTGCAGGGACAGCTCCACATCCGGGTGGCGCGCCAGGAAGGCATCGATGATCGGGGCCAGCCAGCAGCGCGCCAGGGCGCCGTGGACCTCCAGGCTGATGCGGCCGCTGATCGACTCGGAGAGCTCGTTCAGGGCCTCGCGGCTGCGCGTGGCCAGCGCCAGCATGTCGCGGCAGTAGTCGTGGAACAAAAGCCCCGCCTCGGTGGGAATCAGCCGGTTGGCCTGGCGGCGCAGCAGCGGCTGGCCGAGGTGCGTCTCCAGCTGGCTGATGCGCCGGCTCAGGGTCGACTTGGCCACGCCCAGCGCCTGGGCGCTGCGGGTCAGGCTGCCCGTCTCCATGACGTCGTCGAAGGCGGTCAGTTCATCGAAATCGGGCATGTCGGCGGCCATGGCGGAAGGAGGGGCGGGAAAGACAGATGGGGAAGCGAGTGCGTAGTGTGCCAGCTGGATGGCTAGATGAAAATAATTAACCGATGGTATTTTATCTCGTTAACGCACCGCCCCGGCGGAGGCCGGGGCGATGCGTGCGGGGCGACGAGGCGTGGCTCACCCCGGCTCAGAACGCGTAGCGCGCCGAGAGCCACAGCCGACGGCCCTCCTCGCTGTTGGCGTAGGCGTTGCCGTACTTGCTGCCGCCGTCGTAGGCGCGGTAGTCGACGAAGTCCTTGTCGAGCAGGTTGTAGACGGTGGCGCTGAGCGTCACGTTGTTCGACAGGGCATAGCTGCCCCCGAGGTGGAAGAGCGCGTAGGCCTCGAAGTCGCCCAGGTCGGCGAAGGAGGCGGCGCCGCGCACCCGCTCGCGGTTGCGATAGCGCTCGCTGCGATACTCGCCTGAGAGCCAGGTGCTGAGCCTGTCGCTTGCCTGCCAGCGCAGCGTGGCGTTGACGGTGTGCTCCGGGGTGTCGGTCAGCGGTTCGCCGGCCTGCTCGCCGCTCTTCTGCTCGCTGTCGGTATAGGTGTAGTTGGCGCTCAGGTGCCAGGCCGGTGCCAGCTGTAGGCGGGTCGCCAGCTCGATGCCCTGGGTCTCGGCCTCGTCGACGTTGATGTCCTGGGCGTAGGTGCCATCCGGTATCAGCGGGTCGCCGCTCACCGCGAGATCCGGCCCGGCGGCGATCTTGTCGTCGAAGCGGGTATGGAAGAGGGTGGCGCTTGCCATGAAACCGTCGCCGTTGTCGAACTGGGCGGAGAGTTCGCTGCTGGTGCTGGTCTCCGGCTCCAGGCCGGGATTGCCGATGGTCAGCACGGTGCCCTGGCCGGTCACGCCGTTGATGCCGGCGTGCAGGTCGTTGAGCGTAGGCGTCTTGTAGCCGCGGCTGATACCGCCCTTGAGCGTCCACTGCTGCGTGGCGTTCCACACCAGGTAGCCGCGCGGGCTGAACTGGCTGCCGAAGGCGTCGTGGTGGTCGTAGCGCCCGCCCAGGGTCAGCCCCCAGTCGTCGGTGAACCACCACTCGTCCTCGGCGAACAGCGCCCAGGTGGTCTGGGCGAACTCCTCGGTGGCCAGGCCATCGGTCAGCTCGGAATCCATCCACTGGCCGCCGACGGTCGTGACGTGATCGCCCAGCGGCATCACGAACTTGCTGTCCAGAACCGTATTCGTCGTCTCCAGCTCACGTTCGGAGCCAATCCGCGGCCGATGAGGCAGCGTCGGATGTATCTCGCCGAAGCCGTAGTATGCCGTTACGTCACCGTCGCTGTTGGTTTCGGTAACATCCGGAATGGTGCGGCCTTCCGTCTCGGTCACATTGTGCATCAGGCTGGATTCCCAGGTTCCTGCATCGAAGCGCCCAGTATGACCGAGGGTCAGCTGGTTCCGCTCGAAACGCAGTTCATCGGAGTAGCCTTTGATGCCGTTTTCAGGGGTGTCCAGCGTCCCGAGTTGTCCCTCATCGTTGTTGTAGCGCTGGCGGCTGGTCTCGGCATCGAGCCACAGGTCGTTATCCGCGTTCGGGGTCAGGCTGAGCCTGGCGCCCAGGCTGTAGACGTCGCCTTCCACCGGGCTTGGGCCGCGCTGGCTGACCGGCACCTCGGTGCCATCCGCCTCGGTGTAGGTCAGGTGCGAGGCGTCGCGGTCATGGAAACGCCCGCGCACCTGCAGGCCCAGGGTGTCCTCGATCAGCGGCCCGCTGGCGTAGAGGCTGGTGGCGCGGCTGTCGCCATACTCGTCGTGCTCGTTGAGCGTGGTCTCGGCCTCTACCGAGCCGCCCCATTCGCGGCCGACCTTGCGGGTGATGATGTTGATCACGCCGCCCATGGCGTCGGAGCCGTAGAGGGTCGACATCGGTCCGCGGATCACCTCGATGCGCTCGATGCTCGACACCGGCGGAAAGAAGCTGGTGGCGGTCTCGCCGAAGCCGTTGGGGGTGACGCTGCCGGCGGTATTCTGGCGGCGGCCGTCGATCAGGATCAGGGTGTAGTCGCTGGGCAGGCCGCGAATGCGAATGTTGCGCCCGCCGGTCTTGCCGACCTGGCCGCCCACATCGACCCCCTCCACGCCGCGCAGCGCGTCGGCGAGGCTCGTCACGCGCTTCTGCTCCAGCTCCTCGCGGGAGATCACCGAGATGCTGGCCGGCGCCTCGCTCATGGCCTGCTCGAAGCCCGCGGCGGTCACCACGAGACTGTCGAGGTCGACGGCTTCCTGAGCCAGGGCCGGCAGGGCGGTGGAGGCGGCGGCCAGCGCCACGGCGCGGGACAGGGCATGGGGGGCGAGAGAGGGCATGGGACTCCTTGAATGATAGTGATTATCAATGGCAAGGAATTCTAATGAAGAATGATCCTCATTTGATGCCCTTTCTCATGAAACGTCGAGTTGCGGATCGTGCAACAGCGGGGCGGGGGTATCATCAATAAGACGGGCCCGATCCAAGATCGGGCCCGTCTTTCTTACTGCCTTGCTGCGCTCCGGCGAGGCAGGGGTGTGATTACTGGTTGGCGGCGTCCTGGGTCTTCTCGCCGACATTCTCCAGCGCCTGGCCGATGCGATCCAGGGCGCGTGACGCACCCTCCTGGGTGCTTTCCCAGGCGCTGGCGGCGCCCTCCTTGGTGTTCTCCCAGGCCTGCTGGGCGCCCTGGCGGGCGTTCTGCCACCAGTCATTGGTGTAGGCCGGCTGCTGAACCAGTTCCGCCTCGCTCAGGTCGACGTTCACCTGATACTCGATCTCTTCGAGGCTGTTGCCGTTGTGGGTCTCGACGGTGAACTTGCCGGCCTCGACCACGAATTGCTGGTTACCCTTGAGATCGAGCAGGCTGCCGGTATCGACGACCAGGGCGCGCACCGTCATGTCGTTGTCGAGCAGGATGTCCTCGACCTCGCCGATCTGCGCGGTGCCGGCGGTGGAATAGACATCGGCATCCATCAGCTCGTCGGCGGAGTAGAGGCCCTGGGGCGCGGCCATGGCACCGGCGGACAGCGCGAGGCTGCCGGCGAGCAGGGCGCCGAGGGTGGCGCTATGGATGGCGTGATGCAGGGGCTTTCCGTGAATCATGTGATCTCTCCTTGTACAGGCTTCTTTCGCAGGCGGTTCGCATCAGGCTCCCGTCGGCAGGAACCTGGCGTCAGGCCCGTGGCTACGGGTCCACTGAGTAGCTTAGCCAGGTTCTGCGGCGTGCCGTCACGCCGTACCCCCTTTGTACGGTGTGAAGCCGTGCGGGTTCACTGCCGTGCGGTAACGGACTGTTACGGCTCGCGCCCTATCGCGGTGGGCCTTGGCCCATTAGGGTGAGGAACATATTCACGAGAGGAGGCGTGCTCATGGTCAAGGCGAGCATTCGGCAGCAGGGCACCATTCACTGTTTTCCCGCAGGCCTTCGGGATGAAAAGGGCAGGCTGGTGAACGCCGAGGTCTCGGCGGTGGCCTTCGACGGCAAGCGGCTGCTGATGGCCAGCGACAAGCCGATTCCCGGCGAGGCGCGCTCCGCCTGCTTCGCCCTGCCGATCGACGATCAGGGCCCCGACGACACCCGCCTCGACTACTACACTCAGCCGCTGATCAAGCAGGCCGAGAAGTACGAGGATTTCGCCCTCACCGCCGATGGCCGCCATGTGCTGGCCACCACCGGCTTCGATCGCATCGACGACGAGAGCCACGCGCTCAACGACTACAACCACCTGCTGATTTGGCCGCTGGGCGAGCCCGACAAGGTGCAGGTGGTTGATCCCGATCCCCGCGACGGAGTGGAGGGCTCGCTGGAGTTGCGCGGCAAGCTCAGCGGCGCCATCGGTTTTCCCTACTACAAGATCGAGGGGCTCGCGGCGATTCCCGGCGAGCGCGGCGACGGCCTGCTGCTGTTCGGCATCCGCGAGCAGGGCAACGCCCATGACGACTTCGCCTACGTCAGTCGCGTGGTGGGCGCGCACTACCAGATCAGCGAGAGCGGCAACCTCGAGTTCCTCGACGAGATGCGCGAGTTCTTCGCCTTCGACCCGGGCCATCACGAGGGCGTGCGCTTCGAGTGCGGGCTCTCGAGCCTCGAGTACGACCCCTACCACGCCCGGCTCTACCTGCTGACCAGCTTCGAGACCGAGCAGGATGGGGAAGAGCAGATCGGCGGCTATCTCTGGGAGCTGAGCCTCGAGGAGTTCCGCGCCGGTGAGACCCCGCGGCTGGTGACCACCCCGCAGGGCGACCCGCTGGAGTTCGAGCACAAGGCCGAGGGTCTGGCCGTGCTCGATCACGACCGCCTGTTCGTCGCCTACGACAACGACCGCCACCTGGGGCTCGGCAGCGTGGACGAGCGTGACGAGCGTCACGCCTGCGAGGCCCCCTACACCATCCTGACCGTTATCAACGCCTGAACCACGCGTTGGGGGAGGCCGCCGGCGCCGCGGCGCTGGCCTCGCCCATCGGCTTTCGCTATCATACGGCCGCGCCGTTCGGCGCTTCTGATAGGGCCTATAGCTCAGTTGGTTAGAGCAGGGGACTCATAATCCCTTGGTCGTAGGTTCAAGTCCTACTGGGCCCACCAAATATCAACGAGTTACAGCACGTTTTCCCCTTCCCTCCGCTGTACTCGACTGTACCTGTCTACACGCTCGATGTCGGGCCGAATCTGACGGCTTCCGTCAGGCCGAGGCGAGCTCCGTCAGCCGCCGTGTGTACCAGTTCGCCTGGCAGCTGGTCACCAGCAGGCGACGTCGGGCGCGGGTCATGCCGACGTAGAGCAGACGCGCTTCCTGGAATTGTTGTTCCTCGTCGTTGCTCAACGCCCCGAGCCCACACAGCAGCACGGTGTCGAACTCCAACCCCTTGCTGCTCTGACGGCTTAACAGCACTACCTCATCGGCGTGTGGATCGTAACGGCGCTTGTCTGCGGATTGCTGAAGGCATCGATTGGGTATGCCGGCTTCCCGCAGGACCTCGTGAAAGAATCGTCCCTGAGCATTGCCGGTATACACCACCGCGATACTGTTCAACTCGCTGCCCTCGTCACGCCATGTCTGGATGCAGCGCACCAGGTAACGTGCCTCATCATGGGCGCTGCTGAAGCATCGAAAGGCGGGCTTGGGTCCGCTCACCCCGGCGACTTCCGGGGCGATCAGCGGAATATGGTCCTCGTCGGCGTCCTGGGCCTCCAGGAAATCCCGGGCGAAATCGTAGGCAAAGGAGAGAATTTCCCGGGTATTGCGATAGTTCAGCTTGAGAATCGTGGTGCGTCCACGCGCCTGCACCCCGGCCGAGGAGAGCGGAAACTTGAGCGAACTCTTCTGGTAGATGGACTGAGCATCGTCGTAGAGCAGCAGCAGCGAGTTGGTGTCCGGATCGATCATCTGCACCACCAGCTTGAGCCATGCCTGCTCGAAGTCGTGGCCCTCGTCGATCATCACCGCCCCGTACTGCGCCCGGGGAATGCGTGCCGCATCGACGGCCTGGATGACGCTTTCCACCTGACGCTCCCAGACGGGCCGGTTTCCCGGCAGCGTGTCGACGTGGTAAGTCTCCAGCTGCAGGCCGCACCACTCATGGAAATGGTGCACCTTGACCGTCTCTGTGAGCCCCTTTTCGGCGATGAAGCTGCGCAGGCGCGCCGCCAGGGTGATGTAGAAGCACAGCACCAGGATCGGCTTGCTGATGGCGCGCGCCAGGTGCAGACAGCGGTAGCCGAGGATCAGGGTCTTGCCGGAGCCGGCGACGCCATGGATGACCCGATGGCCATCGCCCATGCTTCTCGCCAGCTGTTCCTGGTGCAGGTCCATGACGCGCACGATGTCGGGAACGAGAGGCTCGGATGACGCGTCCTCCTCGCTGGCATCGTCATCGAAGAGATCTTGCGTAGGCGCATCGATGCGTACTTCCGGGAACAGCTGCCAGCGAATCCGGTCGATCTGCGGAACGCTGAGCTTCTCACCAAACCGATACTCGAACATGTCCCAGAGCCGCTGCTGGAAGGCTTCCGGGTCGGTTGTTGTTTGCATCTCATCCTTGCAGATGACGCGCTGTGCCGGCAGCAGCGTTTCCTGCTCGGCCTCCGGAACGACTTGATCCCACTGCTTACGCGTGATGTTGGGCAGCACCACGCCGTGCCCGTAGGGAAAGCAGAGCTTGCCCTGGTAGCGAGCATCGGACTGAGTGAGCTGAGGGTCACGCTTCAACTGATCGATGGCGGCGAAGGCGCACTGACGAGCCTGCGCCAGCGGGTTACTGACCGTCTTGCGTCCCTCCTGGGTATCGATCACGACGCTGTCCGGGGTGATCGAGCGGAGGGTCTCGATCTTCCAGTCCTTGACCTCGAGGAACAGCAGACCGCGCGCCGGATGCAGAATGATGAAGTCGGGGTAGCGGCGTCGACGCCCCAGCGGAATGTCGTACCAGACGAGGTAGTCCTCCTCCAGCAGGCTCTCCAGCCGACGACCAAAGCGGCGCTCTCCACGCGTCATGCGGGCGACGGTGGTGAGCGAGGGAATGATCGTGGCCATGGTGTCGGAGTTCCAGTGGTGGGCAACTGCCCGCAGGTAGCATCTCGTATACTAAATCACCTTAGTGATCCGGAGGCGTCCATTCAATGAGCTCATCCTAAAGTTTGAGTGTACCGCGAGCGTCACGCTGTCGCCCGGGAAGAGGTCCTGCTCTAACGCTGTCTCGCTCGATGAATCATTGGGGAAGGAATGCCAGGACAGTCGTCGGTCTTTGGCACTGATGACTCAGAGGGCTCCCGTAGCCTACTGTGGCTCTAATATGAGCTTAAGTTGATATCATGGCGTGGCGATAACTTTCATAATTTTCTGAAAGCGTGCCTGGGCTTTTATAAAAATTTGTTTATAAAGGGATTTTTCGGGAATGCTGGTCTACAACGCCACCAAGCAGCAGTTCATCGACGATGTTCGCGCCAACGTCATCACCGACGCCATCGAGAACGAGGTGGCACGCAGACTGAACCGCAACTCGCCGCGCAGCGAGGTGACGTCCTGGGAGAACTCCCTGCGCTTCATGATGAGCGCGCTGCTGGACGAAGCGATTCCCGCGTCGGCGGGAGTGGCCATCGAGTACAACATTCCGCTGACCAATCGCCGTGTGGACTTCATCCTGACCGGCAAGAACCACCAGCGGGACGATGCGGCGGTCATCGTGGAACTGAAACAGTGGCAGTCCGTCGAGGTGACGAAGAAGGATGCCATCGTGCGCACCCAGCTGGGCGGCGGCGTGCGTGAGACCAACCATCCGTCGTATCAGGCGTGGTCCTATGGCGCGCTGATCGAGGACTACAATGAGACGGTACGCTCCGAGGCGATCCGCCTTGTGCCTTGCGCCTACCTGCACAACATGAAGCAGGGGCACGCCATCAATGATCCCTTCTACGAGCACCACACGCGCCGTGCGCCGGTCTTCATCTCGCAGGATGCCTTGAAATTGTCGGCGTTTCTGAGCCAGCACATAAAGTACGGCGACAGCAACAACATCATGTATCGCATCGAGCACGGTGTGATCAAGCCGAGCAAGAACCTGGCGGATGCCCTGGCCTCGATGATGCAAGGCAACGCCGAGTTTTTGATGATCGACGACCAGAAGCTGGTCTATGAAACCGCCATCGATCTTGCGCATCGCGCGGCCAGCGGGAGCAAGCAGTGCCTGATCGTCAAGGGCGGGCCAGGTACCGGCAAGTCGGTGGTGGCCATCAACCTGCTGGTGGAGCTGACGAAGCGCGAGATGATGACGCAGTACGTCTCGCGCAACTCGGCCCCTCGTGAGGTCTTCAAGAAGAAGCTGACCGGGACGCGCAAGAAGACCCACATCGACAACCTGTTCAAGGGCTCGGGCAGCTACGTCAGTGCCGAGCCGGATACCTTCCATGCCCTGATCGTCGACGAGGCGCACCGGCTGAACGAGAAGTCGGGCATGTATCAGAACCTGGGCGAGAGCCAGATCAAGGAGGTGATCGCCGCGTCACGCTTCTCTATCTTCTTCATCGATGAGGCGCAGCGTGTGACGCTGAAGGACGTGGGCACGGTCGAGGAGATCCGGCGGCGGGCGGCCGAGGGCGGCGCCGATGTCCACGAGCTCGAGCTGGCGTCGCAGTTTCGCTGCAACGGCTCGGATGGCTATCTGGCCTGGCTCGATCACGCCCTTCAGATTCGCACCACGGCCAACACCGACCTGGAGGACATCGACTACGACTTCCAAGTGTTCGATGACCCTAGCGCCATGCGCCAGGCGATTCTCGAAAAGAACCGCAAGGCCAACAAGGCGCGCATGGTGGCGGGCTACTGCTGGCCTTGGGCGAGCAAGAAGGACAAGCAGGCCATGGACATCGTGTTTCCCGAACATGGCTTCGCCGCCCAGTGGAACCTCGATGACGACGGCATGCTGTGGGCGATCGCCGATGGATCAGCAGAGCAGATCGGCTGCATCCATACCTGCCAGGGGCTCGAATTCGACTACGTCGGCGTCATCATCGGCGACGACTTCGTGATTCGTGACGGCCGCGTGGTGACGGACGCGGCCAAGCGGGCGGGGCAGGATCGCTCGGTGCATGGCTACAAGAAGATGCTCAAGGAGCAGCCCGAGCATGCCCGTGCCCTGGCGGACCAGATCATCAAGAACACCTATCGCACGCTGATGACGCGGGGCCAGAAGGGTTGTTACGTCTATACCACGGACCCCGAGACCCGTGAGTACTTCGCGGCCTTCGCTCGTGCGCAGGCAGCCACCGAGCATACCGATCTGGCTGAAGAGGCCGAGACGCTGGATGGTTTGCACCTTCCCATCGTGACGCGTGATCAGGCCGCGCCGTTCGAGCGCCATGTGCCCGTGTACGACCTGAGCATCGCCGCCGGCGAGTTCAGCGAGATTCAGATCGCCGACGCCGAGCACTGGGTCGAGCTGCCGGACTTCATGCGAGTAAGCCCCGACCTGTTCGTCAGCCGGGTGGTGGGGGAGTCGATGAACCGGCGCATCCCCAACGGCGCTTGGTGCCTGTTCCGTGCCAACCCTGGCGGCACACGGCAAGGCAAGGTTGTCGTGGTGCAGCATCGCGCCATCGAGGACCCGGACCACGGCGGCAGCTTCACTATCAAGCTATATCAGAGCGAGAAGGTCGAGGAGTACGGCGAGTTTGTGAACCAGCGCATCGTGCTGAAGCCCCAGACCAACGCCTTTGGCTACAAGGACATCGTGCTCGAGGACGAGCTTGGGGATCTGAAGGTCATCGGCGAATTCCTCTCCGTGCTGTGAGCAAGCGGGCGGCCGGATCGCCGCCTATGCCGATGTAGGCTAGATAGCGAGCGGCAGAGCAGGCATGCTCACCGCTATCCGATACCGCAGAACCAGGTGAGCCCTAGATGTCAGACCCGTTCAAGCAGCTTAGCGACGCCATGGACCAGTTCGCCACCGAGCGCGACTGGGACCAGTTCCACTCGCCCAAGAATCTGTCCATGGCGCTGACGGTGGAGGCAGCTGAGCTGCAGGAGTGCTTCCAGTGGCTGACCGAGGCGCAGTCCAAGGAGCTAGATGAGCAGCAACTGGCCGCCGTGCGCGACGAAATTGCCGATGTTCAGCTCTATCTGATCCGGCTGGCGGGCAAGCTGGACGTGGATATCGAAGCTGCATGCTGGGCGAAGGTGGAGAAGAATGCAGAGAAATATCCCGCCGACCAGGTGAAGGGAAGCGCAAAAAAGTACACGCACCATCAGTATTGACGTGATGTGTGGCCGCTTTGTCCTCTGCAGCGGCCTTCTCTGCCTGGCTTCGTCCCTCAAACTTCCCCCCACTGAATTCGGGCTCAAGCAGGGCCTGAGACTCAGCCTTTGGTTTAAATTCTAAGCTAAAAACGGCATTGAATGGCGGTTTTGTGCTTGAAGATAAACCAGCGTGGTTTATTCTTCACTCTGAAGACGGAATTTAAGGCCGCTGTTTGACGTGAAAATAACCCAGCTGCTGCACAAGATCCCGTATGGCGCCGTCGTGACGACCGCCTGGCTGGCGTCACACGGCGTCACCTCGGATCAGGCGCGTAAGCTGGCCAGCAGTGGCTGGCTGCAACGCGTGGGGTACGGCGCCTACTGCCAAGCGGGGGAGCCTCTTACCTGGGAGAGCGCTGTTTTCGCCCTGCAGGCGAGCGACGACACGGGCTTACCACCGCTTTGGCCGGGTGGCCAGACGGCCCTCGCACTGCATGGCTTTGCCCACTATCTGCCCATGGGGGAGAGCACAACGCACCTGTATGGCAAGGAAGCCGTTCGGCTGCCTCGGTGGTTGAGTGATGCCGAGTGGGCAGGGCGGATGGTGCTTCACTCGGAAAAGGGCCTGCCAGTGCAGCTTCCCGGTAGCTTCACGGACTACGCGCCGGATGGCAGGGCCTTCAGCTTGCAGGTATCGACCCCCGAGCGAGCGGCCCTGGAGTGGATCGCCGTGACGCCGAATGCGCTGCTGTTCAGCAGTGAGCTGGTGGACACCTTCGGCGGGCTTAACACGCTGCGCCCGCGCCGGCTGCAGGCATTGCTGGAGGGGTGCCGTTCGGTGAGAACGAAGCGTGCCTTCCTGGTGCTGGCTCGCCACGCCGGGCATGCCTGGTACGGTCGCCTGGAACCACGTCGACTGGACCTCGGCAAAGGCAAGCGGCAGCTCTGCCAGGGCGGCAAGCTGGACAGGGAATATCACGTGACGGTGCCGGAGGCGTTCCTGCATGCCGATTGAAGCTCGCTACCACGAACAGGTCCGGCTGCTGGTCTCGCTTTGCCAACGGCATCGTCGATCACATCGAAAGTAATGGGGAGGCAGGGAGTGCTGTTGGTTCTGAGATTGCTGGCGGAGGGGAACGGATGAGATGAGCAACCAAGGGCGTGATTTTTCCATTAACCCGGCTTATTCATGAGGGCGTCCTGAAAACGAAGATGGCGAGTGGTTTTCTCTTGTAGAATCAAGATGTTCCTGCCAGAACACGATTCAAGAGGACCACTCGCCATGGGTGAAACCCTAACGACCTGGTCGCCCTCGTGCAACGGCTCTGTCCGTGTCGAGCTGAGCGGCCACCGCACCACCAGCGACAGCGGCGCTCTCCTGCTGCGTGAAACCCTCGACAACAGTGGCGTGATCGAGGCGCTCGAAGACAATCTGGTCGATCGACGCCACCCGCTGCGTATCCGCCACTCGTTGGCCAGTCAGCTGCGCACCTTGGTCATGCAGCGGGCGATGGGCTGGAT